>JBKPNW010000274.1:0-2742 GCA_046732815.1 Actinomycetota bacterium | reverse complement strand
ATACTCGAACCTGACGGCGATGCGGTTGCCCGTGAAGCACCAGAGGTTCTTCTCCAGCCTGTAGTCCAATTCCCTTGCCCACTTGCGCTTGAGGAACGCGACGATCTCCTCGCGACCCTCGAAGAACTCCTCGCGGTTGCGCCACCTGGAGTCCTCGGTGTAGGCGAGAGCGACCTTCTCGGGATCGCGGGTGTTCCAGGCGTCCTGGGCGGCCTTGACCTTCTGCCTTGCCGTCTCCTCGGTGAATGGGGGCACAGGAGGTCTTACCTGCTGGTTCTCTCCGCTCTGCTGCATATGTTGTTCCTCCTTTCAGCCCCTAGGGGCGGGTGTTCATTTTATCCTGCACACGCCCTGCTACCGCCACGGGCTAGCAACCTCCCGGCTCGCGCCCAGCGCGGACATACGCCTCCACTTCGTCGACGAACGACAGAAGTTCGTCCAGGGGTGGGTTGGACCTCCGCCGGCGCCTCCCGCCGAGGCAGGCCTCTGATGCCTCGTCGGGCTCGGGGGAGAGCCTGTACCATGCCGTCCTCCCTCCAGGATCCACAGTGTTGGGCCGACTCGACACCACGAGGTCTGGGTCGAAACTCTCCAGTTGCTCACCAATCACGGTGAGCGGGCAGGTCGCCACCTCTGCGTCCGGACGGAGTCCGCGTATGGCCCTCTCCAGAGCGTCAGAGTAGACGCGGTAGCCGTCCTCGTAGGAGATCAGAATCCGCACGTCGCGTTCACCCTACTCCTCGTTACCCCTCTTGCCCGAGCCTCCTTACGGCGGCGAGGACCTCCCTGAAGGGGACGTCCTTGTGGAGCACCTCGTCGGCGCCCGCCCGAACCATCTCCTCGTGGACCGTGGGGTCCTTGAGGGCGGTCATCACTAGCACCGGGATGGAGGGGTTGGCCTCGTGCAGATCCCTTACCATCTCCGGAGCTCCATCGTCAGGGAGGGGTATGTCCACTATGGCTGCGTCGATACCCCCCTCGGACATCCTCTTGCGGCCCTCGGCCACGGAGCCGCCCTGCGCCACCACCTCAAGGTCAGGTTCCTGATCCATGACGTAGGAGGCGGCCTGGCGGAACGCGCTGTGGTACTCAACGAAGAGGATTAGCGCCATCTGCATGACCCCTTTCTCCTGGCACTCGCTCTCGTTGGCGTATTTACCCATGAGGCGCCCGGAGGTCACCTTAGAAGATGTGCATGCTCCCGAACATACGAGCAGCCCCTTGGAGGCGAACGTCGGAGAAATAACTTCAAGCACTCGGGTGAATAGGTCTCCGGCCGATGTGCCGAAGGCCAACGGGTGGCATCATGCATGTGTCGGTCCGCTGCGCAAGCGCGAGTTGGCGAGGAGGAGGAGGAGGAGGAGGTTGCGTGTCGACCCAGCAGAACATGGCCTTGGTCCGCCGGTTCTTTCAGGCAAGAGCCGAAGCAGACATGGACGCCATGGATCAGATGATGGCTCCCGGCTTCATCAGCCACCCCCTATTCGAGGTACCCGACCGCGAGGGCTACAAGCGGCAAGTCGCCGGCTACGTCGCAGCTTTCTCCAACGTCAGCATCCTCATCGAGGACCAGGTGGCCGCGGGCGACAAGGTGACAAGCCGCATCACGGGTCGCGCCACACACGATCGGAAGGAACTCCTTGGTGCCGCTCCAACCGGTAGGGAGGTGAGCTACATGGCCATCCTCATCCACCGCATAGAGGGGGGCAAGATCGCCGAGGAGTGGGGCGTGGGGACGGCTCCCTCGGAGTTGATGGGCGAGCGCCTCGAGCAAGAGATAAGCGAACGAGCGCGTGTAGAGCGGGAGCTGGAAGTGGCGAGGAGCATCCAGCAGGCCTCGTTGCCTGAGGAGGTGCCCGAGCTAGAGGACTGGCTGATCGACCCCTTCTACCAGCCAGCCCGCGAGGTGGGAGGAGACTTCTACGACTTCCACCTACTCCCCGAAGGCAAGCTGGGGATAGTGGTGGGGGACGCAACAGGCAAGGGGGTGCCTGCTGCCCTGGTAATGTCCACCACCTTAGGCATGCTGCAGTCCACCGCTCGAGCCTTGGGCTCCTCTTCGCCCGATGAGGTACTTGAGCAGGTCAATGAAACGTTGTTGGCACGCATCCCTCAAAACATGTTCGTCACCTGCTTCTACGCCGTCGTCGAGCCAGAGAGCGGTAGCTTCAGCTACGCCAACGCGGGCCATGACCTCCCCTACCTGTGGCATGAGGGCCACGCTGAGGAACTTCGTGTTACGGGAATGCCCTTGGGGCTTATGCCGGACATGAGCTACGAGGAGAAGAAGATAGTGCTCCATGCTGGTGAGGGTGTACTGTTCTACAGCGATGGGCTCGTCGAGGCGCACGACCCCAAAGGTGAGATGTTCGGCTTCCCGAGGTTGCGAACACTCGTCGCCGAGTACGGTGAGGAGAGGTCGCTAGAGGACTACCTTCTGGAGGAGCTCTACTCCTTCGTAGGTGAGGGCTGGGAGCAGGAGGACGATATCACTCTGCTTACTGTACGGCGTTCTGCGATTTGACGCTGTACTTCGAAGAATCCTACCATCGGTGAAGGTGGCAGAATTGCCTATCTTCCCAACGTTCTGTGAATAGCGGGCTGCTAATCTACCTGCTTGCCCTTGGAGGCTGTATCGGGGCGCAGCCACAGCGAGACGTGGGCTGGCTGCATCGTCTCCCTGATCACTCCAAGCAGATCGCTGCTCAGTGTCCCCAGATCCGTCTCGTCCCTGAGCTTGGC
>JBKPNW010000273.1:0-6897 GCA_046732815.1 Actinomycetota bacterium | reverse complement strand
TTGTTATTGTGAGTAAGTTGAGTGTCAGAAGATGAGGGACTTCGTCGGCAGGCGCGGCTATATGGCGACCCTGGAGGCCGAGTTGGATAGGGTGCGGCAAACCGGCCGCGGTCGTCTCGTCTCCATGCGGGGGCGGAGGCGGGTCGGGAAGTCGCGCCTCGTGGACGAGTTCCTGAGGCGTGGTGCCCATCCTCCGGTGCCTTACGTCTTCTTTACCGCCTCCAGGCAGCCGCTCGCGCGTGAGCTCGAGTTGTTCGCGCAAGACGTCGCGCGCTCGGAGCTGCCGGCGGGCGACGTAGTGCGCAGCGGGGGCGTGACCTTTGAGTCGTGGGACGGGGCGCTGACCTTCCTGGCCACCGCCGCCGGCGAAACGCCGCAGGTTATCGTGATAGACGAGTTCCCTTACCTCGTGGAGCAGGACTCTGCCCTGGAGGCGACCTTACAGAAGATCTGGGACAGGTATCTCAGGGAGGCTCCGGTACTCCTCGTGCTGATAGGTTCGGACATATCCATGATGTCGGCGCTCGCGGAGTACGACCGACCACTCTACGGGAGGCCTGCCCTAGAGATGGTCGTGGAGCCCTTCGGGCCACACGAGACGGCCGAGATGCTGGATCTGCCTGCCGCCGATGCGATCGATGCCCAGCTGGTGCTCGGAGGGTTCCCCCAGATCACCCAGGAGTGGCAGCCAGGGACGGCCATGTGGAACTTCCTGGAGGAGCAGCTCTCCAACCCCACCTCGCCGCTAATAGTCGGAGGGGAGCGTATCCTCTCCGCGGAGTTCCCGGAGGAAGTTAGGGCCCGGCAGGTGCTTGCGACTATCGGTTCCGGTGAAAGGACCTTCACCACGATACAGCGGCGTGCGGGCATCCACGAAACGACCTTGCAGAGGGCGCTTGCGGTGCTGGTCGGGCAGAAGCGCATGGTGTCTGCCGAGCGCCCACTTTCTAGCAGGCCCTCGAGGGAGACGCATTACGCGGTCGCCGACTCCTACCTTCGCTTCTGGCTGCGCTTCGTCGGCCCCCACATACCAGAAATAGAGCGAGGTCGCGGCGACCTCGCGGTCGCGAGGATCCGGGAGGACTGGTCCGCGTACCGCGGCAGAGCCGTGGAGCCCCTAGTACGGGAGTCCGTCTTTCGCATGCTGCCCGACGAGCGTTTCGGGGACGCACAGTACGTGGGCGGATACTGGACGAGGAAGGGCGACGTGGAGGTGGACCTCGTCGGGGCGGAGGAGAAGGTGCGCCTCAAGCGCGTCGCGTTCGTGGGTTCGATCAAATGGCGGCAGAGAACGCCCTTCGACGGACGTGACCTGGGTCGCATCGCGGCGCAACGCGACGATGTCCCCGGAACGGACGAAGATACCGTCCTGGTCGGCGTCTCCAGAGAGGGATTCGACCAGCAAGGCAGAGGCCTCGACGCGTCCCTCGTTCCCGAGGACCTGCTGGAGGCCTGGAAGCGGTGATTCCTCGCCTTCTGGGGACGTTTGGCAGGATTCGAACCCGCGCTGGACTTCCGATTCCAAGCGAACGGTTGCGTGCTGCTGTAAACCCCGTCGGGTTCCGTTTGATCCCTCTTTACACGCTTTTCGCTCGGTAACGGCGCGGTTAGATTCCCACAAGATCCCATGGTTACATGTCCACGAGTGGTAGCGCAAGCGGTAGTGAGGCATCCTCGGGATGGCGTGGTACCGGAGCTCGTAGAATGGACTAATGCGGCAGCATTTTTGGGAGGTAAACCGTGGCGAACGAGAGAGACAGCGGCGGACATTTCCGCTTCGAGGCGACCTTGAGGCCGGATGAGGATCACGAAGAGGCCGAAACCCGTTGGTACCGGTGGAACAAGGAAGTGGAGCGGTGGGAGTTCTATGGCAACGAGATCCCGTCCTGGGATGAGCTCTCCGCAGGTGCCAAAGACACCCTCTCCAGGGCGTACGACCTCATCTTCAGGGGCCACTACGAGAAGGAGCGGAGCGAGGCTATAGTACGTGGCGTAGATCCCAAGGAGCTTCCGGAATCCCCGGGGACCACGCTCGAGGTCCTCTACTACCTGGACAAGGCGAAGAAGCACGAAGACCGCGATTAGAAGGTTCGGGTGACCCCACCGGGAGTTCTCCTCCCGTCAAACCCGGAAGAGCTGGGTGCACTGAAGGCGGAGCTGCAGGAAAAACTCCTGCAAATACGGGAGTTTGGGGCGCGCTCGGCAGGATTCGAACCTGCGACCTTCTGATTCGTAGCAAGGCGTTCCGTGCATAGGTTAAGTCCCGTTTGGTCCCGTCCTATGCGCTTTTCGCTCTGTGGTGGTGCTTTTAGATCCCGACGAATCCCGTCGGACACCCATCCGTAAGTGGTAGCGTAAGTGGTAGTGGGTGAGAGCGCGGTCCGCCCTAAAGCGCGACCGGCTATGGACGGTTCGGTCCTGGTTCGGATCCGGCTCCGGCGGCTCTCGGGGTTACGGACGTTTCGGGGAGCTCGGATTCGCTAGAGGCGTTAGGAGGGCGCCGGCGGCTCGGAGGTCGCTGGCGAAAGCGCCGATACCCGCCGCGAGCCGGTACGTCGAACGGCCGTTCATAGCCTACAGATAAGCGGTGCGCACCGGAGTGGTGAGCGGGGACGGAGGGTCACCCGACGAACTTCTCCTTTCACCCTTTCTGTGAAATTCGCGTGCGAAAACACGCCTGTCCGAGAGCGCTACGCGCCTGGATGCAACGCAGGGCAATTAGGAGCAGAGGAAGCCGCTTACATTTGCAGGATTTGTGTACCCGTGCATCCCTCTGCAACGCTCGACCGATCCCTCGTAATGAGCAGGGGTAAGCGGTTCGAGTCCGCTCGTCGGCTCCTCCGATTCGGCGTAGATCCACTGAATGCCATGGAGGATGCCCTCCATCTCCTGCGCGACGGTCCGGATTGGTGCACGCCTCGGTGAACCGCGCCGCTACGCCGCGGCAACCTCGTCGGCTACGAGGGCGTGGTTCACGAAGAACGCCGCGTTGGCCCCTGAGGCCGCGGCAAGCAGCGCGCTCTGGACGGCGTTGCCCGCGTCACCGGCGACGTACACCCCCGCCACGCTTGTCTCCCGCGTAGTGGGGTCGCTCTTCACGCCGGCCGGCGCCTGGCCCATCGGGCCGATCTCGCAGCCGAGCATCTTGGCCAACTCCGAGCCCTGGCGCTGGGGCGGCACGTAGAAGAGGCCCTCGCGCTCCAGCGAGGAACCGTCCTCGAAGCGGATGCGCCGCAAGCCCCCTGCCGCTCCGCCCGGGTCGCCTTCCAGGTGCGAGATCCTCTCTTGTCTCACCGGTACGTCGAGGGCGCGCAGCGTCCTTCGCCCTTCTTCGTCCAGGTTCGCGGGGCCGTCGGTCAGGAGCACGAGGTCGCGGCTCCAGTTGCGGATGAAGGCCGCGCGCTCGGCCGCCCCCTCGCCGGGGTTGAGGACCGCGAGCGGCCTGTCGCGGACCTCCCAGCCGTGGCAGTAAGGGCAGTGGTAGACGCCCCGGCCCCAGAGCTCCTCGAAGCCCGGCTTCTCGGGCAGCTCGTCGACGACGCCGGTCGCCAGCAGGAGCTTGCGAGATCTCACCAGTGCCCCGTCGCCCAGGATCACCTCGAAGTCGCCATTGTCGCCGCTCGCGCCGGTGACCCGCGCGGAGCGCACCTCGACGCTAGGGTAGGGCTCCAACTGCTCTCGTCCTATCTTGAGTAGCTCCTCGGGCGGGATCCCATCCCGAGAGAAAAAGCCGTGGACGCCCGAAGAAGGGGCGTTACGCGGCTCGCTGGCGTCCAGTACCAGGGTCTGTCTGCGCGAGCGACCCAAGACCAGAGCTGCGCTCAAACCTGCCGAGCCTCCGCCGACCACCACGACGTCGCAGCGAAGGTCGTACCTATCCTTCTCTTGCACCTCATCCTCCCTTGGCAGTAGGGCTTACTACCTCCGTCAAGCCGAGAACACCGGGTGGACCGTATTTCCTGCATACCGTTGCCTTCATGGGTGTCCTCCAAGATCGGTTTGGCGCGGCCTCGCGTACCTCGGAGGCCGCGCCAGGTTGGTTGTTCTATGCTTTTGAGAGACTCAACTTGCCGCTCTCCTTGTCACCTCCGTTCACGTCTGTCGTGTCAGGCTCGGAAAGGATCGCAGCAGATGGCTCGAATCCCTTGACGATGAGCCAGACGCCGAGCGACGCCTCCCAAAGGGTTTCAGGGATCGCGGTGATGGCTGCTACCGGGGAGACTTGCTCGTAGAGCCCGAACAGGATGGCGATCCCCGAAGCGGTGACCAGGGGGCCTCCGACGAGCCCCAGCAGGGCCATGCGACGTGGCACCAGGCCAGACCGGTACATCAGGTAGCCAAGCAACATCCCGTTCCCGAGGCCGGCGAGCAAACCAGGCCCGATCAGGAAGGTCGCATCATGGAGCGCCACCAGCCCTTGGCCGAGCTGGCCGAGCGAGGCCGCATCCGCGCCCGAAGCGCCAGCCAGATCCTGCCGCAACATCACGACCGCAAGGAGGCTGACGATGCCGACGGCGATGATGGTGGCTTCGAAGACACGAACGGCTACATAGCCAAGGGCGACTGCTTCGTTCTGCCGCTTGACGATAGGAAACAGCGCGACGGCGGTGCCGATACAGGTGAGGGCCGTAATCATTTCGAGTAACGCCCCCCAGGACACGAGCGTGTCGGCGCCGCCGCCGAGGATGTAGCGCGGGTCGCCCAGCACGGGGGCGTAGCAGACAAACGCTGCGGGGATCGAGGCGATGATGGTAATAATGAAGAACATGCCCGTAGCCAGTGCAAGCTTTCTAGAGTAAGTCACCTAGACTCCTTTCTATTTCGTTGGGTGAACACGGTTGTGGGTCTCCTTTCTCCCGCCCGGGCTACTTGGGACCGCTAGAGGTCAACCGGAGGCGTGACAAGGAGGAGTTTCCACCAATGTCGAGGATCACGGTGTCCCTGTTCATCCTTTTCACGCCGGTGCCTCGACTTGCGTGGACCGCATCCGAGTTGCCGCGCCAGCCCGCTCCTTCCATCGCTCGACGTTCACGCCCACCACGAGGAGCCACAGGCATAGCGATCCTTCACCAAGGAGCGCGGGCAGCTGGATCCAGGGGACCAGCTGGGCCGCAAACCCAGGCGCCAGGAAGTCCGCGAAGCTGTAGAGCAGGTAGGCTAGGCCGTCGACCGCCAGCAGGACACCGATGGCCCTGGGAAGGAACGTCGACCTGAGCACCAGGTACGCCGCACAGAGTATGTCCAAGCCGAAGAACACCGTGTGGATGCTGTAGTCGATCCCCGAGAGGGCGCTTCCGGGTGCATAAGCCAGCGCCTGCAGCTGTGCCGCCGGCGTGCTCGCGGAGGATACGCTGTTCAGAAGGACCAGCGGCGCGAACTGGTGGAGGAGGCCGGCGGCCTCGATGGCGGTCGCGACCAGGATGAAGAAAGCGTCCAGCAGGGCAAGCCTTCGGTTCACGACCTTGAAGAGGTCGTAGAAGATGACCGCCAAGGGGACGTTGGTCACGGTGACCACGACGTGCGCCGCCAAGCCGAGCCGATAGAGCAGCTCGTGCGCCCGAATGTTGCGCCGCGGCCGCCGCATCCAGCCCGACCGCGATGATGGCCGGAACGACGCCGATGGCGAAGGCGCCCAGGACGATGTTGATCAGGTACAGGGCGCCGGCAGTTCTTGCCAGCCGGCGCGGCGAAGTAGTGTCCGCGATGGAATCCATCGATGATCTCCCTCAGCTCTTATTGATGACGTTGGTTAGACCGCCGCCGTCGACAGGAGCGCTCGAGGCCACCTGCTTAGTCCCCCACCGATCTCCGGGCGCCTTCACATACTGTCTGAAGACGTAGCCCCAAGGCACAACGATCGGGACCAACACGATGCCCAAAAGACAGTTGATCAGCGTGTCTGTCCCCCCAAAGCTTACGTTCGGCTCAAGCCCACCGGAAAGCAACAGGGGCAGCCCGAAAGCCAAAACCCAGACGACCTTCCACACGAACTCGAAGAAAAGCAGCGGCAGCATCTTGATCGGGTAACGGATCCCCACCACCGCCAAGAGCGCGAACCCGCCGAGCACGCTTACAACCGCGCTGTCCTGGGCGAGAGGTTCTCGGGATGGAGTATCGCCGGGGCCATCTTGAAGATCGCCAAACCGACGACCATGAAGACGTACATGGCCCTCAACAGGTAGAGCCTGAAGGTAGATACTTCGGACGTAGGGTACGCCCCTTGCCTTCGAACGTCGCCGTCAACTGGCCGCCGATGGAGCCGTTCTTTGTATGCATTCATTTTCCCTTCTCCGGTCATCTTTCGTTCTCCTCTCTCGATTCACCGTTTGTCGTCGGACGCTTTCGTCTAGGGGGGCTCGACGCGAACGGCAGATATCAAGGGCATCCCCAGGTCGCGCACCTTCCTCAGCAAGCCGTGCAGCGCGGCCTGATCCACCACCGGCCCGGTCAAGAGCGTCTCGCCGTCGTCCTCCAGCGTGATCTTCAGGCCTTCAAACCACCCTGACCACCGAGGACCCAGATGGCCCTTGATCCTGATCTCGTAGATCATCGGCCGATCGGATTTGTTTGCCATCCCCTGTACCTTTCGTAGCCGTCGTTCCATGCACCGGAGCATAGCCGCGACACGGTATCGGCGAACAGATACCAAAGTAGGGTTCGGGGGTATTGTTATGGACCGCCTGCGTGCCGTCCCAGATCCGGATTTGCGGGCGAAAGGCGCTAGGGCTGCAGCAGGCCGAGCTCGCGGGCGCGCGCTACGGCTTCGGTGCGCCTCCGAACCTGCAGTTTGCGAAAGATGTTGCGGTTGTGTCCTTTGACGGTTATCAGGGCGAGGAAGAGTTTCTCGCTGATCTCGCGGTTCGAGAGTCCCTGGGCGATGAGTCGCAGTACCTCTAG
>JBKPNW010000272.1:0-13043 GCA_046732815.1 Actinomycetota bacterium | reverse complement strand
ACGGGCGAGCTCTACGCCGTCGAGGGCGGCTACTCGAGCGGTTTCTGAGTTTATGGATCTGCAGAGGCTCTATGCTGGATCTTTCATAGATTGGGAGGCGGTCGCCGCTTCCTGGAACAAACGGACCGTTCCCTCGCGGTTGCTGCTGTTCGCCGCCCGCCGCTACCTCGAAGAGGAGGCCGGCCCCCCCGATGGCGAACGTGCCGGGATGCTGGCCTCGGCCCCGTTCCCTGATGAGATCAAGAACGCCTTCAGCTCGCCGCCCGAAGCCCCCGCCTCGCGCCGCTGGGGCGAGTTCGTCGACGCCGCCGTTGCCGCGGAGCTCGAGATGGTCTCCTACGGCGAGCGACCGCCACTGTTGCACGAGCTCCGAGCCGGACTCGAACAGGCCGCCGGAGAGGCCGGCCCCCTCACCGCCAGAGGGAGATGGTTTCTCGCCCGGCGCGATGCGCTTCCCGGGACCGACCTGCCCGACGACCCCGGATATCTACCAATCTAAGCCAGTCAGCACGCTCCGGCTTCGCCTCCGCTTGTCAGCACGCCGCCTCGCTACGCTCGGCGGCTCTCAGCAGGTCAGCTAGTCGTCCCTTAGCCTGACCACAAGCGTAGAACCCCACCGCCGCTGGTAGCGGTGCCTCGTGCGCGCCAGGGCGGAAATCGAACGGAAAAAGCTGACTAGCTGACAAGCGAGGGCCAAAGGCCCGAAGCGTGCTGAAATGCTGACGAGCGGAGCCCGAAGGGCGGAGCGTGCTGAGTAGGCGCGAAGCGCCAGGCTGACATACAATCATTCTCGTGCCACGCGTGGGGCGGACCAATGACAGAGAGGGGTTACGGAGATGGAATCGATACCCAGTGCGAGCTACAGCCTCACCCTGAGAGTCGAGTTCCCGCACGAAGCGGGAGCCCTGGGGAAGATTCTGACGACCATAGGCGACGCTGACGGCATGGTCGGCGCCGTCGACATCGTGCGCATGCGCCAGGACAGGACGACCCGCGACATCACCGTCAACGCCCGCGATTCGGAGCATGGCCAGCAGGTCGTCCAGGTCGTCGAGGACCTACCCCAGGTCAGGGTGATCAACGTCTCGGACAGGACGTTCCTCATGCACCTTGGGGGCAAGATCGAGGTCCGCTCCAAGCTTCAGATCCGCACCCGCGACGACCTTTCTATGGTCTATACGCCTGGTGTCGCCCGCGTCTGCCGGGCGATAGCAAGCGACCCGGAGAGGGCCTTCAACCTTACCGTCAAGCGCAACACGGTGGCCGTCGTCTCTGACGGTACGGCGGTATTGGGTCTCGGGGACATAGGGCCGCGGGCGGCGATGCCCGTGATGGAGGGCAAGGCGGCGCTCTTCAAGCAGTTCGCGAACGTCGACGCGTTCCCGATCTGCCTCGACACCAAGGAGTCGGACGAGATAGTCAAGACCGTCAAGAACCTGGCCCCCGCGTTCGGCGGCATAAACCTCGAGGACATCTCGGCCCCGCGTTGCTTCGAGGTCGAAGAGCGTCTGAAAAAAGAGCTCGACATCCCCGTCTTCCACGACGACCAGCATGGCACGGCCGTCGTCGTGCTGGCGGCCCTGATCAACTCCCTCAAGATCGTGGGCAAGGAGGTGGAAGACCTCCGGATAGTCGTAAACGGCGTCGGCGCCTCGGGGGTGGCCTGCGCCAAGATCATCATGGCCGCCGGGGCGAAGCACATCGTCGGTTGTGACTCCAAGGGCATCGTCCACGAGGGGCGCGAGGACCTCAACCAGTCCAAGCGGTGGTTCGCCGAGAACACCAACCCCGAGGGCAGGACCGGAGATCTCTCGGAGGCCGTCTCGGGCGCCGACCTCTTCCTCGGCCTCTCCGCGCCCGATGTCCTCTCCCTCGAGCACGTCGAGAGCATGAACGAGGACCCGATCCTCTTCGCCATGGCCAACCCCGATCCCGAGATAAGGCCCGAGGTCGCGATGGGCAAGGCGCGAATCATCGCCACGGGTCGCAGCGACTACCCGAACCAGATCAACAACGTCCTCTGCTTCCCCGGCATCTTCAGGGGGGCCCTCGACGTCAGGGCCCGCGAGATAGACGAGCCGATGAAGCTCTCCGCCGCTGAGGCGATAGCTGGGGTGATCCCGAAGGAGGACCTCTCCGAAGACTACATCATCCCCTCGGTCTTCGACGAGCGGGTCGCTCCCGCCGTCGCGGAGGCGGTCGCCGAGAAGGCCAAGGAGACGGGCACGGCCCGCCGCATCCAGGAGCGCGCGGAGACCGGCCTGACGGTAACGAGCTTCTAGGGGAGATTGCGTGTGGGGCGGTTCGCGAATCGCCCGAATACGAGCCGCTGTGCCTGGACTTCTCCTGGTTGCGGCATAGAATCTGGGCATGAGGAAGCTCTGCCAGATCTTCGTCTGCGCCACGCCAGGCGAGGGACGCTGTGGCGAGAAGGGGGGCGGCGAGCTGTTCGAGCTGTTCCGGGACGAGGTCGAGTTGCGGGGCATGCCACCGTCCACCGTACTTCGCAACGTCTGCACCCGCCGGCACGAGGAAGGGCCTATTGTCTTCGTCTACCCTGACGATGTCTGGTACACAAGTGTGCGGCCAGAAGACGTTCGCGAGATCGTAGAACGGCACCTGGCACCGGTGCACGTCGAGACGTAGATCAGCATTTCAGCAAGCTGGCTGCGCCAGCTTGTCAGCACGCGCCCTGTCGGGCGCTCTCAGCACTTCAGTATTTCGACTTGTTGGCTTGGAGCGTACACGGGCTCTGGCTGACGTGCTGACAAGGTGCGAAGCGCCGTGCTGAAAGCGGAGGCCGCAAGGCCGCAGCGTGCTGACTAGCTGACTGGCTGATCGCTACCGAACCCCAGCCGGCCCAGGGTACGCTCCAGTGCCCAGTCTGCGCCTGTAAGTATCCTGTCGCGCCGGCTCTTCATGTAGTAGAGGAGGACGCTCCTGTAGAGCGCTTGTGCCGCGGGCCCCCGCAGCCTGAGACCCACGGCGTCGGCCACGGCGCCCTCGGGACCGAGGCTTACGACATAGCCCCGGTCGAAGAAGCGAAAAGGCGGCCTGCCGCGCTTGCTGCCGGCGCCACGCAACCGGCGCTTGAGGTCGCGCGCGACCCACGGTCCCTCCTGCACGGCGACGGAGGCGGTGGGGGGCAGGGGACCGAGGCGCGGGTGGGTGTACACCGCGGCGTCACCGAGTACGTAGACGTCGGGATGACCCGGCAAGGTGAGATGCTCGTCCACAGGCACGCGGCCCGTGGCGTCGTGCTCCCCCGGCAAGCTTTTGACCAGTGGCGGAGCCTCCACACCGGCCGTCCACACCCGGGTGGCCGCCTTCAGCCACTCTTCGCCGGCGAGGACGCCGTCGGTACCCGCTTTCTCCACGGGGGAGTTCAGGCGCACCTCGACTTCCAGGCCAGAGAGCGACTTCCTCGCAACCCTATCGAAGTAGGGGTCGAGCCAGTCCATTAGCCGGTCGGTAGCCTCGAGCAGCACCACCCGCGGTCTCTCGGACGGCCTGCGGTGGGAACGCCTCCCCAGATAGTCGAAGAGGGCGGCCACCTCGGCCGCCACCTCCACGCCGGTCGCCCCGCCGCCGACGATGGCCACACTCAGGGCACCCGGTGGCGGCGGTGGCCCAGGACTTGTGGCGAGGTGCCAGGCCTCGCTAAGGGTACCGCGCAGGCGTAGCGCGTCATCCAGGTTCGAGAAGGGCTGGAAATAGTCTTGTAGCTGCGGCCCCGGCTCGGCCTGCACGCTGCCAGGACTAAGTATCAGATACTCGTAGCCGACAGGGCCTTCCGACGTTTCCAGAGTCTTCCGGGCGGGATCTATGCCCGAGACCTCCGCGTGTAGGTACTCACAGGCGTCGGCGCACAAAGGTGCGATCGGTGAGCTTACGCTCTTCGGATGTACGCGGCCGACCGCGACCTCGTGGATCAGGGGCGCGAACGTGTAGTGTTCGCTGCGGTCGATCAGCAGGGTCTCGCCCGGCCTTCTCAGAACCGCAGGGAGATGCCTGAGTAGCGAGGCCCCGGCGAACCCGGCGCCGAGGACGACCACGCGCGCGCCGCGCCGGACGCCCACGCTACGCGCCATCCGCAAGGGCGTTTTGCCGGCACATCTCTTTCGCTACGCCCGACATCCCAGGGCAGTATATCGTTCGGGACGCCCGCTCTCGGCGAGACGCTTTACAAAACGCGCGACCGAACGTAGACTGCACGGATCGCCTGCGGAAGGGGTGCCGGCGGTCTAAGGGGTGTGAGGTAAACGGGGAAACGACCCCTCCGGGGGCTAGAAAGGGACCGTCTTGGTGATGAAGGAGGGAATGGGTCTCGGGGAAATCGCCCCCGGGCTCATCGTGAGGCACACTAACCGCCGTCTGGGAAAGCTGGATCCTTGCGAAGCGTGCGAGCGTCTGATCTCGGGCCGCATCTCGTTCTCGGAGTTCGTGGATCAGGTCGGCGAAGAGTACAGGGAGCTCCTGGATTTCATGATGGACAACGACCTGCACCCCGGACGACCCGAGGAGGTGCTCTTCTGTATAGACAGCCATGCTGGCCCCTATGACCGTACCCTCCTTCGCTCCCAGCTGGAGTGCCTCTACAGCCACAACAGGCGCGAGAAGATCGGCTGAGGGGTAAACCCGGCGATCACACAGCGTCCTTCATGATCCGGCGGGTCGTGGGCAGCCGCTGGAGTTCGTAGAGAAGAGCGCCGCAGCCTTGCGGAGCATGCGAGAGCCCCCTTTCTTGCGTTATCATGGCCTCCATGGGCATCACACTTATAGTCTTGTTCGTTGTGGTCGCTGTGATACTCGCCGCCTCGGTAGTGCTCGGGCGCGAAGCCGGGGAGGTGGAGAGCGCCCGCGACACGGAATACCTGGAACTCGAGGGTGTCTGGATCCGCTACCGCGTCGTCGGCGGGGGGCCCGCGGTCGTGCTCGTACACGGCTGGCTGTCCTCTTCGCGCATCTGGGAGCAACTCGCGGGACGCCTGGCGCAACGCTTCACCGTCTATAGCCTCGACCTGAGCGGGTTCGGGGAGTCGGACAAGCCCCTCTCCGGATACGGCATACGAAACGGGAGCAGGCTCCTCTACGCTTTCTGCGCCCACTTCGGCCTGACCCGCGCGAACGTGGTCGGCCACGACCTCGGCGGGGCCATGGCCGTGAAGCTCGCGGCCGACCATCCCGACGTGGTCGGACGTCTCGTCATCATCTCGGCACCGGCCGACGAGAACCAGATCGACCTTCCTACCATGCTCTGGCTCGTTACCCTGCCCGTTCTCGGGCCCATCTTCTACGCCCTTGGACGCGCCGCGCGCCCGATCCGGCGGCTCTGGATGCGGCCCTTCGTGGCCGATCCCGTCGACCTCACGGAAGAGGTCCTGGACGACGCAGGACGCTCGACGCCGGCCGCCGTCTCCAAGACCCTCAGTATCGGGAGGCGTGAGATCTCCCGCGGCCGGCTCGCCAGGCAGGCCAGGATCATAAAGATCCCACTCCTCGTGGTCGCCGGGGCTGACGACCAGATCGTCGACCCTCAGTCGGTTGGAATATGGGCCGGGGGGGTGGACAAGGCCGAGATCTGCCTCATAGACGAATGCGGCCATCTGCCCATGATCGAGCGTATCGCCGAGTTCAACGCCCAGATCCTCGCCTTCCTCACCGGCGATGCCCGCTATCTGGATCAGGTCTCTCCGGCTCCCGAGACGAGGGAGGGGGCCGAGACCCCATACGCGGAGGAGGTCGACGAAGCGCGCCCTTCCACGGAGCCCGCAGGCCCGGCGGACGATACGGCGGATCTCAGCCCGCACTCTACCGAGTTCGACGCCGAACGCGACAACGTACCCAGGATCGTCCGCAAACACGGAGGAAGGTACCCGGCAAGGACACCGCCTCCGAACTCGCACTCTGATGCCGTCCAGGAGCCACCGACATCGGTCGGCCGGACCGGCCGCGAGTCCTCCGATGAAGATTTTCTGCCCGAGTTGCCGCCGGACCTCTTCGATTGGCCGGAGACACGCCGCGAGTTCGGCCCACGCGCGCGGCCCGAGGATGACCCCTCCGACGATACTAGCTAGTCAGCATTTCAGCACGCTTCGGGCCTTCGGCCCTCGCTTGTCAGCTAGTCAGCTTCTCCCGCGCTCGCCTCGTCCAGCCGCGCACGAGGAACCGCCGCGGGCGGCAGCCAGGCTCGACGCTCACGGCAACGCACCGGGAGGACTAGCTGAAGTGCTGACAAGCGGAGGCGAAGCCGGAGCGTGCTGAAATGCTGAAATGCTGAAGAAGCTCTAGAGCTTCTTCTTCAGATACAGCCATTCGCGGATGTCGAGAAACCAGCCGGTGAGGATGGATCTCTGGCGCGAGACCTCCACGTAACCCGCTGCTTCATAGAGGCGGAGTGCACCCAGGTTGCCGCCTGTTACGTGCAGGCCCACCGACTTTTTGCCTGCATCCCTGGCGAGGTCTTCAGCCGCCAAAAGGAGGCGTTGCGCCATGCCCTGGCGGCGGAAGGAGGGGGAGATGACGAGCCGTTCGATGTAGGCCTCCGAGGAGACGGAAGCGTATCTCGGGTAGGAGAGCAAGGTCGTCGCCCAAACGGCGCGTAGCAGGCCCAGGTTGCGCGTGAGGGTCCTCCACAGACCGCGGGCGAGGACGTCCTCCCTGGAGGGCGCGGTCCTGACCCCGATGCTGCCCGCAATCTCCGCGTTCGCGTACCCTTCGACCACAAGGGATCTCACCCCGCCCGAGGCGTGCTCCAGGCTGATCCACTTCTCCATGATCTTGACGGAGCGATCCATCCTGCGTCCGAAGACGGGCCTGAACTTGTCCAGGAATCCTTCGACGACGAGGGCGGCGATAGCCTGGTCATCCTCGGACCGTGCTAAGCGTACGGTGAACTGCTCGGCCCCCATCGTGCCATCCTACCAGAGTCTCGACCCTCAGCCGATGAGCCGCCGGCGCATGATCTGGACGGGGATGAGGGCCAGCGCGCCGGTGAAGACGAGCATCCACGCGATGTCGACGATTACTCCTAAAGATGGTCCCGTCGCGAGCTCTCTGCACACGTTGACGGCGTGGTAGAGCGGGGTGAACCAGGCGACCTGCGGGACCGGCGCGGGGAAGTCGTCAACGGGGAAGAAGACGCCCGAGAGCAAAAACAGCGGCGTGACGACGAGGGTAAAGTAATACGCGTAAAGGTCTATGCGTTCTATGAGGCTGGTAAAGAGGGTGCCCATTACACTGAACATGATGCCGATCACCAGCAGCATCAGGGGCAACAGCAAGGCCCACCACGAGGTGACGAGCGGTTGCCCGAAGACGATCCCGAGTACCAAGATCATCGCGAGGAACGCTGTTCCGTAGAGCGCGGCGCGCGTTCCCGCCCACAGATACTCGCCGCCAACCACATCCTCGGCGTTGACCGGCGTGGTTATTATGGCGTCGTAGATCTTGTCTATCTTGAGCTTGACGAAGGTGTTGAACGTGCTCTCGAATGAGGCGGCGAACATAGCGTTGCTCGCCAACAGCCCCGGCGCCACGAACTGGACGTAGGGCTGCCCGTGAATGCCCCCCTGCTGGATGAACGCCCCGAGCCCGAGCCCGAGGGCCGCCAGATAGAGGAGCGGCTCCACGAAGTTGGGGAACAAAATGGTCTTCCAGTACTTCCTGAATATGGTGATGTTACGCTGCCACACCCTGAACGATCCACGCGCCGAGGGTATCCTTATAGCACCCACTACTCGACCAAGCTCCTTCCCGTCAGCCGCAGGAAGACGTCCTCGAGGCCGGCCTGGCGGTAGACGGTGTTCTCGATCTTCGCCCCCGAGCCACGCACTTTCTCGAGGAGCGCGTCCGCATCTTCGGTGTAGGCGAGGACCGACTCGTCGCCGGTCCGCTCCACGGCGTCGGAGGCCGCCTCGACAATGGGAATCAGCTCATCGAGGGATTTGTGGTCGGTCCTGAATTCCAGGACCTGCGGGCTGACATGCTCCTCGACCAGCGCCCTGGGGGTCCCCTCGGCGATGATCAAACCCCCCTCCATGATGACGAGCCTGTCGCAAAGGCGTGCGGCCTCCTCCATGTAATGGGTGGTAAGCAGCAACGTCTTGCCTTCTTCCGTAAGCTCGCGCAAGCGGTCCCAGACGAGCAGACGCGCCTGCGGATCGAGCCCCGTAGTCGGCTCGTCGAGGACGACGATCTCGGGGTCGTTGAGCAACGCCCGCGCGATGAGCAATCTCCGCTTCATCCCGCCGGAGAGCTGCTCGACCGTCGCCTCGGCCTTCTCGGAGAGCTGCATGAAGTCGAGGAGCTCCTCCGCCCTCCTTAGCACCAGCTTGCGCGGCAAGTCGTAGTACCTGCCGTAGATCACCAGGTTCTCCTCCACCTTGAGCTCGTCGTCGAGGTTGTTCTCCTGCGGGACGACCCCGATGCGGCGTTTGATCTCCCGTTCGTGATGGTAGACGTCGAGACCGGCCACTTCGAGCTCTCCACTCGTCGGTATCACGGCCCCGTAGATCATCTTCATCGTCGTGGTCTTTCCCGCCCCGTTCGGGCCAAGAAAACCAAAACACTCTCCACCGGATACCCTGAAGTCGACGCCCCTGACCGCCTCGAAACCCGCGTAGCTCTTCTTGAGTCCCCGCGCCATAAGGGTCGACTCCCCCGACACGACACCCGTGGTTCTCTCCGTCTCCGTGTTCAACCGCCAACCTCTCTATGATCCGGGAAACGATCGCCAGCCCGCGATCCCCGATGACCGTCACCAGACGCTGACCCGTGTTGCGCACAACGCCAGACCAAGGGGGATCTCGGGGATGACTCATATACTACCGTATCTCCGCCCGCTGACCAGTGCTAGGGAACAGGCGTGCTCCTGAATGAATGGCTGGCCTGGCTCTCCGCCATCGGCGGAGAAGCGTTGCCGATTATTAAGAAATGTTTGCCAATTACTCTGTCGCTTTGCGAAAAGTGCTGCTAAAATCCCGCGCATGTGTCGTGGGGCGACATGGCGGCGACGCGGATCGAGCACAGCTTTTGCGCAGGTGAGAAGAATGGAGAGGGTACATGGGCAAAAGGTCTGACCTACGCAAGTTCAGGAGGCGTCGCCGGTGGGCTGGGTTCTTCATGCTAGTGTCGCTCGCCGTTCTGGCCTTCTGCGTGATGTTGGTCGGGCACATGTTCTCCCCCGACGTGCAGCCCACCGCCTCACGGGGTGTAGATAAGGTTGGCGTGGCCAAGGCGGAGGCGGTACGTGTGGCCGACGCCCCCAGGGCGACCAGCGAACAGGCTGAAACCAAGGCAGGAGACAAGGCTGAGATTTTAGCCTCGGAAGAAGAGAACAATAAAACCGCTTCCGAGAAGGCCGAGGTCGACAGAGAAGCCGCACAGACGGCCGATGAGAAAGCGGCCGCCAAGGACCAGGCGCAGAAAGCCGACTCCAAGCCCGATCCGAAATCTTCCGAGATACCCAAACCCCGTACCAACGACCTGTGGATGTCCATCCCGGCGCTCGGGCTCTACGACAACTACGTGACCAACTCGGGTTCCCATGCCGCGATGGACTATGGGGCCATCAAGTTGCCCGAGACCGCCTTCCCGTGGCAAGAAAACGGGAACACCTACATAGCCGCGCACAGGCTCGGGTGGCCCGGCACGGCGAGCTACCATCAGTTCTACGATCTGCCGCTTTTGGCCAAGGGGGATGTGGTCTACCTCGGCGACATCAACGGGACTACCTACACGTATAAAGTCACGGGGTTCCGCGAGATAACGCCCGACGAGACGTGGATAACCCGTCCTCAGCCCGGCAGGAACATGCTCTCCTTGCAGACCTGCATAGAGAATTTCGGTGACTACTGGACGATGGGCCCAGCGTGGAACGTGCGCTACATCGTGCAGGCCGACAGGGTCTCGGTGAAACCCGCGAAGTAAGCGCTTCGGCTGGTCGGCAATTCAGCATGTCAGCTCTCTGGCAGTCCGGTACGCCGACGTGATCCGCGCGTTTGTCTTCGACCTGGACGGTACCCTGGTCGAGACCGAGAAGCTCAAGGCGCTCTCCTACGCGCGCGCCGCTACAGAGTTACGTCCCGAGTTGGACGAAAGGGAGGTGGCCGCGGCCTTCGAGGATTTCGTCGGCCTCTCGCGTCAGGAGGTCGCCGTCGGGTTGATGGGACGCTTCGGGCTGGAGAAGGCCGCCCTGGCGCGTGCAGGGGACTTCGAGAGCCCGTGGCAGGCTTACGTGAAGATCAGGCTGCGCATCTACGAATCGTTGTTGTCCGACTCCGGGCTCGTGTTCGCCCATCGCTACCCGCACAACATAGCCCTGCTCGGGGACGTCAGACGCCGAGGTTATCATACAGCCCTCGCCACCCAGTCGCACCGCCAGGAGGCGCTTCGGGTGTTGGAGATCCTGGGGATCACCGACGAGTTCGACGTCATCGTAACCCGCGAGGACGTCGAGCACGGCAAGCCCGACCCCGAGATGCACCTGTTGGCTGCGCGCGAGCTCGGAATCGAGCCGGGGGAATGCCTGGCGATCGAAGACTCCCCTGCGGGGATCAGGGCCGCGCTCGCCGCAGGAGCGCAGGCCATCGCCGTCACCACCGACCTCACCCGCCAGAAGTTCCGCGACACGCGCATCCTGGATCGTTCCCACGTAGTCGACGACCCTCGTGACCTACCAGCTCTGGTGCAGCGCCTGACCGGGGGACGTGATCTCGACGGGTCTTCTCGGAACGGCTAGTGTGCCGGGGGTTTCGACCTGCAGAATCGTCTCAGTGACGAGCTCCGCCGCTCGTTCGGCGCTCTCATGACGGTTGTAATACAAGCGGGGCGGGTTCGGGCAGGGGGAAGAGCGAGAGTAAACGTTCAGCCGCCGCCTCGTCGCCTTCTATCTTCACGTCCCCCGAACGCAGTGCCTCCGAGAGGGGACGACCCGCGTAGACAAGCCCGGCCAGCGTGTTCGAGTCGGCCTCGATGGTCGCGTCTGGCCGCTCAGCGCTGCCGCGTTCGACCTCGAAGGTACCCCTGCTCACCTTGGCCCGGAAGCGGTCCTCGCCCATCCTCAGTTCGTAGATCGCCTCGAGATCCTCGGCGGCGTCAGGGTCGAACATCGTGCGGAAGGAGAGGATCAGGGAGTCCACACCTAATAGAGCATCCGCAGGTTTGGAGGGGGAGCGGGCCCCCCACCTGCCGAGCTTTATGATGACCGGCTCCAGCTCCTCGCCCCAGGCGGTCAACTCGTAGATCCTCGACGCCGCCGGCGGTGGGAGCCTGCGGCGCCGCACGACCCCGGCCGCCTCCAACCCGCGTAGACGCTCGGCGAGGACGTTGGGACTGGTATGGGGCAACCCGGCCCGCAGATCCGTGAACCGCTTCGGCCCCAGTAGCAACTCTCGTACCACCAGGAGCGCCCAGCGCTCGCCGACCAGATCCAACGCATGCGCCGCCGCACACCCATCGTCGTACGTGCGTTTCGTCACCATACCGCGAAGTATACCACCGTAAGTATTGATGTCTACCTATGTAATTAGATTTCTAAAATCTATAGTTGTTTTTTAGGACTAAAGTCGTATTCTCCAACTAATGGTACTGCAGGTTCGAGGATTGGAGTAGAGGGATATGACGGACCGAGAGGCAAGGACGTACGAGGAGGACGAGTGACAGACAAGAACCGTTGGATCGCCCTGTACGTGCTTTGCGTGGGGATGCTCATGATCGTGCTCGACGCCACGGTGGTGAACGTGGCGTTACCGGCGATTCAGGACGACCTTGGTTTCACGCAGTCTGGACTGGCGTGGGTCGTCAACGCGTATTTGATCGCCTTCGGTGGCCTGTTGCTGCTCGCCGGGCGGCTCGGGGACCTCATCTCCCGCAGGCGGATATTCCTGGTCGGACTCGGGGTGTTTACGCTGGCCTCGCTGCTTTGTGGTGTGGCGCAGAGCCAGGAGTTGCTCGTCGCGGCCCGCTTCGTTCAGGGCGGGGGTGGCGCCATGACCTCGGCCGTGATCCTGGGCATGATCGTCACCATGTTCCCCGAGCCGCGGGAGCAGGCCAAAGCGATCGGCGCCTTCGCCTTCGTCGCCTCCGCCGGGGGGGCCGTAGGTCTGCTCGTCGGCGGCGTGCTCACGCAGTCGATCAGCTGGCACTGGATCTTCTTCGTCAACGTCCCGATCGGCATCGTTACAGCGGTGCTCGCCGGACGACTGATCGAGCGCGACGAGGGCATCGGGTTCGGCGACGGGGCGGACGTCCCTGGCGCGGTCCTTATCACGGGCTCGCTGATGCTCGGCGTCTACACCATCGTCAATCCGGCCGCGGAATACGGCTGGGGAGCCGGCCGCACCCTGGCGCTGGGCGCCCTCTCGCTCGTGTTGTTGGCAGCCTTCCTCGCCCGCGAGGCGACGGCAAAGAGTCCGCTCATACCGCTGCGGATCTTCCGTTCGCGAAACATCGCTGGGGCGAACCTGATCCAGGTTCTGAGCGTCGCGGGAATGTTCGGGATGTTTTTCCTCGGCGCGCTGTATTTGCAACGCATCCTCGGCTACGATGCCATGCAGATCGGTCTCGCCTTCCTTCCCGTCACCATCCTGATGGGGACCCTGTCGGTCCGCTACACAGATCGTCTGGTCATGCGCTTCGGCGCCAGGACGATGGTGCTCGGTGGCCTCGCGCTGTTCATGGCGGGGCTCGCGCTCTTTACCCAGGCACCGGTCGACGGAGACTACGTGTTCCACATCTTGCCCGTGATGATCCTGCTCGGCGTTGGGGCCGGCTTGTGTTTCCCGGCGCTAATGACGCTCGCGATGTCCGGCGCCACCCCGAGCGATGCCGGGCTGGCCTCGGGTTTGATCAACACGACGGCGCAGGTCGGCGGCGCCCTGGGCTTGGCCGTGCTCGCGACCCTGTCGGCAACGCGGAGCGCCGAGCTGATCCGGGACGGCGAGTCTACCGCGGCGGCGTTGACGAACGGCTACCATCTCGCGTTCGGGATCGGGGCCGGACTCGTCCTCGTGGCCATCGTCGTAGCATTGGTGGTGCTGCAG
>JBKPNW010000271.1:0-39648 GCA_046732815.1 Actinomycetota bacterium | reverse complement strand
GCATGGTAATCTGCGATGGGATGTACCAAGGTCAGGCGGAGCAGCGCATGCGCACCACCCTCATCTTCGAGTTTCGCGTTTTGTTTCTGGCGATAGTCGCTGTTATCGTGCCTTTCGGGTTACTATTGTACGTGTTACCCTCTGCGACGCTCACCTACTGGGCATGGAACATAGCCAATCCACGCTCCGCGATCCTGATCGGCACTGTATACGTCGCTGCGACCGTCTACTACATTCTGGTGCTTCGAGAGAACGACTGGTTGCAGGTGCGCTACGGGCTCGGTGGTCTCATCATCTTCTCGCTCGCTTTGCTGGTTGCCACGGCCGTGCACTGGGAACGCTTCAAAGGCTACCATCCGACGACGCTCGTCTGGCTAGGTTTCTATTATGCGGGACCGCTACTCATTCCGATCCTCTCCCGAATACAGACTGATCATGTACCGAGCGGTCCGGACACGGGCCCACAGATCAGGCCCTCGTGGCGAAGATGGCTCGTCGCGCGCGCGATGCTCTACCCACTTCTAGCCCTGCTCGTCTTTGTTTTCGCGGTCCAGATAAGCGCGTGGTGGCCCTGGAAGATCGACGTCCTGGACCTGCAGGTGTTTTGCGCCCAGATCGCCATAGTCGGCTGGACCGGTTTCGTCGCGCTGCGCGGAGGGCTATCGTGGCGTGGCCATCGTCTGTTCCTCGTTTTCGTTGGCGCCATCGGAGTGCTACAGCTGTCCGGCCTCTTGCTCGGCACGGGGCCCTACCAGTGGTTCTCCCCGATAGGCATCGCCTTACCCATCATGTTTCTGGAGTGGGTCATTACGCCGCTGCTCATGTTCGCCGCGCACAGGCGCCGTTAAGGAGTTCATGGTGCCAGGTACGGTAGTCCAGTACGGGGTGAGGTTCATCGCCTCCGTGTACGCGGTGATCGGGGCGTTGGGCTTCATACCCATAGATGTACTCAATCCTGCGCACGACCACGGCACGGGCGTGCGCTATCTTCTCCACCTCGTCGCCATAAACGCGCCACACAATCTCTTCCACCTCGTCATCGGTACGACCGGCCTCTGGGCATCAAGGACTCTGGCGGGCGCCCGCCTCTGGGGTGTCCTCGCGGGTACGGTATTGCTGGTCTTATTCTTCGCCGGCATGGTCCAGGCGGCGCTAGAGGGATTCCCTCCCGACCAGAGCCTGCTCGGCCTGATACCGCTCAACTCGCCGGGGCACGTGCTGCACGCGATCAGTGGCGGGGTAGCACTCTACCTGGGGTTGGGCCGATTGCGCGGCTAGCCCAGAGGGGCTCACCGCTGCCGTCTTCGCCGTCGGCTTTCCACGTACGACATCGCTACTCGTTAGACTGCGTCGGTTGCCGTATAACTAGACGGTTGTCGCCGGTCAGGAGGTGGGACCCATAGAGTTTTCACGCGAAGCAGCGCGCACGCTGTTGCTCGCGGCGCAGGGTCTGGGCCCTCCGCCGCAGCGTCAGGCGACCAAAGACGACGTGCTCGTCACCGTCCGGAGGATGGGAGTGTTGCAGATCGACTCCATCTCCGTCGTCGCCCGCAGCCCTTACCTGGTGCTGTGGAGCAGGGTTGGCGCGTACGATCCCGCATGGTTGGATGAGCTTCTGGTCGAGGGGGCGCTCTTCGAGTACTGGTCGCATGCGGCGTGCTTTATCCCGATCGAGGACTACGGCCTGTACCGCCGGCTCATGCTCTCGAGAACGGAGAAGTCGCGGTCCTGGATGGAGGCCCACCCGGATGCGCTGGAGCACGTCATGGGGCGTATCCGTGAAAGTGGACCCGTCCGCTCGGCCGAGTTCGCTCGCACCGACGGGAAGGCCGGCGGCTGGTGGGAGTGGAAGCCCGAGAAGCGGGCGCTGGAGCACCTGTTCGCCGCAGGCGAGCTCATGATCTCGCGCCGCGAGAACTTCCACCGCGTCTACGACCTGCGCGAGCGCGTGCTGGCGAACGCACTCCCATACTGGGAAGACGCCCTCGCGCCAAACGAACAGGAGGTGCGGCGCGCGCTGGCCCTCAAAGCCGTACGCGCCCTCGGCGTCTCCGTGGCCCGCTGGGTCCCGGACTACTTCCGCACGCCCAAGAAGGGTGTGGCCGGGCTGCTCGAAGAGCTGGCCGAAGAAGGCACACTCCTTCGGGTCAGGATAGAGGGCGAGCCGGCCTATGTGCACCCGGATAACGCGGGGTTAGCCGAGGAGATCCTATCCGGCAGCTTGCAGTCTTCCGTCACGACCTTGCTATCCCCGTTCGACCCGGTGGTCTGGGACCGTGCCCGTGCCTCGGAGCTCTTCGGCTTCGACTACAAGATCGAGGTCTACACCCCGGCGGCCCGCCGCCGCTATGGCTACTACTCCCTCCCGATACTGCACCACGGCGCCCTCGTGGGCAGGCTCGACGCCAAGGCCCATCGCAAGCAGGGACGCTTCGAGGTCAAGGCGATCCATCTCGAGCCCGAAGTACCAATCACAGACGACCTCGTCGCGGGCATTGCCGGTGCCTTACGCGGCTGCGCCGGATGGCACGACACCCCCGAAGTACTTGTGCGCAGCTCCGACCCGCCGGAGCTGGCCGAAGTGCTCACGATCTCGGTCGAGGACGACACCGGAACACCGGCGGCCCGCGAAGAAGCCCGCTAGCGCGATTCGCAAAGGGATGCTGCCTCCCTCCCGCCTACCGTGCAGATCTTTCCAAAGTCACCAGCGTGATGTCGTCCTCCTGCTCCCATCCTTCCCCGGTGAAGGAGTGAAGCTTATCCATCAGGAAGTCCACCAGTGATCCTTCCTCGGGGGGCTCCGCGACGAGCCTCCTGAGCCGCGGGAAGCCGAACATCTCGCGCTGGGGATTATGCGCTTCTACGAGCCCGTCGCTGTAGAAAAGGGCCGCTTCGCCGGCATCGAGTACGGTTTCCTTCTCCTCGTAAGTCATCCCCGGCATGAGTCCCAGCGGCATCCCCCTCGCACTGAGTTCCCGTGCATCGCTGCCCTGGCGCAGGTAGGGTAGATCGTGCCCGGCGTTGGCGTAGAGGAGGCGCCCGCTCTCGGGGTCGAGTACGCAGTAGAAGCAGGTGACGAACATGTTGGGCGGTATGCGGGTAGAGAGCGCCTCGTTGACCCGCCTTAGCACCTCGCCGGGCGAGTAGTCGGAGGCCTGGGCGACGGCCCTGAGCATGCCACAGGTGGTAGACATCACCAGCGCCGCGGGCACACCCTTGCCCGTTGCGTCTCCCACGACCAGTCCCAGGCGACCGTCTCCTAGCTCGAGGAAGTCGAAGAAATCTCCGCCCACCTCCCGGGCCGGTCGGTAACGGGGCGATATCTCCCAGCCCGCTAGTTCTGGCACTTCCTCGGGCAGCGAAGCCTGCTGGATGCGCCGTGCCACGTGCAACTCTTGCTCGATGCGTTCGCGGGCCTGTGCTTCTTGCTTGAGCCGTTGCTCGCGGGCACGGATCTCCCGCCTCATGCGGATCGCCGTCGCAACCTGCGAGACGAGGTTCGCGAGGCCGACCACAGAATCGCCATCCTCCCGGATTTGCGTGTAAGACCCCGAGCTACTGACCGAGTTTCCTGCGATCAGCAGACCAACGGGCTGCAGTGGTTCGACGCCCAGCGGAAACGCGACGTATTCGGCCATCTCCAGGGCTTGCCCGAGCGCGCGTAGGTCCGGTTGATCGCACCCTTCTGAGCAGATTACCCGATCTGCTCGGTCCGTATCGGCCAGGATCGGAGCGAGCGGGGGATCATCCACCGAAAATCTAAGGCCTGTCACCCGTGACCGACTCGTCTCGTCGTAGTATCCGTCGTGCGCTTCGACGTAGAAGGAGATCGTCTCGGGGTCGTACAATAGCGCCGCACACCGCTCGAAATCGAGTTGATACAAGACGAACTGGGTCGCGATCTGGAGAATCTCGCCCAGATTCAGCGTCGCGTTGAGCTTCTTGCCGACCTCGTACAGGTGGCGGTAGATACGGATCTGATCGTCGAGTTGGCCTTGGAACCGATAGAGCTCGTGCTCGGTTCTGACGAGGCGTTTGATCTGCTCCGACAGGCGGCGGTTCTCATCTTGTAGCGTTGCCAACCGCTGCTCGGAGTGTTCGTCGCGCTTGCCCGACGCTTCCGGCGACCGTTCCATCGTCAACTGAGGGCTAGGACGACCGAGGTGTAGAGGTGACGAAGGTTGTGCTCCTCCACCGGACCGATCTCCCCTACGGCGTAAAAGCCCACCCACGGTGCTTCCGGATCCAGGGATTCGCGAAACCGCCTGAGAAGTAGCAGCTTCTCCTGCTCCCGGAACATCAATTTGCCTCGGGTGCCGCACTCGAACTGGAAGACGAGGTTGGGCTTCTCGCCCTCGAGTTGGTCCTGGATCTGGGCTGCCATCCGATCGAAGCCATCGGAGATCTTCTCCTT
This sequence comes from Actinomycetota bacterium, assembly GCA_046732815.1. Classification (GTDB taxonomy): domain Bacteria; phylum Actinomycetota; class Rubrobacteria; order Rubrobacterales; family Rubrobacteraceae; genus Rubrobacter_D. The sequence goes on along the minus strand of JBKPNW010000271.1, from coordinate 35,234 downwards.
GTCTCGGCTGGAGAGCCAGACGCTCGTGCCCTCCTTGACCTCTGTCTGTACGGTGATCGATCCGTCGGCCATGCTCACAGAAGGCATGCCCCTAACGACGTACTCCTCGTCTTTCATATAGCCGGGGGCCCTGAAACAGAGCGCGAGCGATACGGCGTAACGGAACCAGTCGCGGTCCTCGGTTAGGGCGCCCTCCGGCAGGTACTCCTCGAACACTTCCATGGCGGACTTACCGTCTATCTCTTGGATGACGTTCCCCTTCGAGCGCGTCACTATGCGCTCGCCGCCTATAGGGATACAGCCATGGCTGATAGCCCAACCTGCCTGTGCCTTACCGGAGAGCAGCGCGTAGGAGACCCCGTCTGTGATGACTTCGTCGTCGCAATATTGATAAGTCGGCGACGCCATATTATTGAAGTTGGCGTTGGCTCCCCCGCCCCACATTGGGAGGAACCGCTCGCTCGGGAGATCCTCTTCCAACCCCGCAAAGAAGTTATCCACAAGGTTGTTCGTCGGAACGACGAAGTCTTTGAGTCCATCCGGGAAGACGAACAGGCCAATAGTGTCAGCGGACAAGTTGGGTAGCAGATGCTGGGCGACCCGCTTCCCGGCGGCGCGCGGGTCGGCCTCGAGTCCCGCCGCCAATCCATTGGTCCACTGTAGCTCGTCCGAAGAGATCGCCGTGACCACCACGGAGAAATTGGATTCGTCGGCGTCGTCTCCATTTATCGTGCCCTCCGCCGAGCAACCGCTCAGGGGTGCCCCTCCGGTAGTCTCGCGAACTGCCCGCACCAGGGAGGGCTGGTCGTATCCGATCGAGCCGAACATCAAGACGAAATCTGGCTTACTGACGCCCGCCTTCTGTAGTGCTTGCTCGGCGGCCTCGCGACCCGCGATGCCCGGATCGTGATGCCGACTCATGCCGACGCCAGCTTTGATACTCACGCGCGTACCTCCTGCTCGTCAGGAACATCTTAGCTTATGGAAGGGTGGTGCGGCATCTCTCACTCGCGCTGCCAAGCCGCCCCGTCAAGAGGCGTCGCCTGTTCCCCACCGATAAGGTCATAAGACGAGGCCCACGGCGCCGCTCGACTAACGGAGCGATACTTCGGTGAACAAGGGTTGCTAGTCTTCCCGCGCGCCTTCCGGTGACGCTTCGGGGCGCAGCCACAGCGAGACGTGGGTGGGCTGCATCGTCTCCTTTACCACCCCTGCTAGCTCGGCGTTCAGCGCCTCGAGGTCCGTCTCGTCGCGTAGCTTTGCCGAGAAGGCTTCCAGGGTCTTCCTGGCGTCGTACTTGCGTCTATAGAAGCGGCGATCTATGAAGGACTGGATGCGCCGTCTCAACGGGTTGAAAAGGGCGGCGATCAGGAGGGTGGAGGCGACGACCGCGAGGGTGGACTGCTCGCCCGTGAGTAAGACGAAGACCCTCTGCAACACCACGATGCCCCCGAAGTAGAGTCCAACCAGCATGGCCGTAAGTGAGCCGTATACGAGCGTGCGGTTTATGAGGGTATCTATCTCGTAGAGCCGGTAGCGAAGGATCGCTATCCCGATGGCGACAGGACCGCCCAGGCCACCGACCGCGACGAGTAAATAGCCGACCCACAATCCCCACGATACCCCTCCCAGGGGGGAGAAGACGGTGTTCTTGAGGAGGTTACCGACGAAGAATAGCGCGGAGGCGTAGAGTAGCCACTTGATCTGCTGGCGCTCGACTCCCCTCGCGCCGCGTCGTCCTACCACCACGGAAGCCGCCCCGACCAACCCCAGGGCAAGCACGAGCGTCTGCACCGGCCGGTAGAGATTTGGTAGTCCTTCGATGCCGACTGGATTGGGGAGCGAGACGTGTACGTTTTCAGAAGGCCCGAGGACATCGAGGGCGGCATCGGGTGAGATAGTCATCAAAGTCGCTGCCAGTAAGGTGAGTGCTACGCTCAACCACGCAAACCATCGCCAGCGTCTGCTGGGCAACCGACCGTTGGGGAACAGAAGGATCAGGTACACGATTAGCCCGAACATCACGATCCAGACCCAATTACTCATCCAGAGCATTGCATCACCGCCCGCAAGCGCCTCGGGATGCGCCAGCAGGGCGTAGATGGCGTACTCGGCGCTGAAGTGTTCGACTGCTCCCATAAAACCTATGGCGCAGCAGATCCAGCCGATCGGATGGTCGGGAAGGCGCGAGGCGATGATAGCGCCGATCACCGAGTAGCCTATGGCGATGGTCGTGGGTTCGAGCCAGTAGAAGTAGACGGGGGCATCTAGATTCAGGTCCAGGGCTATGACGAGATAGCCGAGGGCCGTTAGCGCCAAAGAGAGCGTACACAGCGACCAGGCCAGCCAGGAAGCAGAGCGGATGCTTATCCCACCGACCTCTCGACCCTGTGTTCTTGCCTCTTTTGTCATGACTCTACTCTGCGACGCTATCGGTGAGCATGGACAAGACCAAGGGTCGGGGATGCTAGACCTAGACCCCGGCCCTAACGGGGGTGGTGGAGCATTCCCACTATTCCGGCGGCGGACCGAGGATCTCCGCTCCGTATCGGGCGGCAATGGCAGCCATCCGCTCCATCTCGGCCTCATCGGGCGGCTCTTCCGGCTGGGGCGGAATGCTTAGCGACCCTGCCGGCTCTCCCATCTCCCTGACGAGGCCCTCCAAACCCGCGGGCGAAAAGACGAACAACACCCGCGCAGGTCCCGAGTCAACGGTGAAGGAGTGGGGGACGTCCTTGGGACCAAAGAGATAAGAGCCAGGGGGCGCCTTTATCGTCTGCTCGCCCACGTAGAAGGTCATCTCGCCTTCGAGGATGTAGAAGCCTTCGTCCTCCTGGTGATGGACGTGCAATACTGCCTCGTAGCTATCGGGAGCAAGTATCTCCACCAGAGCGTATCGCCCGCCGGTCTGCTCAGCTGTTGCCTTGATGGTGGCCAGCATCCCCAACCACCACAATGCCTCGCCTTCGCCCGCCTCGTGCGCGAAGGTCCTGCTCGCGGCTTCTACTTCCGCGTCGAGCATGGCCCCCGTACCGGGTCGATCTTCGGTAGACGACATCGTGTCTTCTCCTTTCTCTCGTTTGCTATTGCTGCCTGGAGTATCAACTTCTGAGGGGTGACCGCATATCCCAGAAACCTGGGGTTTTAACCTCGCAGCAGCACGGTTTTGTTAGTCTTGAGACAAGACGGTCGTCTGTGCGAAAATGCCGAGTTAGGACTACTGAGGCGACGCTCAGCAAGCTTGGGGTTCACAGGAAGACGTGGGGATATGGTAGCCAGTAGTGCACTTGCCAGGGAACGAGGCTTTGCCGAGGCCAAGCGGCTTTGCTACGCCGGGTTGGACTCGCCGACCCTGCTGCGGGAGGTAGCGGAGCGCTTGAGGCGGGTGGTACCGTTCGAGACGTATTGTGCCCAGTCCAACGATCCCCTGAGTGGACTTCTGACGTACGTGGGCCACGACGGGGTGCTAGGTGAGAAGGAGGTGCACCTCTTTCTCGAGCACGTCTACTTCGAGGAAGAGCTGGACGCGCAACGCAGGCTGGTACAGAGCCGGTTTCCGGTAGCACTACTCTCCGAAGTTACCGGTGGGAAGCTCGAGCGCGCCATGCGATGCCGGGAGATAACCGCCCCGATCGGGCTGGGGTACGAGGTATTCAGCATCTGTAGCGTGAGCCAGGCGCAGTGGGGAGGGCTCGACCTGATGCGGGAAAAGGGCCGCCCCGACTTCGACGCTCGCGAGGTAGCACTACTACATCGGATCATCCCGCACCTGAGTAGCGGCCTGAAGGCGGCGGTCCTCAGCAAGGAGGCATCCGCCGAGCCCGAAGGGGAAAGCGTCCCCGGGGTACTGGTCCTCGACGACCGGGGACGGGTTGTCCAACATACCGAGTCAGCCGAACAATGGCTCAGGGATCTCTGTGACCTCGGAGACGGCTGGCTGGAGGGCGAGGGACTCCCCGCTCCGGTGTGGATGGTCATCGGCGCCCTGCGCAAGGCGCTTGGGCCCGAGACGGACAGAGAAGCAAACGGAGTACCCTCCGTCCGGGTCCAGACGCGCTCGGGCCGCTGGCTTACCTTTCACGGCGCACGGACCGAGCCACGCCCGGACCGCAGGGACGAGAGGATGGTCGTCATCGAACCGTCGAGGCCCCAGGAACTGGCGTGGCTACGAGCGTCCGCGTACGGGTTGAGCGAGCGCGAACGGGCGGTTGTGGACCTCGTCGTGCAGGGCGCTTCTACCAGGGAGATCTCACAAGCCCTCTACATCTCCGAATATACAGTTCAGGATCACCTTTCGAACGCGTTCGACAAGGTGGGAGTACGAGGCCGCCGCGCCCTCACAAAGCGCCTGTTCTTCGACAACCTCTACCCCGAGTTGCTCGGGTAATATTGCGTGGAAGCTTCTGCTGTTCGGTGGTTTTTAGGCCACGTTGCAAGCATGCCGGCGACTTTTCTGATGGTGCAGCTCCAGGGCGGCCTCGGTGATCCTTCGCCGGGTCTCCTCCATGCGTTCGGCCCTATCGCCCCTCTGCTTGAACGAGGCGCACCTCGTTGCCAACAGGCCACGCGCTAAAATCGGATGAGCTCTGGAGGTGGCGTCGAAGGCGACGACATGCGCCGCCGTGTCTTCGAGGGCCAGGAATTTCGCAACCTTGCCGTCCCTGAGCGTGTAGACGTGCGTCCATTCTTGTTCGAAGGTGCGGCCGGTGTGCTTGATGAGACTGCGCTCGAAGCCCAAGACGACCGTATCGCCCTGCGCGACGAACTCACGGGGTCCGAACAGGTGATGGTCTCTTCCATCGTCAACTGAGGGCAAGGAGAACCGAGGCGAATCGATTAATGCCGTTGTGCTCCTCTACCGGACCAATCTCTCCTACGGTGTAAAAACCCACCCATGGTACGTCCGGCCCAACGGATTGCCGAAACCCCTTGAGAAGTTGCAACTTCTCCTGCTCACGGAACATCAATTTGCCTCTGGTCACACACTCAAACTGGAAGACGAGTTTGGGTTGGGCACCATCTAGTTGCTCCTTGACCTGGGTAGCCATCCGATCAAAGCTGGTGGTGATCTTCTCTGTATCTCGGCTTGAGAACCAGAAGCTCGTGCCTTCTGGGACCTCCGTTTGTATGGTGATCGATCCGTCGGCCAGGCTCAGTTGGGGTACGCCTCGGACGACGTACTCCTCGTCTTTCATGTAGCTCGGGGCCCTGAAACTGAGCGCGAGCGATATAGCGTAACGCAGCCAATCCTGATCCTCTGCGAGGGCTTGCTCTGGTAGATACTCCTTGAGTACTTCTGTGGCGGGTTTACCGTCTATCTCGTAGATGACGTTGCCTTCGGAGCGGGTCACTATGCGCTCGCCACCTATTGGGATCAGGCTATGGCCGATGGCCCAGGCAGGACGCGACTCGCCGCAGAGCAGAGCGTAGGAGATGCCATCGGATACGACCTCGTCGTCGCAGTATTGATAAGTTGGCTTGCCCAAATTGAGGTTGTTGCCTGCTCCCCCACCCCAGATCGGGAGGAATCGATCGCTCAGGAGATTTCTTTCCAGCCCCGAAAAGAAGTTGTCAATATCGTATGTGAGCCCATGCGGAAAGATAAACAGACCGGTGGTGTCAGCAGATAATTCGGGCAGCAAGTCTTGGGCTATTCGCTTCCCAAGTGTGTATGAGTCGACACTTAGTCCCGTTGCTAATCCGTTGGTCCACCGCAGTTCGTCAGAAGAGATCGCCGCAACCAACACCGAGAAATTGGATTCATCCGCATTGTCCCCATCTATCGTGCCCTCTACCGAGCAGCCTGTGAGGGGTGCACCTCCGGTAGCCTCCCTGACCGCCCGCACCAGGGAGCGCTGGTCATATCCGAAAGAGCCGAATATAAAGACGAAATCTGGCTTGGCGACGCCCGCCTTCTCCAGCGCTTGCTCGGCGGCCTCGCGACCCGCGACATCTGGATTATGGTGATGACTCGTGCCAACGCCGGCTTTGGTAGCCATGGGCGTACCTCCTCCTTCTCGACAGTAACTTCTTAGCTTTGGAAGTTGTCTCGGCCACCCTGTCTCCCTCTGCGATCAGCTCCTCGAAGGTGGAGTGCCAGTCTGGGAATGATTCGCGGAACGCACCGGCGAAGCCCTTTAGCCCGTCGAGATCGAGCGTCTTCCCCGTGGGTATGTGGATCTCGGCATCTGGCGCCATCAGTTCGTCCGCGGTGGCGTGTTCCCCTCGTTCCAGAACGCATCCACGAAGCGGCGCACCAGCGCGTTGCTCTCCTCCGCCGACATCTCGAGACCTCCTTTGGGGTAGTGTGCGGTCCGTTGCCCGGAGGTTAGTTCAGGTGGCGCGCGAAAGTAATCCCACATTTGTGGGATTTTTTGGAACGTCGGTTGCTTGTATACTGCCCCTACCATGAACGGAAGCAGCTCGGCGGAGCGCGTCAGGCGAGAGATCATTCGTCTCTGCCATGCCGGGCTGGACTCGAGGACGTTCAGGGTCGAGAGCGTAAAGCGCCTCCGGAAGGCGATCCCGGTTGACGCCACGTTCTTCGCCACCGCCGACCCGGCGACGCTGCTGTTCACGGGGGCCTTACAGGACGACGTCCTGACGCAGGCAACGCCCCAATTCCTCGAGAACGAGTTCCTAAAGGACGATTCGGTGAAGTTCGCCCGCCTGGCGAGGGGACGCTCGCCCGTCGACAGCCTGGGCGCGGCGACCGGGGGCGAGCTCGACCTCAGCCCGCGCTACAGGGAGATCCTCGCGCCCATGGACCTGGGGGATGAGCTGAGGGCGGCCCTGGTGGTGGGCTCCAAGTGCTGGGGCTTCATGTGTCTGCACCGCGAGCGATCCAGCCCCAACTTCACGCCCGCCGAGGCGGCCTTCCTGGCGAAACTCGCCCCGCACCTGGCCGAGGGCCTGCGCACCGCCCTTCTGGTCGGCGATGCGCGAGCGACTTCCCTGCCGACGGACGGACCAGGGCTGGTATTGCTCGCAGACGATCTCTCGCTGGCTGCGATCACGCCTGCGGCGGAAGGGTGGCTCGCCGAGGTGGCAGAGGCCGATTGGCCTGGCGCTCTCGAGCTACCTGGAGCGGTCTACGCGGTCGCCGCCCGCCTGCTGGCGCTGGAGCGTGGGACCAGTCCCGCGCCACCCGAGCTAATACCGAGGATGCGCCTCAGGACCGCCTCGGGGCGGTGGCTGGTGCTGCACGCCTCGAGGCTGAGGACGACGGACGCCGAGGGGCAGATAGCCGTCATCTTCGAGGAAGCCCGTCCTTCAGAGATCGCGCCCCTGATCGTCGACGCCTACGGCCTGACCAGGCGCGAGGGCGAGATAACGAGGCTCGTGTTGCGCGGGTTGTCCACGGCAGAGGTCTCCGGGGAGTTGCACATCACGCCCAACACCGTCAGGGATCACTTCAAGTCCATCTTCGACAAGGTCGGCGTGCGAAGCCGCAGAGAGCTCGTCGGCCAGGTCTTCGCCCAGCAATACCTGCCGCGCATGGCCACAGGGCATGGACCGGGCCCCGATGGGTGGTTCACCTGAGCCGCATGCAAAAGGGCACGTGAAGCGCAGCGGCTTCCTCCTACACGTGGATTCCCGCTTTCGCGGGAATGACGAGTATGTAGAGGCCTCCCATATGTGCCCGTAGTCCGGACGCGGTCCCGTAGAGACAGGCCCGGTACGAATCATCAAGCCACCTTCGCGTCCCAGTCGATGCGGTAGTCGTGCATCCACGCGAGAGACCCACCATTGGCGACACGCTTGAGAAGGAAAGGCATCATCAGGTCGCGCAGCACCCGCGCCACCGGACCGGCAGCTTTGCTATTGCTCGTCCTCGCTCCGTGGGCGACGATACGTTCCACCCGCCCGCGGCGCAGCCGCTCGTAGGTGGCGAAGGCCCCTGGTATGTCCGGCAGGTCGCGCAGGCAACGGGCGAGTACGACACCGTCCTCGATGGCCATGGATGCGCCTTGACCCGAGGAGGGCGCGGTTGCGTGCGCCGCGTCCCCGATAAGGATCATCGATCCCCTGTGCCATGTCGGGACCGAGGGGAGGTCGTAGGTGGCCCAACCGGAGAGCTCTCCAGGGGTGGCACTGATGATGTCGACGGCAGGCGTGTCGTCCTCGGCGAAGAGATCTATCAGCATTTCCCTCCACTGTTCCGTACTGATAGCGGCGAGCTCCGCGTTCGTGGGTTCGTCGAGGCGGGGAGGGTTGGCGAACCACCAGATCTCACCGGAAGGATGAACAGCGTAGCCGAAGAACGCCCGCTTGCCGAAGATCATGCGGAACGTGCCGGGTTCGGCGCCGACGCGCACGCCTCGGGCGTATCCGCCGATGTTGAGCACGGGAACGTAGCGGGCTCCAGGAGCCGACGGGTCGATGATGCGGCGGGTGCGGGAGTGTATGCCGTCGGCCCCGATCAGGAGGTCCCCTTCGGCCTGTGTCCCGTCCTCGAACCGCGCCACGACGACACCGTCAAGCGTGGTCTCGGCATCCACGAGCCGCTTGCCGAACTCGATGCGGACGCCGCGGCGGACTGCCTCGTCGCGTAGAGCTCTGTACAGGTCGGCCCGTTTGAGGGTCTGGCTTACCGTGCCGTCGGGCAGCGTCCCGCCGTTGGGAACGTCGCCGAGGTGCTTGCCGGTGCCGCTCTGGATCTCCATGCGCGGCGTGGGGAAGCCCTCGGCCAGCACGAGGTGGTGGGCGCCGATGGTGCGCAGGGCGTCCAGGCCGTTGCTGGAGAAGGTGAGGAAAGCGCCGGCGTCGTCCGCGCCGCCCGCATACGCCTCGTAGACGACAGAGTTCATACCGGCTCGTTGCAGCGCCATCGCGGCGACCGGTCCGGCGACGCCACCACCGACGATCAAGGCCTTCTTCGAGCGTCTCATGCGCCCTTCTTTCCTGGCGCGAAGATACGCCAGAGCTTGTCGGTGAACGCCCAGAGCAGGAACGCGGCTGCGCTCTTGCCTATGGGTCGAACGCGGCTGTTGTGGAACGCGGCGAAGCGCCATTCTGTGTCCTCGCGCACGGCGACCAGCGTCTGGATCGAATCCCGCTCCGGAGAGGGCTGCGTCTTTCCGCGCATGACCGTTCCGCCGGTCGCATGCACGAGGGCCACGTCCGGGCTCGGGAACTTGAAGCTCAGGATGCGGCCCGTCAGCCGCGTGCCCTTGAGGAACTTGTCGAAGAGCTGTTGGTGTGAGGCGGAGATCTCTGCTCTTCCCCTGGTACGTGTCCCGTCGAAGGAGACGTAGTCGGCATCCTCGGTGAAACGGGAGCCGTAAGCCTCGCCGTCTCCCCTGCCCCAGTCGTCGAGCAGGTTCTCGAAGAGCGCGCGTATCTTCGCTTCGTCGGTCTGGTAGTGCGTGTTGGTTGCGCGGTTCATCGGGTCGAAGATCCTTTCTGGTCGTGGACGCTTGCTGTCCCTACCGCGGAGCTTCGACCTGCTATCCTTGAGGTTGCGTGTCTCGGGTAACTGGTCTCGCCCCGCGGGGCTACGGCTCGGGCATTCGCCCCCCGGCATGAGGTGTTGCAGCACCCCACCGGGGGCCTTTTCTGATCAGCTCACGAATTGGCCTCCTCATCCTTGCCCGCCGGGGCTCGCCCTGCGTGAAGGGATCTCCACTCCGACAGGCTGCCCAACTCTCCCGTCTCCATGTCCTTTATGATCTCACGCACCCACACCAACTCGGCCTCTCGCAACATCAACTCGTGCTCCGACTCTATGAGGAAGAGGCGGGGCAGCTTGTACTGCTCCATGGCATCGTCCAGGCGGGATCTCATCTCCCCGGTCTCCTGTTCCAGAAGCAGCACTCTCTCCTCCAGTAGCGCCATAGCCTCCTCGGGAAGAAGTCCGGGCAAAAACGAGAGCCCGGCCGCAAACTGCGTATACTCCTTGACCGGCTCCCTCAAGAGCTCACGCAACCAGGTAAGAAATTCCTCGCGTCCGGCGTTGGTGATCCCGTAAACCGTCCGCTCCGGACGCCGCCCCTCGCGTACGGTCTCTTTAGGAACGATGAGCCCCTCCCGCTCCAATGCCCCTACCACCGAGTATAGGGAGCTGTACCTGAGCCGCACCGACTCGTGCTTGCCCCGCTCGCGCATCGTGGAGACCATCTCGTAAGGGTGCATCGGCTGCTCATAGAGGAGCGCCATCACCGCCAGTGCCAGCGGATTGGACACCTTCCTCTTCGTCGCCACCCTAACTCCTTAGTCGAAATCGTTTAGTCATAATCGTTTAATCGAGAATGACTATACATGTTGAGGGTTTGCGCGTCAAGTCTGTACCTGAGACCTGATTGCTATACACTGCTCAAGGTGGGGAACAGCATGGGAGCGCACGGGGAGCGGCACCCTGCACCCGCTGCGGCGTGGGCGGGGGCGTTCGTCGTTTGCGCGGTGGGGGACTGGTTGGTCGGGCGGTGGGTGTTCGTGCCCGTCTTCGTGGCTGCGTTCTATGGCGGTATGATCGTCATAGACCTCCTCACCTACCCCATGCTCTCGTTCTGGCGGGGATGGTTGAGGCGGCGTGGCCTCGTGGCGTGGTACCTGGTCGAGGTAGTCGGGATGTGGGGCGGGACGACGCTACTCATCGTGTTGCTGGCGCCCTGGTGGCTCCCCTCGGCTCCGGCTCCTCTGGCGTCGCGGATGCTCGGCTGTTTGCTCGCGCTGGTCTCGGTCGGGATCGGGACGTGGGCCTGCTACAAGATGGGCTGGGCGCGTCTTCTCTTTGCGGGGGCACTGTTCCTGCCGGGAGCAGGAGCCGAAGAGAACAGGGTGCCGCAGCGGCTCGTCGTGGAAGGACCCTACCGCCACGTGCGCAACCCGCTCTACATCTCGGACTTCGCCCTCATCCTGGGCACGGCCCTCCTGGCGAACGACTCTTTCCTCTTTGTGCTCGCTGCGCTCTACGCCGCCCAGCTAGCCTTGCAGCTGCCCCTCGAAGAACGCGAGCTGCACCGGCGCTTCGGACCTCGCTACCGTCGCTACTGCGAGCTGGTTCCCCGCTTTATACCCAGGGCTCGACCCATCAGTCCCCACGAGATCGAATAGGAGCACTTCAGCACGCTCCGGCTGACGCCTCCGCTTGTCAGCACTTCAGCACTTCAGCTTTTTGGTCTTGCTGTGGACTATTTCCTGGCGAGCATGATGAGGTGATTGCTTGTCGAGGTAAACGGCTCTCCTTCGAAGTTCCCGTAGACTGCCTCTACCTCGAAGTTCGCGAGCCTCAGCATGAGTTCCAATTCGTCGCGGCTAGTGATCCGGATCGTCAGGTCGTGCGCCCTGCGGTTCTCGAGCGTGCCCGAAGCGTCGCAGCGTTCGTAGAACAGCCGCATCTCCATGAGCTGGGTGGCGGCGTCGTAGCGCGAGACGGAGAAACGCTCCAGCCGGCCGTCGGGTAGGTCGCGGGTGAAGTCGTGGCGCAGCGCAGGACCGCCCGGCGGATCGAGTAGCTCCTCGGGCGAGAACGCGGAGACCTCTATGCCGAGCAGGCCGTCCGGCACGAGGTGTTCGCGAGCGTTGCGTAAGAAGGCCAGCGCATCGTCGAGGCTCTTCAGGCAGAGGAACGAGTTGAAGGCGCAGATGGCGAGGCCGAAGCGCCGCCCTGGATCCACACTGTGCATGTCACCCACGATCCACTCGACGCTCTCGCTCTTTTCCTCGCCCCGTTCGACCATCTGCCCAGACAGTTCGACGGCGGTAACGTCGTGGCCCGCGGCGGCGAGCGGGACCATGATGCGTCCCGTACCCGCACCCCACTCGATCACCGGCCCGGCCTCGCGTTCGGCGAGGGAGAGCCAGAAAGGCAGGTCGTAGTCGTGGGTATATTCGAGGTCGTAGAGGTCGGATAAGGGATCGTATTCCGACAACTGAGCTAGGGATCGAGGATTAGCAATTTGGGAAGGTTCATCACCTGTGTCCCCAGATCTCGAGCGTCACACTTCGCAATTCACAATTCTATCGTGCTGCGGGGGATATAATGGCTCTAGCATCCTAGTCGCGGAGGTTTTGGATGAGTTTAGTTCTGTTGATAGTCATCATCGTGGTCGTGGTGTTGCTCGTGATCTACGCCATCGCCACCTACAACGGGCTCGTGCGTAGGCGCAACGAGGTCGAGGAGTCTTACAGGCAGATAGACGTCCAACTCAAGCGGCGCTACGACCTGATCCCGAACCTCCTCGAAGGCGTCAAGAAGTACTTCCGGCAGGAGCAGGACGTACTCACGCAGATAACGCAGGCCCGCTCCCGGGCCATGCAGCCCCAGTCGCCGGGACAGCAAGCCCAGTCCGAGGCCCGGCTTTCCGGGGCCATCGGCAACCTGTTCGCCGTTGCCGAGAACTATCCGGAGCTACGCTCCAACACGGTATTGATCGACTTCCAGGAGGAGCTTTCTTCGACGGAGAACAAGATCTCCTTCGCCAGGCAGCACTACAACGACTCCGTCCAGTCCTACAACACCAAAATACAGAGCTTCCCCGCGGTCATCTTCTCCCGTGCCATGGGCTTCACCGAGAGGGAGTACTTCGAGGCCCAGGGTCCCGAGCGGGAGTCCGTGACGGTCTCCTACGACTAGAGGACCATGGATCAGCGAGACCTGGGCACCTTCAGGGAGCGCATCGCCCATAACAGGCGCAACAGCCTGCTGCTCATAGCCGTCTTCCTGGCCTTCATCACCGTCTTCGGCTACGTTATCGGGTTCGCCCTGCTCGGCGATCCCACACGGGCCATCTTCGGCCTCGCCCTCGCCCTGGTGGTGGGCGTGGTCGCCGGGCTCATCAGCTACTTCGCCGGTGACAAGATGGTCCTCGCCGCCTCCCGGGCCAAAGAGATCACGCACGACGACGCCCCCGTGCTCTTCAACGTGGTCGAGGAGATGTCCATAGCCTCCGGCCTCCCTATGCCCAAAGTCTACATCGTCGACGATACGGCCCCCAACGCCTTCGCCACGGGTCGCGATCCGGAGCACGCCACCGTCGCCGTCACCAGTGGGCTCCTCGACAAGCTAGACCGCGACGAGCTGCAGGGTGTCATAGCGCACGAGATGTCCCACGTCGCCAACTTCGATATCCGCTACTCCATGCTCGTCGGCATCCTGGTGGGAACGACGGTCCTCATCTCCGACTTCTTCCTGCGCGGCCTCTGGTTCGGTGGCGGCGGCAGGGGGGGAGGGCGTCGGGGCGGAGACGGCGGGGGGCAGGCGCAGATCATCATGCTCCTCGTCGCCGTCGTCCTGGCCATCCTCGCGCCCCTCTTCGCCCGTCTCTTGCAGCTCTCCATAAGCCGCCAGCGCGAGTTCCTCGCCGACGCCACCGCCGTAAGGCTCACCCGCAACCCCAAGGGTCTCGCCGATGCCCTGGAGAAGATCAGTGGCGACAGGGAGGTGCTCGAGGTGGCCAACCGCGCGACCGCCCACCTCTACATCGTCAACCCTATCAAGAGGTTCGAAAAGCGTTCCAAGGGTTTGTTCTCGACCCACCCGCCCATAGAGGAGAGGATCAAGATCCTTCGCGCCCTGGAGTCCGGCGGAGTGGCTGAGACCAGCGGACAAACCTCGACGGAGACCCCCTAAAGCGTTACAATAGCCGCCGTTAGATTGCCGGATGGTGTAACGGCAGCACGAGTGACTCTGAATCACTTAGTCCTGGTTCGAATCCAGGTCCGGCAGCCACAGAGACATTGATTCTCTGACGGCGCTGCTCGATTACTACACCCCGTTGTCTCCGAACGAGGGCAACCCGAACGTGTATCAGGTCATGGCGGTACCGTTGCTGGTGTATGTGACCGTCGGGGCGTTTGTAGCCTCCCGCCGTCCGAGGAACCTCGTTGGCTGGATGCTGTGCACGATAGGGAAACGGATCTGGACGCGCTCAGCGCCGATCTGGTAGACGTGGTCAGGGAGACGATACAGCCTGCCCCCGTCTACTTGTGGCTGCGCGGGCCGGCTAGGGAGCAGGCGCGGGCGCTTTCAACTCCTTCAGAGGATATCGGGTCCCCCGCCACTCGACTCCCCCGTTGACGATGATGGTAGTTGCGGACCTGAGCATGGCATAGATAAAGATGCAGATCCCGATAGGATGGAGTAGGGCGTACCACCACGGTAGATCTTCCCCCAGGTGTCTGGCCCGGTAGGCGTAAACGAGGATGGTCGAGAGGATGTTAATCCTGCAGAGGATACCCGTCGAATTGCGCGAGAAGAGGCCGAAGGCCGGGAGCACGTTGGTCAGCAAGAGCATTAGCACACCAAGTGCCGTCGCGTCGATTCTGTAGTCGACCCCGGGGAACATGCTCTTGCTCAGTCCCCGCACGGCCTCGGGCAGGGTCTGGTGCCACTCGACGCTGATCAGACCCACCCCGTAAGCCACGCCCTGCCTGAAGCCGTGTCCCTTGACCAGTTTACCGAGCTTCATGTCGTCGTCGGGGCGCATGCTGATGGCCCGGTGGGCCCCGATCTTCTCGTAGATGTCTTTTCTGATGAGGTTGAAGGCCCCAACGCCCACGTGCTCCCTGGCCCCGGGATCGCCCGCCCGCCAGGGTCTCTGGGTCATCTCGAAGACGAGCGTGAAGGCCGCGACGAAGCTCCGGAGCAGGACGCCTTTGCACACGATCTCGGGAGGCATGGTCAGGTGATCCAACCCGTTGTCGATCGCGTGGCGAACCGCTCTTTCGGCGCAGTCGGCAGAGAAGACCACGTCGGCGTCGGTGAACAGGAGCCATTCTCCCGTGGCCTCCGCGGCACCGGTGTACAGGGCATGGGTCTTCCCCAGCCATCCCTCCGGCAACGACTCCACGTGCGAGACCCGAAGTCTGCCGGGGTGTCTTGTCACCAACTCACCGAGGATCTCACCGGTACGATCGGTCGAACGGTCGTTGACGGCTACGACCTCCAAGGTGCCCGGATAGTCCTGGGCCAGTATGGATGCCACGCTGTCACTCACCGACCGCTCCTCGTCACGGGCGGCCAGGATCACCGAAAGGCTTGGATTGCGGTTCATGTGATCCGGCTTGCGAAAGCCTCTGAGCACGGGCACCTTTCTCGTGCCACGGAACCACTGGAAGCACAGGACCAACCATACCAGCGAGCCGAGGGCCGCGAGAAGGTTCCAGGTTCTCAGGAGGGAGTTTGTGGCTCCGCAACTCAAGAGGCGAGCACTTCACGGGCTGCGCGTTCGCCGGAGCATATCGCCCCGTCCATGTAGCCGTTCCAGACCCCTGAGGTCTCCGTGCCGGCCCAGTGGATGCGGTCCACGGGCTCCCGCAGCGCCTCGCCGTAGCCCGTCCACACGCCGGTCCCGAAGCGTCCCCCGTAGCAACCCCGGCTCCACTCCTCGGCCGCCCAATCCCTCTCGACGTACTCCTCGGGGTCTGCGGCACGGGGTCCGAAGAACTTCGCGAACACGGAGAGGACCAGCTCCTTGCGCTCCTCGGGCGCGAGCTTCCCGGCCCTGCGAGCGTGCTTCCCTTCGAGGAAACCGAGGAGTACACCGCAGCGAAGGTCGGGCGGCGAGTTGTCGAAGATGACGCTCACCTCGTCCTCGAGGGAGAAGACCGATCCGGAGAGTCCCTCGGCGCGCCAGAAGGGCTCGGGGTAGGCGATCTGCACCTTGGTGACGTAGCCCATGGGAACCTGCTGGGTGAGCTGGTCGCGGAGGGGCGGCAACGCGGGGGAGTAGCGGATCCTGCCGGCCAGCGCCGGGGGGAGGGCCACTATCGCGCGGTCCGCACTGACGACGCCGCCGTCGTGGGTTACCTCCACGCCCTCTTCGTCCTGGCGGATGGCCGTTACCGGGGCGCCGAGCCGCACGGCGTCGCCGAGCCGGTCGGCGAGCCGCAACGCGAGCTCCTGCGAACCGCCCTGTAGGCGGCTCTCCTGCGCGCCATCGTGGGTTGCCACGAGCCGGTCGAGCGTGCCCCCGGAACGGCAGTAGAACAGGAAGTGCAAGAGCGACATCTCTTTCGTCTCGGCGCAAAACAGCGCGGGCACCATCGTACGCCAGTATCCGAGTCCCGTCTCGGTCTTCGCGTTGGCGACGAGCCAGGAATCCAGCGTCTGCGCGTCCCAGGCTTCGGCGTTCTCGGCGTGCCACGGCTCCTCGGGCGGGACCCCCACCGCCATTTGCCCCAGGCGTTCCCACATTCCGCCGACATCGGCGAGGGCGTCCCCTGGCAGGTGGAAATCTTCCCCACTGTAGCGTTCCACGTTGCCGTCTGCGGCAAGGAAGTGTTCGCCTTCGATGTAGGTAGGGAAGAGGCCAATGCCGAGTTCCTCTGCGAGCGACAGGACGCGGTCCTGGGTCGGCCCGACCCACTGCCCACCGACCTCGACCACGGCGCCGTTTTCGAGCGTGTGGTTCAGGAGCCGACCGCCGACGCGGTTTCGGGCTTCGAGGACGAGCACCGAAACATCAGCCGCTTGCAGGTCGCGCGCGGCGCTCAGTCCGGCGAGACCGGCTCCTACCACTACCACGTCGACTCGTGCGGGGGAATTTGCCCCGTTCATCCTCTCCCCTCCTATTCGCCGTTATCACGCACAACAGCCATCACATGCCCGTTCTCGGGCTCAGCGCGCTGACCGCACTCGATGCTGCGTGTCGGTCTCGCCTTGTGCGACAATACCACCCCTTGATCCTGGAGGTAATGTCATAGTGCCAATGCAATCATCCGACTTCGGCGAAACGTCCAGCAGAACCCGGGAGATCCTCCGGGAGAGCGAGGAGCGCTTCCGCCTCCTCGTCGACGGCGTCAAGGACTACGCCATCTTCATGCTCGACGCCGAGGGACGCATTAGCACCTGGAATTCGGGGGCTCGACGGATCAAGGGCTACGAGTCAGGGGAGATCATCGGGGAGCACTTCTCGACCTTCTACCCCCGTGAGGACGTCGAGCGCGGGCACCCCGAAGAGGTGTTGGGGCTGGCGGCCGCCGACGGCCGCTACGAGGAGGAGGGAAAGAGGGTTCGCAAGGACGGCTCGACTTTCTGGGCGGACGTAGTCATCACGGCGCTCAGGGACGAGGCGGGCGACCTCCGCGGCTTCGCCAAGGTGACGAGGGACATAACCGAGCGCAAGGAGGCCGAAGAACGCGAGCGCCTGCTGCTCCGCGAGCAGGCGGCCAGGGAGAGGACCACCGACATCCTCGAAAGCATCAGCGACGCTTTCTTCGCCGTCGATGAGGGGTGGCGCTTCACCTACGTCAACGGCAAGGCTGAGGAGCTCTGGGGCCGCCACAGGGAAGAACTGTTGGGCAAGAACATCTGGGAGGAGTTCCCCCAGGCGGTGGGCTCCGAATCCTACCTGCAAATAAAGCGTGCCATGGAGGAGGGCGTCACCACCGAGTTCGAGACCTTATCCCCGGTCATCGACGCGTGGGTAGCGGGCCGTGCCTACCCTTCTCGGGAAGGGCTCTCCGTGTACTTCCAGGACGTGACCGAGCGTCGCCGAGCGCGGGAGGAATTGCGGGGATCCAAGGATCAACTCGAGGCCATCTTGCGGGGGGTGGCCGAGGGCATAACCGCCCAGGACCCGAGCGGAAAGGTAATCTATGCCAACGAGACGGCGGCCCGGTTGACAGGCTCTTCCTCCGTCCAGGACGCGGTGGAGTCGCCGCCCGGCGAGTTGTTAGGCAGGTACGAGCTACTGGATGAAGAGGGACGTCCGTTTCCCGCCGATAGGCTTCCGGGACGCAGGGCCCTCAAGGGCGAGGAAGGGGCCGAGGAGGTATTGCGCTTCCGCATCCTGGCCACCGGCGAAGAGCGATGGGCCATAGTCAAGGCGATGCCCATCTTCGGGGAGCGAGGAACGGTCAGGATGGCGGTCAACATCTTGCGAGACATAACCGAGAGCAAGCGGGCCGAGGAGTCCCTGAGGAGGGTGACGGAGGCCGAGCGCAAGCGGATAGCGCGCGACTTGCACGACGGCGTCCTGCAGGACCTCTCCTACACCGCGGCGGCTATCGGCGTGATCCTGCTCCAGGCCGAGGACACGAAGCTGAAGGAGCAGCTACAGTCGGCCGTCGACGCGGTCCGACGCGGCGCCCAGGGCCTCCGCGAGGTGGTCGACGATCTGCGTCTCGATGACGAAGAAGGTCGTCCCTTCACCGAGATCGTGGCGTCCGTGGTCAGGCGGAACAGGACGATGGCCAGGGGCATGGAGATCAGCCTGGAGGTGGGAGAAGGGGTTCCCTCGGAGCCATTGGGAGAGGCAGGGACGCAGGCCTCGCGCATAATCCAGGAGGCGCTTACCAACGCCCGTAGGCACTCAGGAGCAGAGAAGGTTTCGGTGAGCCTACAGATGGAGAGGGAGGATCTCCTCGCCGAGGTATCCGACGACGGACGTGGGTTCGGGCCCGATACTCCGCCTGGCGTGGGGTTGGGCAGCATGCGCGAACGGGCCGTCCTCAGCGGCGGTGAACTAAAGATCGAGAGCGAAGCGGAGCGGGGCACTACCGTGCGGTTGCGGGTCCCCCTGTCACGGCGGGTCCTGCCATGATCGGGGAAGCTGGGACACGGCCTATTCGTGTTATGCACGTCGAGGATCATGCCGACATGAGAGATCTCATGGAGATCGTGCTGAACGCCCAGTCGGACATGGAGGTGGTGGCGCAGGCAGGAACGCTCCTCGAGGCCAGGGCCCACGTCGCGAGGTTCGAATTCGACGTGGCGGTCCTGGACCTGGGGCTGCCCGACGGGAATGGGTTGGATCTGATCGACGATCTGCGCCGGGCCAATCCCGACGTGGGGGTGCTGATCTTGAGCGCCAACCTCGACGCTGCAAGCATGGAGAGGGCCGCTGACGCCGACGAGATAATGGACAAACTCGCCCCCCTGGATGAAGTTCTCCTCACGGTAAGGAACCTGGGAAACGCGTGAGCACCTCAGGGGAGACCAAAGGGCGCAAGACAACGGGCCACAACATTTCCTTATGAGGGCAACGGGTGAGGGACGGAGAGCCGGGCGCCCATCGCGCGGGGCCGAGAGGGCCGTGAGCACGGCCCTCTTCGACGAAGTTTGTGGGGGGTCGGGATGAGTGCCAGCGAGCTGTTTTCGGTAGAGGGCAAGCGTGTGGTCGTCACCGGAGGGACCTCGGGCATCGGTCTGATGATCGCCCGGGCGTTCGTGGAGAACGGCGCTAAGGTCTTGATCAGCAGCCGCAAGGCCGAGGTGTGCGCTTCGGTGGCGGAAGAGTTGTCCAGGGTCGGCGACTGCGTCGCGGTCCCCGAGAACCTCGCGAGCGAGGAGGGATGCCGGCGGCTCGCCGACGCGGTGGGAGAGCGCTGGGACTCGCTCGACGTGCTGGTGAACAACGCGGGCGCCACCTGGGGAGCGCCGCTTGCCGAGCATGACAGCGCCGCATGGGACAGGGTGCTCAACCTCAACTTGCAGGGAGTCTTCCATCTCACCCGGTTCTTGCATCCGCTGCTCGACGCATCCGTGGATGACGGGCCCCCGCACGCCGACCCTGCGCGGGTGATCAACGTAGGCTCCATCGATGGGCTCGGGGTGCCAGGGATGGAGACCTACAGCTACACGGCATCCAAGGCGGGGGTGCATCACTTGACCCGCCACCTGGCCTGGGAGCTCTCACCGCGGATCACCGTCAACGCGATCGCCCCGGGGCCCTTCCAGTCACGCATGATGGCGGCCACCCTCGAGGCCCAGGGAGAGCGGATCGCCGAGCGGGCACCGATGCGCCGGATCGGCAGCGAGGAGGACATGGCCGGCGTGTCGCTCTATCTGGCATCCCGGGCGGCGTCTTACGTGACCGGGGCCGTGATCCCGGTCGACGGCGGCCTGTCGACGTGCCTCGCTTCCTGGAGTCCCGCACAGTAGACCCGTGTAACAATGGATCGTGGAAGTCGGCTAGATCCTCGAAAGCTGAAATGCTGAAGTGCTGACAAGCTGACGTGCTTACAAAGGAGACGCCGATGGCAGAAATGAAAGAGCCCGTGATAGTAGACGCGGTACGCACCCCTGTCGGCAAGCGGGGCAAGGCGCTCCAGGACTGGCACCCGGCCGACCTCCTCGCGCACACCCTTTCTGCGCTGGTGGAGAGGACGAGTATCGACCCGGAGATGGTGGACGACGTCATCGCCGGTTGCGTTCGGCAGGTTGGTGAGCAGAGCATGAACATCGCGCGCAACGCGGTGCTCGGGGCTGGTTTCCCCGAGACGGTCCCCGCCACTACCATCGACCGCCAGTGCGGCTCGAGCCAGCAGGCCGCCCACTTCGCCGCCCAGGGGATCATGAGCGGAGCCTACGAAGTCGCTGTTGCGTGCGGCGTGGAGTCCATGAGCCGGGTACCCTTGGGCGAGGCGTTCGAGGTCGGCGGCCCGATGGGACCGTGGTACGGGGGGTACGCGACGAGCAGGTACGACTCAGGGCTCGTCAACCAGGGTACCTCGGCGGAGATGATCGCCAGGAAGTGGAAGCTGAGCCGCCAGGAGCTGGACGAGTTCAGCGTAGAGAGCCACCGGCGGGCCGACCGGGCGACCGAGGAGGGCAGGTTCGAGAGCCAGATCGTGCCCGTCCCCGTTCGCACCGAGGATGGCTCGGTCGAGGAGATGACCCGCGACGAGGGGATCAGGAAGAACATCGATCCGGAGAAGATGGCCTCGCTCGAGCCCGTCTTCGATCCCGAGGGAGTCATCACGGCCGGGAACTCCTCCCAGATTAGCGACGCCGCGGCCGGGCTCCTGATCATGGAGCGTCGCGTCGCCGAGCGCCTTGGCCTCAAACCGAGGGCGCGCTTCGTCTCCTTCGCCCTCGCCGGGGTAGACCCCATATACATGCTGACCGGGCCTGTTCCAGCTACCCACAAGGTTCTGGAGCGCGCCGGGCTAACCCTCGACGATATCGACCTCTTCGAGATCAACGAGGCGTTCGCGTGCATCCCCCTCATGTGGCAGCGCGAGACCGGGGCCGACCTGGAAAAGACCAACGTAAACGGCGGTTCCGTGGCCATCGGCCACCCCGTCGGCTCCACCGGGGCCCGCCTGATGACCGTCCTCCTTAACGAGCTGGAACGCACCGGAGGCCGCTACGGCCTGCAGGCGATGTGCGAGGGCGGGGGACAGGCCAACGGCACCATCATAGAACGCCTGGTCTGATGCGGGGTCCGGTGGCGCGTACCGCGAGCCTGTAGAATCGGTAGCAAAGGTCCGGGACACAGCTCAGACGGGGAAGGGAGGCGTATTTTGTTCCGCAGACGTACCTCACTCCTATTTCTGTTGATCCCCGGGGAGATCGTCTACGGGCGGAACCCGACGCCCGCAGGCCAGGAGGCGAGATAACTTGCGGTGAGCGGAGCGGTGAGAGGCCTGCCCGTCCCGCTGTCCTGAGATAAGGGGGGAAGTGCGCGAAGCTGGTGTCTGTTTCCTGGAGGCGGCTGAGCTCGCGAGTCTCTTCCGCGCGCGGGAGCTGTCGGCCGAAGAGCTGATGGTAGCGTGTCTGGAGCAGACCGGGCGTACCAACCCACATGTAAACGCCATCGTCACGCTCCACCCGGAACGGGCCCTGCGAGACGCCCGCGCCGCCGACGGGCGGCTCACGGAAGCACTCGCCTACGGAGAGGAGGTCGGCCCGCTCCACGGACTGCCGGTGGCCCACAAAGACCTGGCGCCGACCCGGGGAATCCGCACCACGTTCGGCTCCCGCATCTACGAAGACTTCGTCCCCGAGGAGGACGCGCTCATCGTCGAGCGCCTGCGCCGCGCCGGCGCCATAACGGTCGGCAAGACCAACACCCCGGAGTTCGGCGCGGGCTCCCAGACCTACAACGAGGTGTTCGGCGAGACCCTCAACCCGTACGACACCACCAGGACTTGCGGCGGCTCCAGCGGCGGCGCGGCGGCGGCCCTCGCCTGCGGCATGGTCCCGATCTCCGACGGCAGCGACATGGGCGGCTCCCTGCGCAACCCGGCCTCCTTCTGCAACGTCGTGGGCTTCAGGCCCTCTCTCGGCAGGGTCCCGTCGTGGCCCGTCCAGGCGGCGTGGTCCACACTCTCCACGGAGGGGCCGATGGCGCGCACGGTACAGGACGCCGCCCTGATGCTTGGCGCCATCTCCGGCCCCGACCCGCGCTCGCCCCTCGCGATCTCCGAGCCGGGGGAGGACTTTTCCCGGCTCCTGGAGCGAGACTTTACAGGAACGCGGGTGGCCTGGAGCCACGAACTCGGCGGGTTGCCGGTCGACCCGCGGGTGACGGCGGTTCTGAACGGTCAGCGTCACGTCTTCGGGGATATCGGTTGCCTGGTGGAAGACGACGAGCCCGATTTCACGAACGCCGACGAGGTCTTCAAAACGCTGCGTGCCTGGCACTTCGAGCTCAACTACGGGGATCTGCTCGAGGAACACCGAGACCGCGTGAAGGAAACCGTGGTCTGGAATATCGAGCGGGGCGTACATCTGAGCGGCCCGGACGTGGGACGCGCCGAGCGCAAGCGGACCGAACTGTACCACCGCGTGCGGACTTTCATGGAAGGCTACGAGTTCCTCGTGGCGCCCGTGAGCCAGGTGCCGCCCTTCGACGTGAAGCAGCGCTACGTGACGGAGATAAACGGAGTAGAGATGGAAACGTACATCGACTGGATGAAGAGCTGCTACTACGTTACGGTGACGGGGCTGCCCGCGATCTCTGTCCCCTGCGGTTTCACTCCGGAGGGACTGCCCGTAGGAGTCCAGATCGTCGGCCGCCCCCGGGACGACCTGGGAGTGCTCCAACTCGCTCACGCCTTCGAGCAAGCCACGGGCTTCGGGAAGCACCGACCGCCGATCGCAACATGACACCAGGGAACGGCAGAACTCGACTGACCTTGCGGGAGTCTCTCTAGTGATGCCGAATCCGTCTAAACAGGGACGCTTTCGAGTTGTGGGCGAAACGGTGGGGCCCCCTTACCCGTCATTCCCGCGCAAGAGGGAATCCACTACTACCGCAAAGGGAGGTCTGTGCGCCTCCTGCTGGCTTCGCCTTACCATTAGCATCCACCCGGACTTGCTATGATCTCCCCTAGCGTCTCTTACGCCGTAGACGACCTGCAGGCACCGGTCGAGATCCTCGTCGACCGCTGGGGAGTGTCCCACGTCTACGCTTCTACCGGAGGCTCCGTGACGAACCCCGGTATTGCCCTGGATGCTAGAAAGCTAATCGACGAAACATGCTAGCATTGTGAGTTGGGAAAAGCAGGGAGCAAGCGGACACTTCTGAATTTGACATTTGACCTTCCAAATTTTGATGACACGCCGTATCTCTTGATCGACGGCGCCCAGATGGAGAGAAACATACGAAAGATGGCCGATGTTGCCTCGGAGAACAGGGTTACGCTGAGACCCCACGTGAAGACGCACAAGATCCCGGGCATAGCAAGGGAACAGGTGGAGGCCGGGGCTGCTGGGATTACGGTTGCCACGATCTCCGAAGCCGAGGTCATGGCGGATGGTGGTATGGAGGATATCTTTATCGCCTACCCGCTGGTGACCGAGGCGAAGATCCGGGAGGCGGTCCGGCTTGGCGAGAGGGTAAGGCTCATCGTCGGGGTGGATAGCCTGGAAGGGACCAGGAGGCTCTCGGATATGGCAGAGGATCACACTCTCGAGGTCAGGCTCGAGATCGATACCGGTCTGAGGCGGACCGGGGTGCTTTATGACGAAGCCGTTGGGCTGGCAAGGGAGGTCGAGGCGATAGACAACCTGGATCTCACGGGTATCTACACTTATCGTGGCGCGGTTCTGGGCGGGTCGAAGACGCTGGAGCTCGAGAAGGCTGGTCTGGAGGAAGGTCAACTCATGGTCTCCCTGGCTAACCAGATGAGGGAGCGGGGTATCGGGGTGGATGATGTCAGCGTGGGCTCCACGCCGACGGCGGAGTACGTGGCGAAGGTGGATGGGGTGACGGAGATCCGGCCCGGTACCTACGTGTTCTACGACAGGATGCAGGCCCGACTCGGTGCGTGCTCGCTCGACGAGTGCGCGGCCGTCGTGGTGTGCACGGTGGTGAGCAGACCCGCTCCTGACCTGGCCATCATCGACGGCGGGAGCAAGACGTTCGCCACCGACGTGGGCCCCGGTGCGGAGCCGCTGAACCTGGAGGGGTACGGCCACGTTGTGGGGTACCCCGGCGCCGTGCTGGAGAGGCTCACGGAGGAGCACGGGATGCTCTCTGTGGACGAGGATAACGATCTCGAAGTGGGCGACACGTTGCAGGTGATCCCCAACCACATCTGCAGCACGGTGAACCTGCACGATGAGGTGTACATTGTCGGGGAGGGCGGCGAAGTGGAGGAGACGCGGGTGGCCGCCCGCGGGAAGGTGCAGTAGGGGGATGGCGATGTTGGACCTCGTGATCGAGAACGGTCGAGTCGTGGACGGGACGGGGAACCCCTGGTTTCTCGGTGACATCGGGATCAAAGACGGCAAGATTGTCGAAGTCGGAAGGGTGAATCAGGGAGGCCGCGAGAAGATCGACGCTGCCGGCCGGGTCGTCTCGCCCGGTTTCATAGATGGTCATTGCCACTCCGACCTCATGGTGTTGGATGACCCTGGGAGTGAGATCAAACTGCAGCAGGGGGTCACCACGGAGGTGGTCGGGAACTGCGGGATGACGCCGGCCCCCTTCGCGCCGCAGAACCTGGACCTGCTCCGCACCTACGTCGAACCCGTCCTCGGCAACACGGGGAGAGAATGGCGTTGGGAGTCCGTCGAGCAATACTTTGACGCCCTGCTCGAGGTGAAGCCTTCGGAGAACGTGGCCACCTACGTGGGGCATGGGACACTGAGGATAGCCGTGATGGGCTTCGAGAACAGGCCGGCCTCGGGCGAGGAGCTGGAACGTATGAAGGGCCTGCTCGAGGAGGCCCTCCAGGCCGGGGCTATTGGACTCTCCCTCGGTCTAATGTACGCTCCGGGCAGCTACACACCGAGGGAAGAGCTCGCCGAACTGTGCTCGGTGCTCCCGCGCTACGATGGACTGCTCGCGACCCACATCAGGGGTGAGGGGAACAGCCTGATCCCCTCCCTAGAAGAGGTCATCTGGATCGCCGAGAAGACCGGCGTCCCGCTCCAGGTCAGCCATCTCAAAGCGGCGGGAGGAGCCAACTGGGGCAGCGTAAACAGGGCGATGGAAATTATCGAAGAAGTGAGGTCCAGGGGCCTCGATGTCACCTGCGACGTATACCCCTACACCGCGGGGTCCACCTCCCTGACCACGGTGCTCCCTCCCTGGGCCCTCGAAGGCGGCGTTTCTAAGACCCTGGAGAGGTTAGGAGAACCGGCCTCCAGGGAGAGGATCAAAGCCGAGTTGAGAGAAGAGCAAGACGACTGGGACAACCTGGTAGCCTCCACGGGGTGGGACAGCGTTTACATCTCCTCGCTGAGCAGAGACGACGACCCGAACCTGGCGGGCAAGAACATCCTGGAGGTAGGCGAATCGAGGGGGATTGAGCCCGAGGATTGCATGATGGACCTGCTCCTCGAGCAGGACGGGAAGGTTTCCATCGTGTTCTTCCACATGGCCGGCTCCGACGTGGAGCAGGTGATCCGGTGGGGGAGATCCCTCATCGCCTCGGACAGTCTTCATGACCAGGCCGAGAAACCCCACCCCCGTCTCTACGGCACCTTCCCGCACGTCCTCGCCAGGTACGTCAGGGAGAAGAAGCTGCTCACCCTTGAAGAGGCCATCAGGAAGATGACCTCCTTCCCCGCCAGCAGGTTCAAGCTGGGCAAGCGGGGACTCATCGCGCCGGGCTACGCCGCGGACCTGGTCGTGTTCGATCCAGAGACGATACTGGACACGGCTACCTACGAAGATCCCAAGCATTTCCCGGAGGGGATCTCGCACGTCCTGGTCAACGGGACGAAAGCCGTGGAGGCAGGCTCTCTTCTGGAGGCAGGAGAAGGCATGGTTATAGAGAGGAGCACCCCTTGAGCCTCGCAGGGAACATCGGCGGAGAAGATCTGGGGCGGGAGACCTCGATGACGAAGGTCGGTATAGCCGCCTTTATCGGGGCGCTGGTCGAATGGTACGACTACTTCCTCTACGGGCTGGCGGCGAGCACTGTGTTTACCCAGCTGTACTTTCCGTTAGATAACCGGCTCTTCGCCACCCTGGCGGCCTTCGCCACCTTCGGTGTCGGTTTCTTCTTCCGCCCCCTTGGGGGCGCCATCTTCGGGCACTATGGCGACAGGCTCGGTCGAAAGGCCATACTCGTCCTCACCCTTCTCCTGATGGGCCTGGCCACCTTCCTGATAGGCGTCTTGCCGACCTTCCAATCCGTGGGGCTCCTGGCCCCCATTCTGCTCGTCGTATTGCGCGCCCTGCAAGGCGTAGCCGTCGGAGGAGAGTGGGGTGGCGCCGCGCTGCTGGTGGTGGAGCATGCCCCTGACGGAAGGCGCGGTTTCTACGGCAGCTGGCCCCAGATGGG
The DNA here is from genome assembly GCA_046732815.1 of Actinomycetota bacterium. GTDB lineage: Bacteria > Actinomycetota > Rubrobacteria > Rubrobacterales > Rubrobacteraceae > Rubrobacter_D. Next base: position 8,822 of record JBKPNW010000271.1, on the reverse strand, counting down.
CTCCTCAGCGGGGCTCTTGATCGCGACGGGGCTCTTCACCGCCGTGTCGTCGTTGCCGGAGGAGCAGTTTCTCTCCTGGGGATGGAGGATTCCTTTCCTGCTCAGCGTCGTCCTTGTAGTTGTGGGGCTGGTCATTCGCCTGAAGATAGCCGAGACCCCGGCGTTCGAGCAGGTGAAAGAGACGGGCGCCGAGGCCAGGATGCCCCTCGTCGACGCGGTACGGACGTATCCCAGGAGTCTGCTGCTGGTCATTGGCATGCGTGTAGCCGAGAACGCCTGCGGCTACATCTTCACCGTCTTCGTGCTCGATTACGTCACCCAGGAGCTGGGACTGCCCAACAGCGCGGCCTACGCCGGGGTCATGATCGCCGCGGGGGTGCAATTCTTGATCACGCCTGTCTACGGTACTATCTCGGACCGTATCGGCCGGCGGCCGGTGTACATGTTTGGCGCGGGATTCCTGGTCCTCTTCGCCTTTCCATTTTTCTGGCTCGCCAACACGGAGTCGCCCATCCTGATCCGACTGGCCATCGTGCTGGCCTACGCCGTCGGCAACGGCGCGATGTTCGCAACCCAACCTGCCTTCTTCTCCGAGCTATTCGGCACCAACGTCCGTTACAGTGGGGTCTCATTGGGCTACCAGCTCTCGGCCGTGTTCGCGGGCGGCCTCGCGCCCTTTATCGCCACCGCGCTGCTTGCCTGGGCCGGCAGCTACTGGCCCGTCGCCCTTTACGTGCTGGCAGCGGCCCTCATCAGCTTCGTCTCGGTCTACCTGGCCACGGAGTCATTCAGGGAGGATCTCACCGAGGAGCTCGCGAGAGACCCCGCAGCGCAATCCGGCGGTGCCGGCCAGACGACCTGATCGAGTAGCGAACAACTAGCAAGAAGGGAGAATCGATGAGAAAGACCGTTATGGCAGAGAATGGGCCGTCTCCCGCAGGACCTTACTCCCACGCTGTAGTCGCCGGCGACTTCGTGTTCATCTCGGGGCAGGGTCCCGTGAACCCGGAGACGGGCACTATGCCTGACGGCTTCACGGATCAGGTACGCCAGACTCTCGAGAACGTAAAGACGATCCTCGAGGCCGCCGGCTCGAGCCTCGACAACGTCGTGAAGGTCAACGCCTACGTAACCGACCTGACAAGGTTCGCCGAGTTCAACGAGGTGTACAAGGGGTACTTCGACCACGACCCCCCGGCACGCACGACCATCGCTGCGGCCCTGCTCGGCATGCTCGTGGAGGTGGACTGCATAGCCACGCTCGAATAGTTCGGAGCGCGGCACGTCTGCCGCCTCATAGATTCCCGCTTTCGCGGGAATGACGGGTGAGGAGCTCCGGGGACGGCTGGTGATGGGGCTGCGGGAATGACGGTTATACGGGGCGGTGTGGACGCCCGGCTGTGTTCCCAGGAATATTCTGATACCCGTTGCCTCTAGCCGCGGTGTGCTTGTAGGGGCGGTTCGCGAACCGCCCGACGAAGCGCTTCAGGCGGCGAGCGCCTGCGCAATCCAATCCAGAGCCCGCAACCGGCAGAAGCCGTAATGGTAGAAGTCGAGCCGTCCCAACCCGCGTTCGCGTGCCAGGGTGACCTTCGCGGCCAGGTTATCGGCGGACCGGCAGTCGGGCGGCATCGGACGGAGCACGAGGCTGAGTCGAGAGGCGTCCGGGATCAGGACTCGGTAGGCGTCGAGATCCAGGTTCAGCCTGCCTGGGTCGGCGGCGTATCCGGTCGCGGCGACGGTGTCGCACACACCGGCCAGCGCGGCTGCGTCGATCCCCATCTGCCACCCGAGGGCGGGCGCCGCCTCTCCTTCGGGATGTCCGGTCGCGAAACCCTTCTCTGCGCCGCAAAGATCCAGGAATGTAAGGCTGGCTCCCCCATCGGAGGCAGCTCTCGTCACCTCGCCTACGAGCGAGGTCACCGTCTCCGTCCTCGCCTCGAGGTAGCCGGACATCTGCTCGCCTCCGAAGGGTTCGAGGCCCTCGCGTGTTAGCTCCTCGGGGTCATCACCACCGTCCACAAAGCGTCGTTCGAGTTCGTCACGTACGGATCGATGAACCAACTCGGCATCGACCCCTCTGCAGCGGGCCGCCTCGAGGCAATGATCGCAGAAGCACAGCCCGAGCAGGTAGGCGCCGATGGCTCCGAGCTCCTCGAAGTAGCGTTCGTGATGATAGCCGTGCCCGAGGCCGTGGAAATGCAGCGACTCCGAGAGGATGGTCGAGACTTCGTAGCGGGCGATGTCCGAGGCGAGCGTGCGCGCGTACGCGCGCCCGTCGGGGTTCGACGGGCATAAATCGGTCAGGTAGCGATCCCCAAAAGCGTTTTGCGTAGCGCACTCGGGGTGCGCGAAGCCCAACCGGTCGTTGTGCAAAAACACAGCCCAGGCATTGACGCTCATCCCCCGCTCACCGGCGGCCTCGCACAGCCCGCCGAGGGGGTCCCCCGCGCGGGCGAGCTCGCTGGTGCGCGGCCGCAGACGCATACCCTCGTAGCGGGCGAAGTCCGGCGGAAAGTAGACGGCGCCACCCTCCAGATAGCGCACCTTGTGAACGGGGTTGTGAGGAAAGACGTCCCTGGCGTCGTGGTAGGCGACGGCCAACGTAAGCCCGTCCACCCCCGCCCTGTCTCCGACGTTATCCAGGACCGTATCTACGCCCTCGTCGCGGAGGTCGGTGGCGAAGGCGAGCATCGATGATTCCATCAGGGCACCAGACTATATATCTGGAGGATTGCGATCAAGACGCCCGATGTCATGAGGTCCAAATCGCGACTCGCGGAGGATCAATACCTCCAGGAAGCGCGTATACCCGCCCACGCGCAAGAGGCAGCAGGCAAAACCAACAAGCTGACAAGCTGACTTGCTGACTTGCTGAAATGCTCTTCATTCGCCCTCGCCTTCGATCATCTCCTCCATCATCTGCATGTTGCCGGCGGTGAGTCCTCCGTCGACGGGGAGTACGGCGCCGGTGATCCAGGCCGCCTCGTCGGAGGCTAGAAACAGGGCGGCCCCGGCCACGTCCTCGGGCTCGCCGACACGGCCCAGCGGATACCACCTTCTGAGGTGCTCGAAGACCTCGGGGTTCGCCCTCCTTCGCTGCTCCCAGGCGGGCGTTCTCAAGGTGCCAGGGGCGATGGCGTTCACGCGGATACCGGAGGGTCCGTAGCGGACGGCGAGGCTTCTCGTCAGGCTGAGGATACCTGCCTTGGCCGCGCTGTAGGCTTCGTTGCCGTAGTAACCGAGGGCGTTCACCGAGCTGATGTTGAGAATGACCCCAGACCCATTCTCCACCATGTCAGGGAGCACAGCCTGCGAGCACACAAACGAGCCCTTCAGCGTGACGTTCACGTCATCGTCCCAGGCCCTCTCGCCGAGACTGAGGAAGTCGGCGTCGGTAGCCTTCGCCGCGTTGTTGATCAGCACATCCACCGGTCCGAACGCTTCGTGGGTCGCCTCGACCATGTCTTCGACCTCGGACGTGTCGGCTACGTCCGTCGTTTGCGCCAGGGAGTCGCCACCCTGATCGAAGATCTCCTCGGCGACCGCGACCGCGCGTCCCCTCGCCAGGTCGGCGACCACGACGGCGGCGCCCTCCTCGGCGAAGCGGTGCGCCAGTACCCGACCCAGTCCCGAGCCGCCCCCCGTTACGATCACAACCCTCTCTTCGAACCGCATCCTTACCTCCAGACTCCTGCCTCCGCATCGAGATGGACGGAAAGGCCGACGTCCGGTCCGGTGGTGAAGGGTCTACAGTGTGATGAAAAGGAAGAGAACCAGGATCTCCCGCCAGGGAGCCGGGCAAAGCGAAGGCCGGGACACTCTGCAGATTGCCCCGGCCCCCTGAATGGCGCCAGAGCCTGGCCTAGACCGCGCCTTCCTCGACCTCGGTTATCTCGTCCGCGACCAGACCATGCGCCTCGCGGTGTACGGCCTCGGCAGCTTCCTTGTCGGGGGCCTCTACAAGGCAGAAGACCTCGCCCGTTCCCTCGTTGAACCAGTACCTGTGGTACTTCACCCCGTACTCGTCCTGGATCTCCTCGTCTCTCCTGTGGGCGTCGGCTACTGCCTCAGCAGTCAACCCTTCCACAGCCCTGTGGTGGTCCATGAACATTGGCATCGTGCCAGTCCTCCTTTTCCGGACGCTCCCCACCGGAGCGCCTCGCGCCTATTCTAGCCAATGCTGCAAGGATGGCGCCACCTCCGACATTGGGGGTTAGGAACAAGCCGCGAGTGGTCTGTCGTACTGCAAACTTTGCGCACTTAGCGTATAAAGGGTGCGTGAGACTACGCGAGCCGGAAGGAACACCGCACGATGTACGGTGAGAACGCGCCACCTTCCTGGGCGCGGTTGCCCGGCGCGCGTTGCCGGGCTGTCGAGCACCTGACGAAGCTGGACGGGCTCAAGGAGTTCGAGCTCTTCGAAGGGCTCGAAGAGGGGTTCTTCCAGGCGCTCGCTATAGCGGCCGAGGTGCTCGAGCTCGGAGCGGACACCGCCCTGTACAGGGAGGGCGAGCCCTCGGGGGCCGTGTACTTCGTCGGCGAGGGGCGCGTGAAGCTCTACCGTTCCTGGGGCGGCCCGAAGGCGCGCGATCAGATCCTCGGCGTGGTCGGCGACGGCTCCGTGCTCGGCCTCGGGGCGGCCATCGAGGGCCGTACCCAGACCCAGGGAGCCACGGCGCTCACCGACTGTGTACTCTACGCCGTCTTCCGCGACGACCTCTTCGAGATCATGGGCCGCTTCCCCGGCGGCGCGGTCAGGCTCTCGAAGGCGCTGGCAGCCAGAAACCGCGAGCTGGAGGACCTCGTCGGCGACCTGGTCTTCCGCAGTGCCCCGCAGAGGGTGGCGCGGATGCTCTTGAACCTCGCCACAGAGGAGGGCCGCGTCACCAAGAAGGGCGTCGTCTTCGAGCCTTCTCTGAGCCGGCAGGAGATGGCAGAGGCGACGGGCATCTCGCGCGAGGCCCTCTCCCGCGCCCTCTCCCGCCTCGCCAAAGAGGACATCCTCGATCTCGGCGGCAAGACCATAGCCATACTCAAGCCCGCCGAGCTCCGCTCCCGTACCTGAGAACGACTCGCAGTAAGAATGGTTTTTGACCAGGATCACACGCCCGTATGATCGTGGTCATGGGCCGCGTTGACCAGCGTCAACGGCGGGTGTTGAGGGTGGGAGCGGGCTGGTATAAAGCCGCTACGAGAAGCTCAGAGAGGAGGAACCCTTGACCTATGTGATCACGGAGCCTTGTATCGGCACCAAGGACCAGAGCTGCGTCGAGGTCTGCCCGGTCGACTGCATCTACGACGCCGGCGACCACTTCATGATCAACCCCGAAGAGTGCATCGACTGCGGGGCCTGCGAGCCGGAATGCCCGGTCGAGGCCATCTACCCCGAGGACGAGGTCCCCGAGGATATGGAGAGCTACACCACCAAGGCCGCCGACTACTTCGAGTAGGGTTGCGAAGGGGGTCTTTGACCCCTTCGCAAGCACTTCAGCTGGTCAGCACTTCAGCATTTCAGCCTTTTGTTCTTGGTGATGGCTGGCTGCTGAACGCTGATCGCTTGTAGCTCTCGCCGCGGCTACCGCGAAGCGAGGGCGGTTCGCGAACTGCCCCTACGAGCGAACCAATTTATACTCTCCCGCATGGAGGAGGGTAGGTGGCGGACGCTCGGACGGGATTACCTCTACGAGAGCCCCTGGTGCGCGTTTCGCGTGGATGATGTGGAGCTGCCTGGCGGGGCGCGGATCGAATACGGAGTCCTGGAGAGCGGCGGGTTCGCCGCCACGGTGCCGGTCACGGGCGGGGGAGACGTGGTGCTCGTGCGCCAGTGGAGGCAGCCCCTTGGCGCGTTCACGCTGGAGCTGCCGACAGGTGGGGTCGATGCTGGCGAAGAGCCCGCGCAGGCGGCTTGTAGGGAGCTTCTGGAAGAGACGGGCTACAGGGCGCAAGAGTTGGAGCATCTGGTCTCCGTCCACACGAGCACGGGACGGAGCACGGAGGTCTGCCACCTTTTCGGGTGTACGGCGGTGAGGGACGAGCGGGGGCCGCGGCCCGAGCCTACGGAGTTCATAAGGGTGGTGGAGCTGCCGTTCGGGGAGGCCCTGGATCTGGTGTCCGACGGTACTATCACCGACGCCGCCACCGTGCTCGGGCTGCTCCTGCGCGCGGGTGGTGTCGCTACCGGCGGTGGGTTACACTGAGAGCGCTAGAAAGACCGGGGAGCCGTGAGGCTGAGAGGGCACGCAGGTGCCGACCCGCTGAACCTGATCCGGGTAATGCCGGCGCAGGGAGAACCTGGAGTCTCATATCGGCGCATCCCCGCAGAGCACGAGGAGGGTGCGCGTTTGAATGCCTTCAGGGACACCAGGGTACTGACCGAGGCGGCGCTCGCCGTGGCGTTGTCGTTCGTCCTGGGATTCATCGTGCTCTTCAAGATGCCGTTCGGCGGCTCCGTCTCCCTGGAGATGATCCCCCTCATACTCCTCGCCCTCAGGCAGGGCTGGAGGGTGGGTATCGTCGCGGGAGCGGCTTACGGGATGCTGGATCTCGCCATAGATCCCTACGTGGTACATCCCTTGCAGCTGCTCCTGGATTATCCTCTGGCCTTCGGCGCCCTCGGGCTGGCAGGACTCTTCAAGCCCACGGTGCAGGGCGCCGTCCTTGGCGCCACGGTGGGCATCCTGGGGCGCTTCGTGTGCCACTTCCTGTCGGGTGTGATCTTCTTCGCCTCCTACGCGCCGGAGGGCTGGAACCCACTGCTCTACTCGGCGGCGTACAACGCCGCGTACCTGGCCCCGAGCCTGGGCATCGCTATCGTGATCACGGTGGTTTTGCTGAAAGCGCTGCAAGGAGCGCAGCCTTCACCGAGGCAGTTGCGCTACGGGCATTCGAAAACCTCATAGCTTGCGGGCTGCGATCTTCCTGAACGGCTCGCCCGACTCGCCGGGCTTGATCCGGCACTTCGCCGAGCGCGCAAATATAGTAGTCGCCGCCGACGGTGGGGCCGCATACGCGCTGGAGGCCGGGGTCGTCCCCGACCTGGTCGTCGGGGATATGGACTCGCTGGGAGAAGACCTCCTGCGGGAAGTCGAGAGTCGCGGGTCCTTGTTGGAGCGCCATCCGGTGAGGAAGGACAAGATGGACGGCCATCTCGCGGTCCTGGCCGCCAGGGAGTGGGGGGCGACCGCGGCCGACCTCCTCTGCGCCGTGGGAGGGAGGCTGGATGCCCTCTTTGCCGTCTCGCACATCCTGCTCGCCGCGGAGCGGATCGGGCTGCGTTCTGCGGCAGTTTCCGACCGGGAGCGGATGTTCGTGATCGAAGACGGATCGAGGACGGTGCAAGGAGCGCCGCGGGATAGCGTCTCGATCTTCCCCCTGGCCGGTCCCGCCACCGGCGTTAGCCTGGAAGGCATGGAGTATCCCCTCGTGAACGCCACCCTGGAACCCGGAGACACCATCGGGTTCCACAACGAGCTGATCGGTAGGGAAGCCAGAGTAAGCGTAGGCGAAGGAGCACTCCTTGTAGTACAAGAGACCGGAGGCCCATGATGCCGAACCCGGGCGATCACCACAGGAGCAGTCACCCCAGGACACGCCGAGGGTCCAGTGAGTGGAGAGGGGACCGCGCAGTGCCCCCCGCAGCTTTTCGACCCGAGACGGTTCTTGGCAAGACAGAACATCGCCCCTACCCCGTTCCTTCCGGTCCGTGGGCGCTCGGGATGAGCTGGCGAGACCTGCTCTTCATGCACTGGCCTGTCGAAGCTGCTACGCTCAGGCCCCTCGTGCCGCCACCCCTGAGTATCGACACCTTCGAAGGCAGCGCCTGGCTCGGCGTCGTGCCTTTCGACATGACCGGCGTAAGGCCCCACTTCCTGCCCGCCGTCCCGGGTCTCTCGCACTTCCCCGAGATAAACCTCCGCACCTACGTAACGGCGGAAGGTAGGCCAGGCATCTGGTTCTTCTCCCTCGACGCCCGCAACCGCATAGCCGTCCGCCTCGCCCGCGCCACGTTCCACCTGCCTTACTTCGACGCCGAGATGTACTGCCACGCCCCGGGCGATGAGGTCCACTACCGCAGCCTGCGGACGCACAGGGGCGCGCCGGGGGCGAAATTCGAGGCCCGCTACAGGCCCGTGGGAGAACCCTTCGAGAGCGACGAGGGTTCCATCGAGAACTTTCTGACCGAGCGCTATTGCCTCTACAGCGCGGACAGGAGGGGTCATGTCCGTCGCGGAGAAGTCCACCACCATCTGTGGCCCCTCCAGTCCGCCGAGGCCGAGGTCCGCACGCTCGCCATGACCCAGCAGATAGGGCTGAAGCCGCCCGCGACGGACCCGATCCTCCACTTCTCCAAACGCCTGGATGTTCTCGCGTGGCTGCCGCGACGCGTGGGCGATGGCGTGTAAGGGCCGTAACCCGGCAAGGGCGGTTCGGTATCTAAAGGCGATCCACGTTTTTTGGGCGGGTTTCAAACCCGCCCCTACGGCGTGCGGTCTTCGCGGACCGTATACTTGCTGCGTGGTGCGTGGAACCGACAACTTCGCTGTAGGTGTGCCTTGAAGGCGGATCTCGTCTCCGGCCTCCTGCCCGTGGGGGAGGACGGCCGTGTGCTCCTGCTCCAGCGTCCGACGGGCACCTGGGAGCCGCCGGCCGGACGTCTGCAGCCGGGCGAGAGCTTCGAGGAAGGGGCCGTCCGCGAGCTCTACGAAGAGACCGGCATTCTGGCCTTTCCCCAGCGCATCATCGCCACCTGGGTCGGCGAGGCGCCGAGCGGTAGGCGTCTGGCCTCGGTCACCTACGTGGGACGGGCCGATGGAGAAAAA
>JBKPNW010000270.1:0-3226 GCA_046732815.1 Actinomycetota bacterium | reverse complement strand
TGGCCCCTGAGAATGGTCGCCCTCGAGGGGCAGCACAAAGACCGGGTCACCGAGGCATTCGTGAACGTCACACCCTGGTCGGCCAAAAGGTCCGTTGTGTTGGGCATGTAGTTCAGGTCGGAGGCTCTCATATCATCGGTGAGTATGAAGACTATGTTGGGTCTTTGACCAATCCGTGAGCACGCCGAAATCAACAGCCCTACCAGCACCGCTGCCGCCACCAATGCTGTTCGCTTCATTGACTCCACCTTTCCTTGGGCGGTTCTAGGAGAGAGTGAATGTTGAATGCCGTACCGAATTTTTCTGGACGACCCCAGATGCGAGCGCCACCTTGAGGCACTTTGATCAGTCGCGCCGGAGCGTATTGATGGGCTCTGTGGTGCCGAGCACGCTTCCCGAACGGTCTTTGGCCTGCACGGCGACGTACTGATCGGAGGTACTAACCACCATGGTCGTCTCGAACCCATTTCGGGGTGCCGATCCCACCGACTCCAGTCCCTCCGAACGCGGGCCCGCCAGCACCTCCCAACTGGCCACTTCCGTGGCCCCGTTCCAGCTGGCGTAGAGGGTGACCTCCCTTTCGGCGGTGCGCTCTACCACACAAGCTGGCCGATCTGTGGGGTCCCCGCTCCACTCATAGCGGAACGCCCGGTAGGATCTGTTACCCTCGGGCAATTTGCCGTCGAAAAGCATCTCGCCACCGTCATGGCTGAACTCCGAGAAGTGCAGCGCCCTGCCCCACCCTATGAACACATTGGAGTTCGGCAGCAGCTGCACGTTGCCTGACGCGTCAGCGTACTGCTTGTTAGGGTGGATGTACTCGCGCACCAGCGAGGCCTTCATCTTCTTTTCATCTACATCCAGCACAATGCCGCGGGACCCTTCTACGGCCTTGGGGACGAGCCCGTGAAAGACCGTGTTGCCGTTGTCGAAGATGGAGATAGTACCGTCGGGCAGGCGGCGAGCGTCGTGCTGGAAGCTAAATCGGCTGCCCGGACCCATCTCGAAGTCACTCTTCTTGCCACCAAGGCGCCAGATTATCTCACCGCTGTTGCGGTCTATCTTGTAGACGGCGAAGGTTTCGCGGGCGGAGACGAGAAGGTTGTTGTCGTGGTCTACATCTATTGAGTTAATGTGGAAGTAGTCGAACCCTGGGCTGCCATCCTGCGCCACCGTGGCATAGGTCTCATCGAGACCTACATGATCGAGGCTGTGCCATTCGAAGAGCACTTCCCCGCTCTCGATGTCGAGCTCCTGTATGATACCCTGCCACAGCGTGCCGTTCTTCAGGCCGCCGCTCGAGGAGAGATCCCTGAGCACAGGACTGTAGACCGTGATCAGCGCGGTGTCCTGGGGGCTGATGAGGAACTCGTGGTGGTCCCCGTCGCGGCCGTTGCCAGCGCCGAAGCGGGCCATCTCGCGGTAGGAATGGTCGAAGATCACGTACTCGTTTACCCCGTCCATCCAGGTGAGCACGCTCTTGCCGCGATAGCTCTGCACCTTGAGATTGTGCGCGCGTCCTAAGGTTCCTTGCAGCGGGCGGAACCACACAACCTGCCCGCGATTGTCGACTATCAACGAGCCGCCTTGCCCAACGTCTCCCTTCTCCGGGCTGACGAAGATGTAGCCGGGGGCTGTGTCGTGCGCCTGGGTGGTTATCTCTACGGAGGGTGGGATGAGGTCGGGACGCGAGCGGAAGATCCACGCGCCATGCTGCGGAGCGGGTTGAGGCCCGTAGGCGACCGCCCCAACGGGCCGCACGGGCTGGCTGGTCTTTGCGGGACTGGCCTTTGAGGTACGTTCAGCTGGTTCGCAGCCCACTGTGTTTGCCAAAACGAGGTATGTGGCACCTGCGCCCGCGGCCGTAAGAAATCGACGTCGTGTGACCTTGGCACCCATCCTGACTCTGTATTGTACGGGATGCGCTTCCTCATGTGACGAACTATTGAGAACTCCGCACGTGCGTACTTTCGAGATATCCGCTTCGGGTGTTGCGACAATGTCAGGCGGTGATGCATCATTGTGGTTGCATGAGAGCACACTCGTTGGATCTCATGCAGAAGAAAATGGGCGCGGCCGTCCTCGGGCGTGCATGCTGGGAGAGGAGATGTTCGCATAGACTCCAGGAGAAGAGCTTCGTCTTACTCCTGGTTGTCCGCCGCAGGGTCTGCTTCCCCGCTCGGCTGGGCGGATCTGGCGGTCGTTCCGCTCACCTTGGTCCTCTCCGTGCCGGCACTCTTGTGGTTTGCAAACCACTGGACGCTATTGGACAATGATTCCGCTCGCTATCTGCTAGCCGCCTCGCAGCTCATCACGGGGCAAGCCCTCGAGGATCTCAACAGCATCTCGGAGTTCAACGGCGGCCACGGTCCTGCTTTTCCTGCCCTCGTCGGTGCCCTCATAGTCATCTTCGGGCGCGACACCGTGGAGCTAGTGTGGGCGATGCGCCTCATCGCGTTACTAAACCCTCTGCTGGCCTACCTTCTGGTCAAGCGACTCTCGAGCCCAGCTGGCGGGCTGTTGGCCGCGGCTCTTGTCGCCCTCCTCGGCTACAACGCCAAGAGCTCGATTGCCCTCAACGTCGATCCTACCCTCCTTACGTTCTACCTCTTAGCGCTACTAGCCCTGCTGGCGGCCATCGAGAGAAACAGTTCCGTGCTCGCCTTGCTCTCCGGTGTGCTCCTCGGAGCTTCCATACTCACGAAAGAGACGGCGCTCGCGAACGCGCCTCTCGCCCTGCTCGCCGTACTGCTGCTCGGCTGGGAGTTGCGTGGTGCACTGTGGCACTACCTGGGTGTTCTCCTCGTGTGCCTTCCGTGGTGGGCGTGGGTGTGGACATCCACAGGAGAGGTCTACCTGATTGACCGGTTGCCCATCCCGCTTCAGGGACCAATCCTTGTGGCGAGTGCGATCTTTTTGGTCCTCGGGATAGTAGCGTACGTCTCTGGGCTCATCAATCGCTTTCTGGCCAGCGAACGACGACGCCGGTATGGTGGATGGCTCGTGATAATTTTGTGGAGCGTGGCGCTGTCTGGGATGCTGCTCGCCACGGCGACCCATGCGCTTGGCACAGTAACCATCGAGGCCATAAGGGTCTACCTCGCCCATGTTGTGCTCTCCCCTGTCGAAGTGGTCCTACCTACTCTCTTGGCGGTGGTCGGCTACGTGTGCTGGAAGGCGCTCGGGCGTCACGCACCGGTAGCGTGGAAACTCCTGGCCATAACGC
>JBKPNW010000269.1:0-5441 GCA_046732815.1 Actinomycetota bacterium | reverse complement strand
TCGTGGGTTGGGGAAGGGCGCTCGCCATCTCGGAGTTCAGCCACGACGGGAAGCTGCTCTTCGACCTCGCGTTGCCGCCTGAGAACCGCTCCTACCGGGCCTTCCGCTTCCCCTGGAGCGGGCAACCGGACGGCGAGCCCGCCGCGGCTGCGGAGCGCACTTCCAGGGAGGAGGCCAATGTCTTCGCCAGCTGGAACGGCGCCACGGAGGTCGAAAGCTGGGAGGTGCTTGCTGGCCCTGGCCCGGATCGACTGGAGTCGTTGGGAGAAGTACCTCGTGACGGCTTCGAGACGGCCATGTTGGTGAGGACCTCAGATGCGTACGTCGCCGTCAAGGCCAGAGACCCGTCGGGTCGGGAGCTCGGCACAACAAGGCTAGTCGAGCTCTAAAGCATCTTACAAACAGGTCCGACCTGTTTGCTAGCTAGTCAGCATGTCAGCACTTCAGCCAGTCAGCTTTTTGTTTTGGCTGAAATGCTGAGTGGCTGACCAGCTGAAATGCGCGATTTGCAGGGGTTAACCCCTGCAAATCGCCTCGAAGATCACGGGTCGGAGCAGTCGCGGCGGTAACCGCAGTTGGGGCAGATCAGCTTACAATGCAGACCATACATCTCCGTGCCACAGACCTCGCAGTCCTCACCCGAAGGTTGCAGTACCTCGGTACTCTGCTGTTCGCCCATCTCTCGAGGTGTAGGACCCGTCTGTGGCGCCGGCGACTCCAGGGTCAGCCCTGCGTATCGCTCGGGGCCGTAGCGCTCTGGAGGATTCTGCCGATGCGCTCGGCGCTGAGCGTCTTGAGCCTGCCGTAGGAGAGCACTCTCTGTATCTGGCGGAGCGAGGTGCCGAGTGCTCTGGTGAGGATCTGGAGTGAAGAAAGGCTCTGCTGCAGCTCGGAGATCTGGATCGGAAGCTCCGCGGCGCGGGCGTCGAGGGCCGAGATGCTGCTCTCGAGTTCATCAGTCCGTGCGGCGAGGCTGGCGACCTCGTCTGTAACCTCGTCCTGAAAAGCCGCCCGTGTGCGGCGGAACCTGAGGTAGGCCCCGAGCGCGCGTAGGGCCGCGACCGCAGAGATCAGGGCCCCCAGAAGGATCGAGATAAGTAGAACGATGTACATATCTTCCGCTACCGTATCACGGCCCCACGCGACTTTACAAACTCCCGGCCGGTGTTAGAATCTTGCCCACGACGCGGGGTGGAGCAGTCTGGTAGCTCGTCGGGCTCATAACCCGAAGGTCGCAGGTTCAAATCCTGCCCCCGCTACTTCTCAGGGACCCCGCACACGCGGGGTTTTCTCGTTTTCGGGGTCATCTGCGCCGGCACTCTTGAGGCTGTTTCACGAGACCTTTAGAATGGAAGCTATGAAGACTGTTGCGGAAATGCGCGGCTACGATCCTGGACGCTATTACTTTAGCGGTCCGCCCTTCGACGGGGCGGGTCGATGGAGAATGCGCGCGTGAGGTAGCCGCAACCGGCCCGAAAACCAGTCGAAGGGAAGCGGAGGCCACGGCCTCCGCTTTTTCTTTGGCTTGTGGAGAATCCAGTGAAGGAGGAGAAGGATGATAACCGGCACAAAACGACAGGAAGAGAGAAGATCCATATTCCTGGTGATGGGATCCGGCGCCTCCCGCACCGAGACGGAGGCGGTCCGGAGACGGGCGGAAGCGAGCGGTTTCAGCGCGAAGGTCTTCCGGGGAGAGGAGCGTACCATCATCGGAGTGGAAGGCGAGATCTCTCCCACCCTGGAGGCGCAGTTGGGGACCATGCTGGGGGTGCAGGACGTGGTAGGGAGCGGGAAGTCCGATCTCCTGGAGACCCGTGATCTGCGCGTGCCGAACATCAGGCCCCTGATCTCGCCGACGATACTGCGCGAGCAGCTGCCCCTTTCGGGGACGGCTCTCCAGACGATAAGCCGCTCGCGCGAAGAGGTCGTCCGCGTCCTGAACGGGGAGGACGATCGGCTGGTCGTGGTCGTGGGACCTTGTTCCATCCACGACCCTACCGCCGCGCGCGACTACGCCCGCCGTCTAGGAGAAGTTTCCGCAGAACTCGTCCGAGATCTCTGCGTCGTCATGCGCGTGTACTTCGAGAAACCGCGCTCGACGGTGGGATGGAAGGGTCTTATCAACGACCCGCACCTCGATGGCAGCTTCGCCGTCAACGAAGGGCTGTACATGGCGCGGAGGTTGCTCCTAGATCTCGCCGAACTCGGGCTGCCCGCCGGAACCGAGTTTCTGGACCCCATAACCCCCCAGTTCTTCGCCGACGCGGTGACCTGGGCAGCTATCGGGGCGCGCACGACCGAGAGCCAGGTCCATCGCCAGTTGGCCTCGGGTCTCTCCATGCCGGTCGGCTTCAAGAACGGTACCGACGGCGGGGTGCAGGCCGCGATCAACGCCGTTCGCGCCGCCGATCATCCACACAGCTTCCTGGGCGTTACCGACCAGGGACTCGCCGGCATCGTGACCACGAGCGGCAACCCGGACTGCCACGTGATCCTGCGCGGCGGAGAGAGCGGACCGAATTACGACGCGGGCAGTGTTCGTGAGACCCTGACAAACCTTCAAGAGGCGGGTTTGCCGCAGCGGCTCATGGTCGACGCGAGCCACGCCAATAGCCGCAAAGACCACCGTCGTCAGCGGCTCGTGGCGCAGGACCTCGCCGCCCAGGTTGCGGCAGGCGAGACCGGTATCGTCGGTGTGATGATGGAAAGCTTCCTGGTAGAAGGACACCAGAGTCTCTCCGACCAGTCCCAACTCACCTACGGACAGAGCATCACCGACTCTTGCATGAGCTGGGAGACCACAACGCAGGTCCTCCGCGAACTGGCCGAGTCGGTCGAGGCCCGGCGTAAAGCCCGGAGCAGGGTTTAGGATCGGTGACGGTGGGGTAGGCAGCTTGGAACCGTGCGACGCGCGGACACCACCGATTTGGGGAATCCAAGGGTCGGAAAGGACGGACATGAGCGAAGAGAACGGTAGCAGCCAGGGAAGCCCCCTCAAGGGCGAGATGGGCAACACTACTATCAGCAACGCGGTGGTCTCCCAGATAGCGGGCATCGCGGCGCAGGAGGTAGAGAAGGTCCAGATGGGCGGCGGCACCACCGCGGCCGTCGGTGGATTCTTGCAGAGCGTGACCGGCGGCGTCACGGGCGGCAGTGCGAGCGGCGGCGGGAACTACTCCAGGGGCGTGACCGTCGAGGTCGGTGAGGAAGAGAGCGCTGTGGACCTGACCATGACCGTAGAGTACGGCCAGTCTATACCCCAGATCACCGAGGCCGTGCGGCGCAACGTGATCAACCGCGTCGAGAGCCTCACCGGTCTGCGCGTGACCGAGGTCAACATAGCGGTCAACGACGTCCAGATCCCCGAAGAACGGCCGATGCTAGAAGAACAGGAGCAGACGGAGGAGATGGCCAGACGCCAGGAACAACGGGCCTGAGCTAGAGCACCACATCCACAGAATGCGCGAGACCGGGGCACGGCGCCCCGGTCTTTCCTTTTGCTGGCCCCCGCGGTTCTCTAAACTGTCCACATGGTATCCACCCTCTTCCAGGACAAGGTGCTGCTGACCGCAGAGCGTCACGGCATGGACCTTCGCCGCCCCCTGGCGCTGGTCTCCGGCGGACCCGACTCGGTGGCGTTGCTCCGCGTGATAGTCGCCCTCGACGGCGAACCGGTGGTTCTCCACTTCGACCACGGCCTGCGCGGCGAGGAATCACGCGAAGACGCCGCGTTCGTCCGCGGCCTTTGCGGGCGGCTGGGCGTACGCTGCGAGGTGCACAGCCTCGGGCTCGACGGTGGTCCCAACCTGCAGGAGCGTGCGCGCGAGGAGCGGTACAGGCACACCGAAGAGGTGGTCGTCCGGCTGGGACTTAGGGCCGTCGCGACGGGCCACACCGCCGATGACGTGGCCGAGACCGTCCTCATGAACCTGGCGAGGGGCGCCGGCCTGCGCGGGCTCGCCGGCATCCCACCCGTGCGGGACAAGATCCAACGCCCCCTCATCGAATGTACGCGCAGGGAGGTCCTGGATTACCTGCAAGAACTGGAGCAGCCTTATCGTACGGATCCCACCAACCTGACGGGCAAGTACGCCCGCAACCGGGTCCGGCTCGAAGTGCTGCCCTTACTGGAAGAGTTGTATCCGGCGGCGTCGGGCAACATCGCCCGGACCGCGTCCCTCGTCCGCGAAGACCTCGAGGTCCTCGAAGGGCTTGCGATCAGGACTGTGGAGATGAGGGGAGACGAGGTGGTTCTGCCGCTCGACGGACTCATGGTCCTGCGCCCTCCGCTCAGGCGCCACGCCGTACGCTTGGCATACGCGACGCTGGTCCCCGAGGCGCCGCTCTCTTCGGGCCTTGTCGAGGCGGTGCTCGGACTCCTGGAAGGTGGTGGGGGTACGCGGACGTTGGATCTGCCTCATGGGGTAGTCGCTTCCGGCCGCACCGAAGTGGAGCTCGCGCTTTACATAGAGCCGCCGACGACCGTTTCGGGGCAAGAGGAGATCAGGGCCGGCGAATCCGTGGTATTCGGGGGGTGGAGGTTCTCGGCGCGAGAGGTATCCGGCTTCGATCCTGGGCACGCGGCCAGGATCGAAGTTGCCTACCTCGACGGCGGGAAGGGGCCCTACCGAGTGCGGATGGCGCGGGAGGGGGATATCATCCGGCCGTTGGGCCTCGGCGGGACCAAGAAGGTCTTCAGGGCGATGATGGACAGGAAAGTGCCGAGCGACCTCAGGCGCAGGACGCCCGTAGTCGTAGACGGGCGGGGCGAGGTCGCCTGGATAGTGCTCGGCGAGCTCGACGAGCGACACAAGGTGGACAACCGGACGCAGAAGATCTTGAAGCTGGAGGTGGCGAGAGTCTCGTGAGTATGTCCAGTATGATGCCCGACGTAAAAGAGGTCCTCATAACCTCGCAGGAGATCGAGGCGAAGGTGCGTGAGATCGGGGCGCGCATCACCGAGGATTACAGGGGTGAGAAGCCGCTACTGGTCGGTGTCCTGCGTGGCGCGGTCGTGATCATGAGCGACCTCATGCGCAACGTAGACCTGCAGTGCGAGCTGGATTTCATGGACATAAGCTCGTATGGTTCTGGCACTTCATCGAGCGGCGTCGTCCGCATCCTCAAAGACCTCGAAGAGGACATCACGGACCGTCACGTCCTGATCGTCGAGGACATCATCGACACGGGGCTCACGCTCTCGTACCTGATGCGTTCGCTGCACGCCCGCAAGCCCGCTTCACTCGAGGTCTGCGCCCTCCTTTCCAAGCCCTCCAGGCGGCGGGCCAGGCTCGACGTGAGGTACCTCGGCTTCGAGGTGCCCGACGAGTTCGTCGTCGGATACGGGCTCGACTACGCGGGGGCCTACCGCAACCTCCCCGACATCTGTGTCCTCAAGCCCGAGGTCTTCGAGACCGGCTGAGACAAGGTGCGTCCCATTC
>JBKPNW010000268.1:0-12158 GCA_046732815.1 Actinomycetota bacterium | reverse complement strand
GGCGATGTCTATGGTGATGCCGCTCTTCTTGAAGGTCACTTTGTGGGTCTTCGCCACTGTCAGGCCTCGGGCATCAGGCTACAGGCTTCAGATATCGGCACTTCCTGTAGCCTGGTGCCTACTTCTGCTCGAAATCCTCTCCGGGCGCGCCACAGACGGGGCACTCTTCGGGCGGCTGGACGCCCTGCAACTCCTCGCCGCAGGTGGTGCAGACCATGGTTACGGTCATCGGCGGGTGCGGTGCCTCGCCGTCTTCGGCTTCTATCTTCTCTCCCGTGTCACGGGCGAGGTCCGCGATGGAGACTCTGCCGGTTATGACGTCCTCCATCGTGGTGCGCGCCCCTGTGAGCGAGTCCTCGACGAGGGGGAGGTCTATGTGCTTCGTACCGCGCTCGCGGGCGAGCTTCTCGGTCATGTTGCGCGAGATATTCCTCATAAAGCCCTTGGGTGCCCGCTCCAGGCGTTCTATGGCGTCGTCGGTCCAGGTGAACTCTCGGGAGCCACCCTCGGGGACGTTGGCGCCAGCCTTCTGGAAAGCGCTGTGGTCGATGGGACACGTGGCCCCGCTCGACTCCTGTACCCGCTGTTTGGCGTGGCTGACGGGGCAGCCGCCCGCCTTCGGTTCCTCGACTTCGGGGGCTTCGCGGCCTGTCTCCTCGCGGTACTGCTGTTCGACGTACTCGCGTGTGATGGTGGTGTAGCCCTTCTTGAGCGCGCTCTTCTCGACGCGCGCCTTGACGCGGCGCTTCTCCTGCCACTCCTCGAGGGAGTCGAGCAGAGCCGTGGCCTCGTCGGTCCAGTGTAGCTCGCGGCCGTCGTAGATCTCGGAGAGGTTCAGGTTCTCGTCCCCTGCGGTCGTGGCTATGTCGGCGTCGACGGCGTGGAAGTGGGTCGGGCCCGAGCCGCAGACAGGGCACTTCGCTGGCTTGCCTTTGGCCACGTAGCGGCAGACGTCGCACTCGAAGCGGTCCTGGCCCTGGGCCGAGCGCTGTATCTCGTCTTGAACCTCGGCCGAGATGCCCTCTATGTCGCCCTGGTCCTCGCTCTTGCCGAAGCCGCCACGGCCGGCATCGAAGATCTCCTGCTTCGCCGCCTCGTCGCTCCCGTTCGCGCCGCCCACGTGGTCGTTGGTCCCATTGGCCTTCTCGGCGGTGCGTTCGTCGAAGTCCTTGAAGAGGGAGTCTATGGGCTTGTCTTCGCCCATCGCTTCCGCCGCGCGCATCTGGTCGCCGATGGCGCGCATCGACTCCATCGCGCCCGGGGGTAGGATGCTCTTTATGACCTCGTCGATGACGCCCGTGGTTATGACCGTGTAACCCTTTTCTATGGCGTAACGGATGATGGCGCCTGTCGCCATGCCGACGACGAAACCCGGTATGCGGTCGAGGCGCTCCAGCGCTTCCTTCGTCCACGTCATGTGCTCTTCGGCGGTGTAGAGGTCGGGGGCCTGGTACTCGTAGTTGGTTATGAGGACGTTCGTCGGCAGGTAGCGCATCATGTTCTCGGTATTGCCGCCGATATCCATCTCGTCGCCCGAGTGGTAGCCGATGCGGCCCATGACGACCAGCGTGGGGTTTACCTCGTTCACGTACTTGAGCGTCTGCTCGAACGGCTTGCCGGCGAGGAGCGTCGTCTTCAGGTCCACGCCCTCGTCCTCGGCGATCTTCCTGGCTATCTCCAGGTGCGCCGTGTAGATCTTAGCCAGTCCCGAGTCGATGATCTCCTCGTGCAGTTTCTCCTGCTCCTTGAACCGGAAGACCTTCTGGGCCTTGGTGGAGAGCACACCGGCTATGGAGTGGAACATCGCGTAGTGGAAGTAAGGGTCGAAGACACTTATGGCCTCGACGGTTCCGCCGAACTCCCCCGCAAGCTCTATCGCCCTCTTGAGGCCGCCGAGCGACTTGGCCGAGCCGTCCACGGCGACTACGATGTGCTCGAAGGGGCTGCGGTCCAGATCCTTGACGATCAGAGTATCAGCCTTCTCGAGGCGCCTGACGACCCGCTCCGTCACCGTCCCCAGAACCGTGTCCTTGACGGCGGCCATGCCCATCGCGCCCATGACGACGAGGTCGAAGTCGTTCTCGTTAACGTCCTCGACGATGACCTTGAAGTTCTTGCCTTCGAGGGAGCGCCTCACGAGCTCGACGTCGTACTTCTCGCACAGGGGCTCGAGCACGTCGATGTAGGAGTCGGTAATGATCTCCAGGCCCTTGGTAATAAGCTGGTCGTGGATCTTGCGCTGGCGCTTCATCTCGTCCTCGTCGCGGAACTCTTCGGGGAGCCCGCTCTCCATCTGCCGGAAGCGGACGTCGTGCATTTTCGCGGCGTAGGCATGACAACCGGCGACCCTGCCCCCGAACTGCCGCGCCACGTCGACGCCGATGACACACGCCTGGTTGGAGTAGTCCGAGTTGTCTACCGGGACGTAGATCTCTTTGTACATATTCCCCGTTCTCCTAGCTTCGCAGGACGCCGAGAAGTCCACTGTTTCGTAACGCGCGCAGGCGGTCTTTTTCCGCGCCAACGTAGCTTACCGTTTAGCCCTATGCACCGCAAATAAAAGTGTTCACACTGCGGTGAGAATGTCGGTCCCAGAGCCTCCCGATTCCTAACCCGGTTCCGGTATGACTTCGCCGGCGGTCCCGTCCACGGTGATCTGCTGTCCCGTCTCTATGCGTTCTGTGGCATCAGGCACACCAACGACGGCAGGGATGCCGTACTCACGGGCTACGATGGCGCCGTGGGACATCGGTCCTCCCATCTCCATCACGAGGCCGCCCGCGGTGAGGAAGAGGGGCGTCCAGCCCGGGTCCGTCGAGGGCGCGACCAGGATCTCACCTGGCTCCAGATCGGCCCCGGCAGGATCCAGGATCACACGCGCCTTCTGCGTCACCATTCCACCTGAAGCCGGCGTGCCGCGCAGGACACCATCCTCCGCGGTCGCATCGTGCGTCGCCACGGTCGGTTCGGTGCCGTCGGAGAGGAGGAGACGCGGCACGTGCCTGCGTCCTAGCTCCCGCTCGTAGACGGCGCGACGTTCGTGAACGGTGGTGCGGAGGTCCCCGCCGGCCACGGCCACCCACGCCTCGGGCACGGTTAGAAAGAAGATGTCCCCGGCTCTCTCCAGGCGCCCGCCTTCCGCCAGCTCTTCGCCGACGGACCACAGCAACTCTCTTACCCGTGCCATGAGCAAGACGATGCAGAACTTGGGAGACTCCCGCAGTCCGGATAACTCTCTGGCACGTCCAAGCAGGAACCGGACGAGCTGTCCACGAAGCCGGCCCTTGCCTGCCGCGCGGCGGGTCAGCTCTTCGACCATCTCTTCGGCCTCGCGCGTCGCCCTTGCAAACTGCGCGTCGGGGGCCGCTCGCGGGTCATCCAGGCGCAGGTAGTTCGCCAGCACGCCCATGATGTACGTCGGGTCCTCCGACCAGCGGGGCAGGCCGAGGTCGATCTCCGCCACACCGCGATGCCCGTACAGACGCAGGAAATCTGCCAGGCCCGTCTGCAGCTTCGGGGGCAGGGAGCCGTCGCGGTACTCCTCCGCCAGGCGCTCCGGCGGGGTCTCGCCCAACGCTTTTGCGCTGTCGGGGTCCGCCCGCGCCTCTCTGGCGAGCGTCCAGAGCGCCAGGTCCATCTCGGTCGTCGGATTGTGCGGGAGCGCGCGCATCGCCACCAGCCCCTCGTCGGTGGCGAGGTCCCCAAGGAGCTTGCCGGCGAGGGCGTTGGCGGCGAGGCCGGCGGCGAATACCGGGGGCACGTTGGGCAGTATCTGCGGGGGGCCGTCACGTAGCAGTCGCTCGGCGGCGGTGAGACGTGCGGCGGTGCCGGCGGCGGGCGACATCTCGCCTGCCGCGCGGAACCTTGCCACGACGCGCGCAGCCCGGGCCCTCGACTTCTCCGGACGCGCGAGCGCCCCCGCGACGCGTAGCGGCGCGCGTCCCCGGGCGAACGCCAGGAGCAGGGTACGCAAGATCGGCCACCGGTCGGTCGGCACGGTGGCCAGGCGAGGATCGTTCTCCAGCTCCCGGACGATGGGGACCGTCCTCGCCTCCATGTTGCTCATGAACCGCTCGAAGAGCCGGCGTCCTTGCTCACTGCGCACCACGGACGTTATGTCCAGGAACATACGGCCTGCAGACTCGATGAAGAATCCTGCTCCTTTGTAGGGGTTGCGCGGCGGATGGCCCGCGAACGTGGCCACTGACGAGGTTATGAGGCGGAACGCCTGGATGCCCATCGGGGTCAGCGGGCCGTAGACGCCCTGGGCGACGCTGAAAGAGAAGTACACGCGCAGGTCCTCGTCGTCGGTCGGGGCATCCGCCGGCAAAGGGAAGAGGGTCGTGATCGGGCGCGCCTGCAACAGCCAGAGTCCTCCGTCGTCGTCTATCGCCCACTCCGTATCCTGGGGCGTACCGTAATGTTCCTCGACCCGCGCACCCAGCTTCGCCAGGGCCAGAACTTGACCATCAGAGAGGGAAGCTTCGTCTTCGGCCGAAGTGAGCTCGACCCTTTCTGTGCCGCTGCCCGAGCCGGCCATGATGGCGACGCGCTTATCTCCCAGGCGGCGCTCGACTATCTCTCCGGTCGCGGTGTTGGCGACGAAGTGGTCGGGGTTGACCATCCCCGAGACGACGGCCTCACCGAGGCCGGGGCTCGCGTCTATGACGGCCTGGCGGCGCTTCCCCGTGACCGGGTTCGCGGTGAACAGGACGCCGGCGACCGAGGCGTCGACCATCCGCTGCACGACGACGGCGAGTCGCACACCGTGCGGGTCGATCCCGTTCGTAGCCCGGTAGCTGACGGCGCGATCCGTCCACAGCGAAGCCCAGCAGCTCCTCACCGCGTCGAGGACGGACTCGACGCCGATGACGTTCAGGTACGTATCCTGCTGTCCCGCGAAGCTCGCCTGGGGCAGGTCCTCCGCCGTGGCCGAGGAACGGACGGCCACAGGAACGCCGTCGCCTAACTTTCCGTAGGCCTCCGCGATAGCCCGCCCGAGAACATCGGGGACGCTTGCGTTGGAGAGGTGGGATCTTGCCTGGGTGGCGAGCTCGGCCAGACGCGCCGTGTCTTCGGGCTGCGCCACGGCCAGCGCGGCAAGCGTGGGCTCCAGCCCTGCATCCACCGCCACCATCTCGTATGCTGTCGTGGCGACACAGAACCCGTCCGGCACCGGAAATCCGGCCCTGACCAGCTCGCCGAGGTTCGCCGCCTTGCCGCCGGCCACCACCAGCGCGCCCCTGTCTATCGCGGTGAAGGGCAGTATCAGTCCAGACTCACCGCTCTCCGGCCCGTTCATCTGTCTCTCCTTCCTACTCCACTTCGCGGAGCGTGCGGGAGGCGAGCAGGAGCAGCACTACGCTGTAGCCGGCTAGCACGGCGAGGCTCCCCTGCACGTCCTCGAACGTCCAGCCCGACTCTATAAGGTCCTGGATCACATCGTTGGCCCAGAACAACGGAAAGGCGTGCCCCAGCCAGTCGGCCCACGTCGGCAGCTCGTCCACGTCGACGAGCAACCCGGAGAGGAAGACGGAAGGGAGTATGATCAGGGGCACGAAGGGGAAGACCTGGCCCTCGTGACGGGCGAACGTGGAGATGAAGATGCCAAGCATCACTGATGCAATGGCCAGAAGCCATACCACCACGAAGAGCATCACGAGCGTCCCCTCGTCGTAGTCGAGCTCGAAGAGCCAGATTGCCTCGGCGAGTCCGGCGACGGCCTGGAAGGTCGCGAGCCCCAAGAATCCGAGCACGTACCCCGCGATTATCTCCGTGCGACGGAAGCCGTTTATGAACATCCTCTCCATCGTCCCCATAGTCCGCTCCTGCACGAGCGAGATGGCGCAGAGCAGGAAGGCCAGAAAGTGGACCAGGAAGGCCGCAACGGGCACGGCGTAGCGCGCCACGTCGAAGGTCGGGGGCAGGGTGTCGAAGAAGATCTTGAGGAAGTACACGACGATGAGCGGGGCCGCCACGGAGAGCACGAGGAACCTCGGGTTCCTGAGGAGCTGCCTGACGACCCTCCCTGCGACGAGCACAGTCCGGTGCATTACCCTACCTCCTCTCTCTCGATCAGCGAAAGAACGACGGTCTCCAGCGTGTCCGTCTGCACGTCGATGGCCGTTACCTCAGAACGCAGGCCGTAGGGTCGGAGCGCGGCGGCCAGATCCTCGGGATGTCCGCCGATGGTCTCTGCTTGCTCGGTGCCGTCTCGCTCTACCCTGAGGTGGGTCTTGCCTTCTTCGAGGATGGCGCGGGGGGTATCAGCGGCGATGACCCTGCCGCCCCGGAGTATCGCGATGCGGTCGCAGAGCATCGCTTCATCCATCAGGTGCGTGCTGATAAACAGTGTCGTGCCGCCCCTGGCGAGCTCCCGAAAAGTCCTCCACAGCCGGCTCCTCAGCTGCGGGTCCACGGCGGCCGTCGGCTCGTCCAGGAAGATCACCTCGGGACGATGCACGAGGGCGCAAGCCAGCGAGACCCGCCGCTTCATCCCGCCGGAGAAGGTGTGCACCGGGTCACCGGCCCGCCCCGAAAGGTCGGTAAACTGCATGACCTCATCCACCTTCTTCCGGAGCTCCGGCGTGCGGTGGGCGGCGCCGAAGAACGCGACGTTACCCCTGGCGGAGAGGTCCTCATAGAGCGCTGGGGACTGGGGCATGTACCCGATCCTGCGCCTGAGCTCGGACCTGTCCCCGAGCGGGTTCAACCCCATCACCCGCGCCTCCCCACCCGAGGGCCTGAGCGCCCCGACGAGGCCCTTGATCAGGGTGGTCTTCCCCGCCCCGTTGGGCCCAACCAGTCCGAACACCTCACCCTCTCTTACCGAGAGGTCGACGCCCCCCAGCGCTTCGACCCGTCCGTACCTCTTGGTCAGCCCGGAGACCTCGATGGCATTCACGCTGTGTCCTCCTCTCCCTCGAGTCCTCGCAGGAAGATGCCTACCACCGCCCCTATGTGCTCCTCGTCGGTGAGGCCGTCTTCCTTTATGGCAGGGAAGAACATCTTGCCCCCCGCCTGAGGAATGAGCATCCCTATAAACGCCCTGGCGCTCGCCCGCACGTCGTGCGGCCTGAGCCTTCCCAGCTCGACCTGGCGCGCCATGTAACCCTTCAGGAACCCGAGTACCCTCTTGATCACCGCGTTGCCGAACACCTCAGAGACCTCGGGCCGCCTCATGGCCTCCCCAACAAGCAGCCGCGCCATTCTCTGCGTGGCGCGGTTATCGAACGTCGAGAGGTATCTCATGGCGATATTCGGCAGCACCTGTTCAGGCGGAAGGTCGAGCAGGCTAGAAGGGTCACGCACCGCACGCAGAACAGGGATCCTGGACTCCAGGACCTCCCTGAAGAGCGCCTCCTTGTCAGGGAAGTACCAGTAGATGAGCGCCGGAGACTGCAAATCCGCCGTCCGCGCAATGCTCTTGATCGTCGCCCCCTTGAAGCCCTTCGCAGAGAACTCCTCGAAGGCCGCCTCCAGTATCTGCGCCCGTCGATCCGATTCCTCTGCCACAAAACTCCTTATTGATCGTTTAATCAAGTACTGTACGCTTGATAGAACGTTCAGTCAAGAACCGGCGCACTTGGTGCGTGAGATGTTTGACGGATGGGGCATAACGCTGCGTGCGAATATCGGGGGCGTATGGGCTATTCGTATGACGGTGTCGATCTGAGAGAGCATCCCGAGGAGTACAGGATCGGGCGTGGCGAGCAGGGTGTCTTCCATGCCGAGCCGTACAAGGGTGAGCTCCTGCCCCTGTGGAAGTTCAAAGATGAGGAGGTTGCCCGCGAGTCTTCCGGGGCCATCTACCAGAAGTTCCTGGATTACCGTTCCGAGGGCGATTTCGTCGGCATGGATGTCGCCAGGAAGTACCTCCAGATGGGGTGGACGAGGAGCCTGCGGTACGCGAAGTACGTGGGCGGAAAGAAGAGTCGGCCGAGGGACGAGCTTGACCCGGAGAAGAACAGGGCTGCCGGAATCTTCAAGGAGAAGTGGCGTGCCGCCGCCGATGACGAGGAGTATCTCGAGCTCAAAGAAGAGCACAAGCGTAAAAACGAGTAGCGATCCACGACGAGTGGTACGGCTTCATGTAGTATCCATCCCATGGACGAACGAGAACTGCTGACGTTGGAGAGCGCCGTCACCGCCATACAGGAGGCGGCCACGGCCGTCGCCCGGGAGGTCGAACGCGACCGGCTGCGCGAGACCTCCCTCGCCCGCCTCTCCACGGTCGAAGCCGAACTGAACAGGAGCCAGCTCGCACTGGAGAAGATCATCCAGGAGGAGACGACGTGAAGTATGTCAGCACGTCGCCTGGAACAGGCGACTTGTCAGCATTTCAGCATTCGTATGCCCAAACCCTGACTAGCTGACAAGCGAAGGCGTAAGCCTGAGCGTGCTGAAGTGCTGACCAGCTAATTCGCGCATGCGCCGGTGCTCACCGGAGTGCTGCGACCGGAGGCGGCGCGCAGGTAATCGCGGACTATCCAGGAGGGGACCCCGTAGCCCGAGTTGTCCGAGTCGGTGCGGCTGGCGAAGATGGTCGAGACGACCCTTCCGTTTGCGTTGACCGCGGGGCCGCCCGAGTTGCCCGGCCTCACGTAGACGCGGAAGCTGGTAACAACGCGCTCCACGGGGCCACGGTCGTAGGCATCGCTCGAGATCACACGTTGCGTCGTCCCCGTGCGGGCCGGTTCGATATCCAGCGGACCGTTCTCGGGGAAACCGATCACGGCGGCCGGGTCGCCGGGCCTTGGCGCCGTAAGACGCAGCGGGGTCAGGCCGAGACCGTCAACGCGCAAGACGGCTATGTCGTTCTTCTCGTCGAAGACGACTACCCGAGCGGGCAAGAGCCGGCCGGTCCCCCCGACCTGTACTCGTGTAGCCGTCTCCCCGGCGACCACGTGGGCGTTGGTGACGACCAGGTTCTGGCCCGCGACCCAGCCCGAACCCTCCACGCCGTACCCGCAGGCTGTGCCTGTTACCCGCAGCGTGCTGGCGCTCGCCGCGCGCACGTCGGGGTCTTTGACGATACTTCCTTCGGGGGCTGCCACTTCCGGTTGGGGGCCTTTGATCTGGGGTAGCGGTTGCAGATCGGCGACGGCCTGCGTAAGGAACCCTGAGGGCATTCGTTCGTTGAGGGACTGCAGGATCCTGGAGTCCTGGACCGCCGGGTGCAGTCCGGCGAGAGGCTCCGACTGGAGGGCGAAGATGCCGACGGCCCATACCAGCACCAGGGAGAGCGCGAACCCTAACGCCGCACCACCGAGTCCGTCCAGTGTCTCGGAGGTTGGGCTAGAGAGGCGGTCCCTGATCGAACCTCCTATCGTCCTGGCGACGACCTCCCCGAGCACGGCGAAGGCGAGGATGCTACCGAGGGTAATGCCCGCGCCGTAGAGCGGGTTCCCTCCGTCGGGCATGAGAGATGGTGCGATCCTGGACCCCACGGAGGCCCCGACGACCACGCCGACCAGCGAGAAGACGCCGGCGAGAAACCCCGTCCTCGCGCCGCGCAGCACCGTGACGACGACGAAGAGTCCGATGAAAACATCCAGAAAGTTGAGGCCGGCGAACTCCATCAACTGATTCTACCGCCGGTGCAAGCCCTTTGCGGCGTATAATCTCTTGACCATGAATGCGGCCGAGTTCTTACCCGATGTGGAGGCGGTCCTCGAAGAGAGGAGCGAACCGTCCTACCGCATGCGCCAGATTTACAGAGCCCTCACCGGTTCTCTAGTGCGGGATTGGGAAGAAGCTACGAGCCTCCCGCAAAGCCTTCGCGTGGCGCTCAATGAGGAAGCTCCGGCGGCGGTCCTGAATCTCAGGCGCACCTGGAGGGCGACGGACGGGACGAGGAAGTACCTCTTCTACACCCACGACGCTCACGCCATAGAAACGGTCATGATCCCCGAGCAGGGCCGCCACACCGTCTGCATCTCGACTCAGGTCGGGTGCCCGATGGCCTGCAAGTTCTGCGCCACCGGACTGCTCGGCATCAAGCGCAACCTGAAGTCGCGCGAGGTCGCCGAACAGGTCTTCGTCGCCGCCAGGGATATCGCTCCCGAGAGGGTCTCGAACGTGGTGGTCATGGGCATGGGCGAGCCGATGCTCAACTACAACGCGACGCTCGGGGCGCTGAAAGTCTTGAACGATCCCGACGGCTTCGGGCTTGCGGCCAGGCATATTGCAGTCTCGACGAGCGGGCTGGTAGACAAGATCCGGCGTTTCGCCGACGAGCCGGAGCAGTTTCACCTGGCGATCTCGCTCCATACCCCGTTCGAAGAGGAGCGGCGTGAGATCATGCCAGTCGCCGCCCGCCACACCATCGGTGAGCTGATGGACGCGGCCAGCTACTACGTGACCCGTACGCACCGCAAGCTGTTCTTCGAGTACACACTGCTCGCCGGCGTCAACGACCAGCTGCGACACGTCGAGGCCCTGGCCGAGCTCCTCGACCATCCGCTCTACCACCTGAATCTGCTCCGCTTCAACTGGACGGACACGGGCTTCTCCGCGACCTCGAAGCGCGGCGCGAGGGAGTTCTTACGGTACGCGAGGGAGCTCGGGCTCTCGGCGACGCTGCGCCCGAGTCGAGGACAGGACATAGACGCAGCCTGCGGCCAGCTCGCCGCGAAGGATCTGCGCGGGCGTCCCGCCGTTCCGACCATCTAGGCCTTGAAGGGCGAACCCGCAGAGACGTTGGACCCACGGGCGATAACGCTTTGGAGGATCTCGGGCCTGCTAAATTTGCTTCCGCTCCTCGTCGGAGCGGGTTTAGGCACCTGGGCACTGGTAAGGTTAGGCAACGTATCGTTGTTCGTGGCGGTTCTGCCCTTGCTCGCGATCCTCGTGCTGGGCGTGGCTGTTGTCGGGGTGGCGCCAGGGCTGCGGTGGAAGCGGTGGCGCTACGAGATCAGGCCGGATGAGATCGACCTGCAGCGGGGAATTCTATGGGTCGGGCGCACGCTCGTGCCGCTGGCCCGCATCCAGCACGTGGACACCAGGCAGGGGCCCCTGCAGCGCCGGTTCGGGCTCTCTACGGTCGTCTTTTACACTGCGGCGGGGCCGAACCACATCCCCGAGCTCTCTACCCCTGTCGCCGCCGAGGTTCGCGACCGCATAGCCGCGCTGACGGGGGAGCAGGATGAGCTCTGAGCGGCACCTCCACCCGGTCGCCATGCTCATCGGGGCCATAGGCACGCTCAGGCGCTGGGTCAGCGGGCTCGTCTTCCCCGGGATCGTCCTGTTGATGAGCCAGGGGTTCAGCCTCAGGACGGTGGCCCTGTTTTTGCTCTGCGTCCTCGTCGCCGGCGCGCTGGCGGCCCTCTGGGGGTTTCTTTCGTGGCGGGCGACGACCTATGCGGTCGCGGGCAACGCTTTCTGGCTGAAGCGTGGCGTCTTCCAAAAAAGCGAGCGGACCATACCCCTGGATCACGTCCAGTCTGTGGATACCGTGCAGGGTGTCATCCAGCGCGCCTTCGGCGTCTACGAGGTCCGCATCGAGACCGCAGGCGGGGGCTCGGGCGAACCCGACGCTTCTCTCTCCGCGCTGGATCGTACCGCGGCACAGACGCTTCGGCGCGAGCTCGAGGGGGTCCAGAGGGAGAGGACGGAGGAGACTAAAGGACCTACGGTCCTCCGGCGGCTCTCGACCGGTGACTTGTTCATAGCGGGGGCCACGAGCGGCCAGATCGGGGTCGCCTTCTCGATTCTCGCCGTCGGGTCCCAGTTCTTCGATGACTTCCTCTCTGACGATTTCGTCCGGCGTCTCGTCGAGACCCTCGCGCCTAACTGGCTGATGGTGCTCCTGATCCTGGTGCCAGTCGGCCTGCTCCTGGCCTGGTTTCTTGCGATCGCAGGAACGGTCCTTGCCTACGCCGATTTCACTCTCTCACGCGAGGGCGACTTCCTGTACATCAAACGCGGCCTCCTCGAACGCCGCGAGGCGACCATACCGCTCGCCCGCATACAGGCCATCCGCGTCTCCGAAGGCGTGCTGCGCCAGCCCTTCGGCCTTGCCTCCGTGCGCGTGGAGAGCGCCGGCTACGGCGAGGACGCCGGTGTCTCGACCATGCTGTTTCCCCTCCTGCCCCGCAACGAGGTGGACGAGTTTTTGACCAGTGCTGTCCCCGAGTTCGCCGTGAACCCGGCCTTGC
>JBKPNW010000267.1:0-33410 GCA_046732815.1 Actinomycetota bacterium | reverse complement strand
CCATCACGGGCGCCCTGATGGCGGGGCTCGGCTTCGAGCCCATCTACGCCGCGTCGCTGGCTCTTCTGGCGAACACGGCCCCCGTCGCCTTCGGAGGGTTCGGCATCCCTATCCTGACGGCAGGGGCCGTCTCGGGCCTTCAGGGCAAGGAAGGGGATCTCCTGCGGCTGGTCTTGAGGTGGTCTATCGGGCTGACCCTCGTGATGTCCATCCTGGTGATCCTCCAGGCTTACGTCTTCGGGTTCATGATCCCGTAGGCGGCCCCCGGCCGCCGCGCCAGGCCAGGCCCAACGAGAGCGTCACCAGCTTGCGCACGACGATGGTCAGGGCCGTCGTGGCCGCGGTCATGAGGGTGGGGTTGATGGCGAGGTTTAGCAGCGTCGCCCCGACGAAGAAATCGAGGCCGAGCGCGGCGTGCTCCCCTATCTGGCGCGCGACTCTGATCCGTCCCCCCGGTCCGCGGGCGACCAGCGCGCCGCGCACGATGCCCGAGAAGATCACCGCGCTGCCGACCGCGAGCGCGAACGCCCGCAGCAAGTTCAGCACGGCGTCATAGGCGTCCATCCGAGGTCCTAGGCCGTCATGGCGTCGCGCCCTGACGTGGCCGCCTCCTCCCTGCGCTCGCGCTCGATCTCCTGCGAGAGGAAGTAGTTGAGCGCCGTACGGATCGTGGCTATCGCCCCGAGCAGAATCACGTCGTCCAGCGTCGGGGCGACGGCCGTCGAGAGAATGTCGGCGCCGAGTTGGAACTCGAGCCCGAGGGCGAGGTAGCGACCGAGAAAGAGCCGTATTTGGTTGTTGGTGAACTCTCTGATGCCGACCAGCGTCAGGATATAGCGGTAGGTCGTCGCCAGAATGCCGAACCCGACCACGGCGGCGCCTATCGCTTCGACGACCAGCCGCAGGTAGCCGACCGCCGTGACAAGGTACTCCTCCATCGCGCGTTTACCTCCCTACTCTCCCGGGGGCGACCAAAGACCCCGCAAGCATAAACCCTCTACCCTATGCGGGTCAGGACGGAGGCGGCAAAGTTCCGGCCGCCCGGTTGACGAGCCAGCCAACGACGGTAAGCAGGGTTACGCCCACCATCAGCGCGGCCATCTCGGGCGGCGTCTGCAAGAAGCCGAGGCTTACGATCAGGGTGGTCGCCCCATCGACGAGCCATTCGTGCAATCCGTGGCGCTCGTTCTGCGCCGTCTATGGACTCTACACCGCCGTGCCGTGAACGCGCATACTCGACCGCTGAGGCCGCACTCATGCCGCCTCGAAGAGCGTGAAGCGGGAGCAGGCGTGCCCCAGCCAGGACGATGAGAGCAGACTGCGGGGACCCGGAATGGTCTATCATAGGATCTTGGACACGAGGGAGAAGGGAATACAGCGGTGCGCGTGGCTCTCTTCATAACCTGCTTCAACGACACGCTCTTCCCCGAGACTGGCCGTGCCACCGTGGAGGTTCTGGAACGTCTCGGGGTGGAGGTAGACTTCCCCCTGGCCCAGACGTGCTGCGGCCAGATGCACTTCAACACGGGCTACCAGCGCGAGGCGATACCATTGGTGCGGCGCTTCGTCGAGGTCTTCGGCGGTTACGAGGCCGTCGTCGCGCCTTCGGGCTCCTGCGTGAGCATGGTGCGCGAGCTCTACCCGATGGCCGCCGACCTCACCGGAGACGGGCGCCTGGCCGAACGGGTCGAGGAGATCGGTCCGAAGGTCTTCGAGCTCTCCGAGTTCCTGGTCAAAAAGCTCGGCGTCACCGACGTCGGCGCCTACTACCCCCACAGGGTCACATATCATCCGACGTGCCACTCTTTGAGGATGCTGAAGGTCGGGGATGCGCCGCTGGAGCTCTTACGGAACGTGCGTGGCATCGACCTCGTGGAGCTCGCCGAGGCCGAGGAGTGTTGCGGGTTCGGCGGGACGTTCGCGGTCAAGAACGCGGACACCTCCGCCGCGATGCTCTCGGACAAGATCCGACGCGTCCTCGACACCGAGGCCGAGGTCTGTACGGCGGGAGACAACTCGTGCCTGATGCACATCGGCGGTGGCCTCGGGCGCCTTCGTACGGGAGTCGAGACCGTACACCTCGCCCAGATACTCGCCAGCAGAGCAGAGGAGGGATAGTGGCGACAAAGCCTTCGGATGCGTTTTCCGCAGGTCCGACGCCTACGTTCGAGCAGTCCGCAAGAGAGAGCCTCTCCGACTCGCAGCTCAGGCGCAACCTCGGCAAGGCCACCCAGACCATCCGCCACAAGCGTGCCACGGCCGTCGAGGAGATGCCCGACTGGGAAGGACTGAGGGAGGCCGGGCGCGCCCTCAAGGAGCGCGTCGTGCGCCACCTCGACGAGTACCTGCTGCAACTCGAGGAGTCCGTGACAGAAGCCGGGGGCCAGGTCCACTGGGCGCGCGACGCGGAGGAGGCGAACAGGATCATCGCGCAGATCGTCAAAGACAAGGGCGCAGAAGAGGTCGTCAAGGTCAAGTCCATAGCGACGGACGAGACAAAGCTCAACGAACACTTACAGAGGGAGGGGATCAGGGCGTTCGAGACGGATCTCGCGGAGCTCATCATCCAGCTCTCGGGAGAGACGAGCTCGCACATCCTGGTGCCGGCGATCCACAAGAACCGCGCGGAGATCAGGGAGCTCTTTATGCAGCGGCTGGGCGCGTCCGATCTCTCGGACAGGCCTTCCGATCTGACGGAGACGGCCCGCCTGTACCTGCGCGAGAGGTTCCTGGCGGCAGACGTGGGTATCTCGGGCGCGAACTTCGCCGTGGCCGAGACGGGGACGGTCTGCGTGGTCGAGTCCGAGGGCAACGGCAGGATGTGCACGACGCTTCCGCCGGTCCTCGTGACCCTCATGGGGATAGAGAAGGTCATCCCGGCCTGGCGGGACTTCGAGGTCTTCATGCAGCTCCTCCCCCGCTCCTCGACGGCGGAGCGGATGAACCCCTACACCTCGTTCTGGACCGGGGTCTCGGAAGGCGATGGGCCACAGGAGTTTCACCTGGTCCTCCTGGACAACGGACGCACCGATGTGCTGGCCGACGAGATAGGACGGCAAGCCCTGAATTGCATCCGTTGTTCGGCGTGCCTCAACGTCTGCCCCGTCTACGAGCGGACCGGCGGCCACGCCTACAACTCCGTCTATCCTGGCCCGATCGGTGCGATCCTGACGCCCCAGCTCGTCGGGATCGGCGACCCAGGCCCCGACTCACTGCCCTACGCCTCCTCGCTCTGCGGAGCCTGCTACCAGGTTTGTCCGGTCAAGATCAATATCCCCGAGGTCCTCGTCCACCTGCGCGGCAAAGTGGTGCGCAAAAAGCAGGACAGGGGCGGCCCGAGGCTCGACCTTGAGAATATAGCGATGCAGACGGTCGCCAGGGTATTCTCCGACCCGGGGCTCTACGAGCGGGCCCAGAGGTTTGCGCGGGTCGGCCAGTGGCCCTTCGTTCGCGGGGGCTCTATAGGACGCCTTCCTGGTAGGCTCGCGGGTTGGACCGCGGTCCGCGACCTCAAGCCCGTTCCAGAGCGGACCTTCCGGGAGTGGTGGAAGCAAAACAGGGGGTCCGCCTAGTGGCAACGGCCAAAGAGACGATCCTGTGGCGTATAAGGCACGCCACCCGCGACGTACCCGAGGTGGAGCGTCCCGAAGACGTACCCGTCGCCCGCGCATACCGCAGAGAAGATGATGCCCAACGCGGGGAGATCGTCGCGCGCTTCGCCGAGCGCGCGGCCGAGTACGAGGCGAGCGTCCATCGTGTGGGCCACGAGGAGCTTCCCCGGACCATAGAAGACGTTTTGAAGCGGCGTGGCGTAAGGCGCCTCGTCATCCCCCCTTACCTCCCCAGGGGGTGGATCCCCGAGGGCGTAGAGACGCTGCACGACGCGGCCCGCTCCCGGCTCACCAACGAGGAGCTCGACGAGAGCGACGGCGTGCTGACGGGCTGCGCCTTCGGCATATCCCAGACGGGGACCATCGTGCTCGATGCCGGCAGGGCGCAGGGCCGCCGGGCGCTTACGCTCCTGCCCGACTACCACCTTTGCGTCGTGCACGAGCGGCAGATAGTGGGCCTGGTACCCGAGGCCTTCGCCAGCCTGGAGGGGGCTGTCGAGGGCGAGGGCAGGGCCGTCACCTTCGTCTCGGGCCCGTCGGCGACCTCGGACATCGAGCTCGACAGGGTCGAGGGCGTGCACGGCCCGCGGACGCTCGAGGTGCTGATCGTCGGCTGACGGAGGGCCCTACACATTTTGGGCCATTTTCATCCGGAAGCGCGGATGCGTGGTTATCCTCGGGTCTGGCCGGGGTACGGACTTGCGATAAGTAGCAGCCGCAAAGAGCAGGTTCGCCGTCGCCCGAGTGTTGGCTTCCAAGGTGCGGGTCTCGATCTGCAGCATCCTGTGAGGAGGCGATAAATGAAGGCCGTAGTCTTTCACGGAGTCGGAGACATAAGGTTAGACGAGGTGCCGGAGCCGGAGATACAGGAGCCCACGGACGCCATAGTGCGGCTTACTTCGAGCGCGATCTGCGGCACGGATCTGCACATGGTCAGGGGCACCCTCTCCGGGATGAAGGAGGGCACGATCCTCGGCCACGAAGGCGTAGGAATCGTCGAGGAGGTCGGGTCGCAGGTCCGTAACCTCAACCCAGGAGACCGGGTGGTCATAGGCTCGACGGTGGGATGCGGCTACTGCTCCTACTGTCGCGCCGGATACTACGCCCAGTGCGACAACGCCAACCCCAACGGGCCCCAGGCCGGCACCGCATTCTTCGGGGGTCCCGAGGCAACCGGACCGTTAGACGGCATGCAGGCCGAATACGCCAGGATCCCCTACGCCAGCGTGACCTGCGTCAAGCTGCCCGAAAACGTCACCGACGAGCAGGCGATCATGATCAGCGACATCTTCCCGACGGGATACTTCGGGGCCGACATCGCCGACGTCTCGGACGGCGACACGGTTACGGTATTCGGCTGCGGACCCGTCGGACAGTTCGCCATAGTCAGCGCCTTCATGATGGGCGCGGGACGGGTCTTCGCCGTGGACAACAGGGAAGACCGCCTGGAGATGGCCAGGGCGCAGGGCGCCGAGGTCGTGAACTTCGACGAAGAAGATCCGGTCGGGACGGTGCAGGAGCTGACCGGCGGCATCGGGACCGACCGCGTGATCGAAGCCGTCGGCGTGGACGCCGAGGCCCCGGGAGGAGAGCGGGACGAGCAGGAGGTGGGCCAGGTCGCCCCCGAGACGAACGTGCAGGAGGGCGGGCTGTGGCAACCCGGCGGCGCCCCCTCGCAGTCGGCGGTGTGGGCGACCGAGGCCGTGTGCAAGGCCGGGACCATAGGCGTCATCGGGGTCTTCCCGCCACCGGCCATGACCTTCCCCATCGGGGCGCTCCAGCAGCGCAACCTCACGGTGAAGGGCGGCAACTGCAACCACCGGCGCTACATCCCCAGGCTCGTCGGCCTCGTCGCCAGCGGCGCCCTCGACCCGAGGGACGTTCTCACCCAGAAGGAACCCGTCACGAAAGTGATAGAGGCTTACGAGATCTTCGACCGGCGGCGTCCTGGTTGGATCAAGGTCGAGCTGCTACCGAAGGCGAGCTGAGCCGCCAGAGCGGCCGCTCGGCCACGGTTGGAAGGAGCGAGGGTGGAGCAGGAGATCACTATCAAGGTAGACGGCACGGACTATCGTCTTACCGTGGACACCCGCACGACGCTCATCGACGCGCTGCGCGAGCGGCTGGGGATCATCGTCCGGTGAGGTTTGAAGCAACGAAGCCAACCGATAGGAGAAGCTGTTGAGCATCGGAGACGTAGCAGCAGACTTCGGCAAGGGCCTGTTCGCCGGCGCGGCGGGCACGGCTGCGATGACGGTGTCGAGCACCCTGGAGATGAAGCTCAGCGGACGCCCCGCGAGCCAGACCCCCGCCCAGGCCGCCGAGGCGGTTCTGCAAGTAGAGCCGAAGGACGAGAAGTCCGAAGCACAGTTCTCCAACCTTGTCCACTGGGGCTACGGCACGGGCTGGGGTGCCGTGCGGAGGCTCCTGGCCTCGGCCGGGCTCTCAGGTCCGGCGGCCACCGCGGCCCATCTGGGGCTGGTGTGGGGAGCAGGTCGTCTTGCCGGCGCTCGACGTGTCGGCACCCGTTTTCAAGTACGGCGGAAAGGCTACCGCAACGGACCTCCTGCATCACGTTGTCTACGCCACGGCTACCGGGCTCGCATACACCTACCTGGACCGGAGCCAGACCCACTGAATCAATAGGAGAAGAGCATGGCGAAGATCGGATACTTCCTGTCCTGTGAAGAGTTCGGGCCGAACGAGCTCATCGCGCAGGCGAAGATGGCGGAGGCCGCTGGCTTCGAGGCGCTATGGATCAGCGACCACTTCCACCCGTGGACCTCGGAACAGGGCAACTCCCCCTTTGTGTGGTCGGTGATCGGGGGCCTGTCGGAGGCGACCTCTCTGCCGGTGACCACGGGCGTAACCTGCCCGACGTTGCGGATACACCCGGCTATCATAGCGCAGGCCGCGGCGACCTCGGCGGTGATGCTGGGGGGACGATTCTCCCTCGGGGTCGGGACCGGCGAGAACCTGAACGAGCACGTCCTCGGGGACCGCTGGCCACCCACCGAGGTACGCCTGGAGATGCTCGAAGAGGCCATCGAGGTCATGCGCCTCCTGTGGGAAGGGGGCGTCAAGGACCATTACGGCAAACACTACACCGTGGAGAACGCCCAGCTCTACACCCTGCCGGAAGAGCCGCCCCCCGTGCTGGTCTCCGGCTTCGGGCCGAAGTCCATCCAGCTCGCGGGGCGCATCGGCGACGGCTACTGCGGCGTGGAGCCGGACCCCGACGTGGTGGAGCTCTTCCGCTCCTCGGGCGGCGGGGACAAACCTGCCCACACGGGCACGAAGGTGTGCTTTATGGAAGATGAGGCAGCGGCGCGCAAGACCGCCCACAGGCTGTGGGCCAACGAGCAGTTGCCCGGGGAGCTGGCCCAGGAACTGCCGACGCCGCAGCACTTCGAGCAGGCCACGTCGCTGGTGACCGAGGAGATGGTCGCCGACGCCGTGGTCTGCGGGCCCGACCCCGAGCGCCACGTGGAGAACATCAGGCAGGCGGCGGAGGCCGGCTACGACGAGGTCTACGTGCAGCAGATAGGCCCCGAGCAGGAAGCCTTCTTCCGCTTCTACGAAAGCGAGATCCTACCGCAGCTGCGCTGAGCGGGACATCCGCACACACCACGACACCGGCAGGGTTCCCGCCACAGACCGTGCACAAAAACTGCGCCCCCCGTAGCACCTCGGCGTGGTTCTCCGAGCGCTTTCGGCTTCCTAACGTGCGGGCCGTGTGTTAGGTTTATCTCATGGAAAGCGACAGAAAGATTAGGGTCAGGTACGCGCCGAGCCCGACGGGGAGGCTGCACGTCGGCGGCGTGCGCACGGCGCTCTTCAACTGGCTCTTCGCGCGCAAGAACGGCGGCACGTTCGTGCTGCGGATAGAGGACACGGACCTGGAGCGCTCTACGGAGGAGTCCGTCGAGCAGCTCAAGGGTTC
The DNA here is from genome assembly GCA_046732815.1 of Actinomycetota bacterium. Classification (GTDB taxonomy): domain Bacteria; phylum Actinomycetota; class Rubrobacteria; order Rubrobacterales; family Rubrobacteraceae; genus Rubrobacter_D. The sequence goes on along the minus strand of JBKPNW010000267.1, from coordinate 25,856 downwards.
GATGCGTTGGATCGGCCTGGACTGGGACGAGGGTCCCGAGACTGGTGGCCCCCATCCCCCCTACCGCCAGACCGAGCGCTTCGACCTCTACCGCAAGGCCGCACAGAGGCTCCTAGACTCCGGCGCGGCCTACTACGATTTCGCGACGCCCGAAGAACTCGGCGAGTTTCGCGAGCGGGCGCGGGCAGAGGGAAGGCAGCCGATCTACACCGGCGGCGGGTACCGCGAGATGGACCCGGACGAGGCGAAGGAGAGGATAGAGGCGGGCGAGCCCCACACCGTCCGCTTCAAGACCCCGCGCGAGGGCCAGACCGTGGTGGAGGACATGATCCGTGGCCCCGTCACCTTCGAAAACAAGAACCTCGAGGACTTCGTGCTGATGAAGTCTACGGATACCCCGACCTACAACTTCGCCGCCGCCGTCGACGATGCGGAGATGGAGATAAGCCACGTCATCCGCGGCGACGACCACCTCTCGAACACGCCGCGCCAGATCCTGATTCACGAGGCCCTCGGTAACCCGCTCCCGGCCTTCGCCCACGTCCCCCAGGTTCTGGGTCCCGACAAGAGGAAACTCAGCAAACGCCACGGCGCAGCGAGCGTCGAGGACTTCGCGGAGCGGGGCTATCTGTCCGAGGCGCTCTTCAACTACCTGGCGCTCCTCGGCGCCGGCTACGCCGCGGACGAGGAGATCTTTACCCCCGAGGAGCTCGCCGAGCGCTTCCGCATCGACCGCGTGAGCGGCAACCCGGCGATCCTCGACGAGAAGAAGCTCAGGGCCGTGAACTCTGTCTACATGCGACGCAAGAGTCCCGAGGAGCTGGCGGACCTCGCCGCCCCCATGCTCGTCGAGTCCGGTGCGATCGCGGAAGAAGATCTGGACTTACCGCGGCTTCGGGAGATCATGGACCTCTTGAAGGAGCGCATCGCCCTGACGACCGAGATCCCCGACTCGGTCGGATACTTCTACGGTGGCAGGCTCGACTACGACGAGGCCGAGTTCGAGAAGCAGTTCGGCAAAGAGTTCGTCCGTGAGAACTTCCCCGTTCTCGTCGAGCGGCTCACAGCGCTCCCCGAGTGGACGGAAGAGGCCATAGAGGAAGCCGTGCGCGGCCTCGCTGCCGAGAAGGAGAAGGGCGCGCGCCACCTCATACACCCCCTACGCTTCGCCGTTACCGGGCGCACCGTGAGCGCCGGATTGTTCGAGACCATGCAGCTGTTAGGTCGGGAGCGCAGCTTGCTCCGCGCGGAGGATACAGCCGGCAAGATGCAGCGCCTGCCGGTGTAAGGCGCTACCCTTGTAGGCTGGTTTGAAACCCGCCCCTACAGGTAAGTCGCGTTCCGAACCTTTTTGACGAAGCGTGGGCCGTCGGGTAGACTCTGCCCCTGCCCGACGGCAAGGCCCCATCGTCTAGAGGCCAAGGACATCGCCCTCTCACGGCGAAAACCCGGGTTCGAATCCCGGTGGGGTCACTCCGCAAGCCCTCCGAGCGTAGGGCCCGTTCTACCCACGATGTCAGACCAGGAACAAGACCGCCAGTCCTGCACCTAGCGCCGCGCCAACGAGCGTTTGCGGCAGGGTGTGCGCCCCCAGCGCCACGCGGGAGTAGAGCACGAGCGGGAGTGCCAGGAGAAAGACCAGGCCAGGGGCGCCGAGGAGCAGGACTCCCGCGGCTGCGGCGTGACCCGCGACGGTGCAGTGGGCGCTCGCTTTCCAGAACAGCGTGATCGCCGCCACGCTAGCGCTGGCGAGGCCCATCGAGAGGGTCAGGAAGAACAGGTCTTGCGGGGCATCTAACTGGTACAGGGCTGCGAGTAACGTCACGAAGGCTGCGAGGAGGAATAGGGCGGGCGCCAGGCGTTCGGCGCGGGTGGAGATCCAGAAGTCCCCCACCCGCGAGCGCCGCCGCAAGAGGAACACGTACCCCCCCACGGCTGCTGCAGCAGTCAACTCCACCACGAGGTAGAGAAGGCCACGCGTGACGCCGGCCTCAGCGAGCGCCACGAGGGCGAAGAGCGCCGTGAAGAGGGCGAACGGGTTGAGCGCGTTCGTGAGGGCGCGGGCGAGTCTCTGAGAGCGGGCCGTCATGGTGGGTAGAATAGGGCGCGTGCAACGTCCGCGCACACCCGCCCCCACCGACGGGGAGACCCTGACGCTGTGGTACGAGCTCGGACGTCTCTACGCGGAGTCAGGAGGAGTCGGGCAACGGGCCTCCAAGCTGGGCTTCGCGGTCGTCTGTGTCGTAGGGGCGCTGGTGCTGCTCTCGGCGCCGGTGTTCGGCACGGCATGGGCCGGACCGTTCGCTGCCGCCATACCGGTCGCGGCCGGGTTGCTCTCGGGGGGCGGGCTGTTCTTGCGGCAGCGGGCGAAGCTGCGGCGCCGCACGACCGTTCTCGAGAAGCGACTTGCAAAACGCGGCCTCGACGCGAAGCGTCCGGCGCAAGAAGGGCTCGGCGCGTACTACGACGCCCAGCTCATCTTGCTGAGGAGCGAGTACGAATACCTGCGGGCGCGGGATGCCGCCATGGCGGGACGCCTCTTCGAAGAGTCATTCGGCTTCACCCCTGAGGACACGTTCGAGACGGGTCCTCTGAACGTGGTCCCCGACACCCCGGAGATGCGGACGCTGCGGGATCGGTGGGAGCGCAGGATCTTCTCGAAGGGGCAACACGGTATGGAGCCACCACCACTGGGTCCGCGTGAGGACCTGGCCTACCGCGTCTTCCCGAGAGAGATGACCGTACCCGTCGAACTTTCGATGCGACGGGCCTATCTGAGTATCTCACGGCGGCTTATCCTGCAGCGTTACGGAGGTCATGCTGCCGATAAGCCGCACCTCGTTCCCGAGGCCCTGCGACAGAGGGCGGAGCGGGACCTCCTCGAGTACGAAGCGCTCTCTAGGAGGCTACCCCGGTAATGGCGAGCCAGACCAGAACCGACGCGACGGGCACGAATCCGACCAGGGCCGTGACAACGGCGGTCAGGAAAGAAGTCCTGTAGACGCTCTGGATGCCTATCCCCATCAAGACCATCAGGGCGTAGGTAAAGGCGAAAGCACCCAATATAGGGATCCACGCGAGCACGAGGACGGCGGCCGCGTAGGCCGCCATGCGGTAGACCTCCGTAAAGCTGGACACCTTCCCGACGAAGGTCCTGATGGAGAGAAGGTAGACCCCCGCTGCCACGCCTACCCCGACCGGCGAGAGCACCGCGAAGAAGACCGCGCCAACCGCCGCGGCCCGCAGGTCCTCCGCATCGAGGTCTCCGAAGAGGAGGTTCGAAGAGAGCGCGACCGCAGCGCCAAGGATGCCTGAGAATGCGCCGACCAGCAACACGAAGACCGCAGGTTCCTTTAGGGGCCCTTCGACCTTGAAGGTCAGATAAAAACTTCTCGGAGAGAAGAGCACGGTTCTTATCACCGCGACCGCGCTCCCGAAGGGGCGGTGCAGGTCGAACTCGGGGGCCTGATCTCTTTGCACGGGCGGGATTATACAGACCGTCGGGATCGAGCTTGCGAAATCGCTCTCAGAAACTTAGACTTAGGTCCCTCGAAGATCGTGGCGGAGAGGTGCCGTAGGCGATGTTCAAGCTCTACCTAACCTCGATACTGGTGGCTGAGGTAGTAGCCCTTGCGGCGCTCGAGGTCCTGAAGCCGGGCTTCGTGCGTCTATCTATCCTCATTCCCATAATCCCGCTGACGCTCCTCGTGGCGTTCGTCCTCCGCCGCAGGTTCGGCGGTCCGGTCTACCGCATGCACCGTCTCTCGCCCCAGGCGATCACGGGCTACAGGGCCCCTGGCCCCGCGACCGACTCCCCCGAAGCGCTCTCCCGAGCCATAGTAGAGCGGGCCGAAGAGATCCAACACGCCCTCGAAGAGTCGCCCTCAGACGAGGTCCGCGTCGAGATGTGCGCCCTCGGCTACAGGGCCTGCGCGAACGACATGATCACCCTGACCCACCTCATCAACCAGGCGCTCCCCCAGGCCTCCTTCTTCAAACGCGCCAAACTCCGCCGCAGCCGCAAAAAGGCGATCGACGCCCTCGCCGAAGCCAGAAAGGCTCTCCCGCAAGGCGCCCTGCGCACCGCGCCGCAGGAGAGGCAATAGCCTCTCAGCACGCTCCGGCTTCGCCTCAGCTTGTCAGCATTTCAGCACACTTCGGCCCTCGCTTGTCAGTCAGCACGCTCCGGCCTTGTGGCCGTCACTCGTCAGCCAGTCAGCCAGACCTTGGACATGTGAAAGCTGACAAGCTGAAGTGCTGACAAGCGATGCCTGAAGGGCGAGCGTGCTGAAATGCTTACTGGCTATACCGCGACTATTTCGCGGACCTCGGGCACTTCGCGCCTGATGAGGCTTTCTATGGCGTAGACGAAGTCGAGTTGCGAGAGTGGGCATCCCTTGCAGGCCCCGAGCATCTGGATGCTGACGGAGCCGTTCTCCTCGTCGCAGGCCACGACCCTGGCGTCTCCCCCGTCGGCCCGGAGCGCCGGGCGGACCTTGTCCAGCGCGTCCTCCACCCTGCCGTGCATGTCCCGCTGCTTGTGCATCTCGCCGCCGATTATATCCGGTTGTGGGGACGGAGTTCGCCCACTGCGGTAGTAGAATGGACGCCGGAGCTAACCCTGTTTAGGGAAGGATGTTTATGAGCAAGGACGAAGGGCAGAACCTGCTGGTCATCGGGGCGCCGGAGCACGACGCCGACGCTTACCACCTCTCGGGGTTCCTCGCGCCCGACGCCGTGATCTGCCTCCGCGTGGCCGGCAAGAGGTACCTGGCCGTCTCGTCTCTGGAGTACGGGCGGGCCGAAAAGGAAGCCCCCGTCGACGAGCTACTCTCCCACGAGGAGCTGAATATCATCGGTCTCGCCCGCGAGCTGAAGAGCGGCGCCAGAGCTTACGCCGCCGCGGTGGCGAATCTCCTCGACGAGCTAGGAGCCGCGAACTCCCCCCTCGTCGTACCGGCTGACTTCGGCGTCGTTTACGCCGACGAACTGCGCGCCCGCGGCATCACCCTCACACCCGACGGCAGACTCTTCGACGGCCTCAGGCGTGCCAAGTCGGAGGAGGAGATCTCCCACATCCAGAAGACCCAGGACGCAGTCGAGGCCGCCTGCGCCCACGCCGTCGGCATCCTGGAGGAGTCGGAGATCGAGGACGACGGTATTCTGAACTGGCGCGGCGCGCCCCTCACGAGCGAGCTGTTGCGCTCCGAGATAGACGTCGAGCTACTCAGGCGCGGGTGCGCCGCCGACGGCACGATCGTCGCAGGAGGCCCACAGGGTGCCGACCCGCACGAGCGCGGCCACGGGCCACTGAAGGCGGGAGAATCCATCATCGTCGACATCTTCCCCATCGACCTCTCCTCTCGCTACTATTCCGATATGACCCGTACCTTCGTCAAGGGCGAGCCCAACGAGGGACTGCAGGAGATGTACGACGCCGTCCTGGAGAGCCAGGAGGCGGCCCTGTCCATGATCCGGGCAGGGGTCAACGGTAGGGACGTACATCGCAAGGTCGCCGATATCCTGCACCAGGCGGGCTACAAGACGAACGTCCACGACCAGGAGGAAGGCAAGCCGCTCACGGAGGGCTTCTTCCACGGCACGGGGCACGGGGTCGGGCTGGAGATCCACGAGGCCCCCCGCGTCTCCCTGGCGGACGAGGAGCTCGTCCCCGGCGACGTCGTCTCCGTCGAGCCAGGCGTCTACGACCCGGAAATCGGTGGCGTCCGCATAGAGGACCTCGTCGTCGTCACCGCAGACGGTTGCAGCAACCTGACGGATTTCCCGAAGGAGTTTCGGATCCAACCGTAGAAACCCCGGGTAGTCGTTTACATCACGGGCCGAGCGCCCACACTGACCTGTAAGGAGCAGAACCTATGGAGACCACCAACGTATCGGACGTTGTGGAGTTCTCTGAGGAGAAGATGAAGAAGAACGCCATCTTCGACTCACCGCACTTCTTCTACGACGCCTACTGCCTGCTCCCCGGCCAGTCCCAGAAGGTCCACGCCCACGAGGGATCCGACAAGGTCTACTACGTCCTGCGGGGCACGGGTAGCTTCACCGTGGGCAAAGAGGAACGGGATCTCGGCGAGGGCAACGCCGTCATCGCCCGTGCCGGGGAATCACATGGCGTCCGCAACGAGACGGAGGAGGATCTTGTCGTCCTCGTGACGATGGCCCCGCGCCCTTCCTGAGCCGTGGCCTCCAGCGAGATGCCCCAACCTCCCTACGTGCTCCTCTTCGAGGAGGTAATCCCCGGCGCCAGGCCGTTCACTATCCTGGTGGACGAGCGCAGCGCCGTGCCGCTCTTCGACTCCGAGGAAGGCGCGGGAGCGTTTGTGGCTTCCACCGACTTCGGAACCGGGCTCGAGCCCGTCGAGGTCTCCGGAGCCGGCCTCCTCAGGGCACTCGAGTCCGTCGGAGAGGAGGTCGACTACGTAGCCATCAACCCGCCGCCGGCCGGTGAGGGTCCCATGAAGGTAAGGATGGGAGGCCTCGAAGAGTTCGTAGACGCCCTGCGACAAAGCCAGGAGGACGACCTCTTCGGCCTGGGTGGGAGCTTCGGGTCTACGCCTTGAGCCGGTCGAGATGCTGCTTGCGGAACTTGGCCACTTTCGGCGCGATGATGACCTGGCAGTAGGGCTGGAAGCCGTAGTTGCGGAAGTAGTTGTGGTGGTAATCCTCGGCGACGTAGAACTCGTCGAACGGTGTTACCTCGGTCACGATGGGGTTGTTCCAGATGCCTTCGAACTCGAGGTCGGAGATCACCTCTTCCGCGACGCGCCGCTGCTCGTCGTCGTGGTAGAAGATCACCGACCGGTATTGCGTCCCCACATCCATGCCCTGGCGGTTGAGGGTCGTCGGATCGTGGATGGTGAAGTAGACCTCCAGGATATCTCTGTAGGAGACCACCTCAGGATCGAAGGTAAACTGCACGACCTCGGCGTGTCCCGTCGTCTCCGAGCACACCTCCCTGTAGGTGGGGTCGGGCACGTGGCCGCCCGAGTACCCGGACTCGACCTTCTCGACGCCCCGCAGCTCCTGGTAGACCGCCTCCAGACACCAGAAACAGCCGCCCCCGAGCGTGGCGACCTCCCTCGCAGTCCCGTTCGCACTATCGTCAGTCGTCATAGGTCACATCTCTCCGTTCGTATTCTTTCGACGCTCTCGGTATACCGCATTCGTCGCCCCGATGCACAGCATCGGTCCCGGAGCGGGCTTTCAGCCACGGCTTCGCAATCCACCCGCGACGGGGATGGACTGGAGCCAGGTTGTCAAACGGGTTCCGATGGGCAATGATTTATATATGATCGAGCAGATAGAGCAGCACTGGCGGGAGTTCAGGAAGAGCAAGCCGGGACAACGCTTCAAGGACCGTTACCGTCGGCGGCGGCGGGACGAACAGAGCCACATCGTATGGAGGATATTCCTGATCACCCTCGGCGCCGTTATCGCCCTCGGCAGCCTGATCCTCGCCCCCCTGCCCGGTCCCGGCTGGGCCACGGTCTTCGTCGGGCTGATGATCCTGGCCGGCGAGGTCCTCCCCGCGGCCCGCTTCCTCGATTGGCTCGAGGTATGGCTGAGGAAGCTCGGACGACTCGTCCACAGGGTCTGGCAGGATTCCGTCGGGGGCAAGATCGCGGTGATCCTGGCGGGCGCGCTCGGTATTGCGGCGGTCGCTTACGTCGTCTACCTCTTGCTTTCCGGCGTCTGGTTGTTCTAACTACGCCGATGGCCTTACTAGAACGCATCAAGCGTACGATCGAGAGCGCGAGGGAAAGCTGGCGTCACTGGCGGATCTTCAGGGAGATCGACGAGGGTCACCGCTACCAGAGCCGCTACCACCTCCACCAGCGCCGCCGCAGGAAGGGCCTGGTATCCGCCTACCGGAGGCCCTTGAGCCTTATCTGCGGCCCCATACTCATAATCGCTGGCTTCGTGTTCATCCCGACGCCGGGCCCGAGCTACATCATCATCGCTATCGGCCTCTGGCTGCTCGCCGGCGAGTTTCTACTCCTCGCCCGCCTCTTCGACAAGGGAGGCGCGTGGGTGGGAAGATTCGGACGGTGGTTGAGAGGCCTGTGGAGAGGCTTGCCCGCCGCGTCGAAGTTCCTGGTCGTCCTCGCCTTCGCCGCCTTGCTGGCATACGGAGCATACAGGCTGTTGGGGGCTTAGACTAGTCCGGCTGACCCTGTTACCGCTGCGCCTCGCGGTCGAGGACCGCGACGGTATCCCGATAGAACTTCCTCGCGCTCTCGTGGCTGTCGCCGATGCAGACGGTGCCGACCTTGCCGTACTGGGAGAGTGCCCCGATCAGGTGGAAAACGACCCCTTGCTGGGACGCGCCGTCGAAGTGGAGGCCGTTGTCGACGGCGATGTCTACCAGGTCATCGGGGGTCAGACCTTTGTAGGCGGAGCTCTGGAGGTTGTCCGAAGCGTAGTAGTAGCAGGGCTTCGCCGTCGGCGTGCAGTACAGGCCGTCATCGGCGTCGTAGGTCCCGTCCGTCAGGAAACGCAGGATCAGGTAAGGATGCGTGGTGCCGCCCTTGCGGAGGTTGATCTCGATTGCCGCGTGCTCCCAGCCCTCCCCGCGCCTGACGGAGATGAAGTCGATGGCGAACCTGCCCAAGGCACCGCGTTTCCTCAGCACCTCTCCAACCCTGTCTCCAGCCTCCTTGATGTCGCGACTGTACTCGGCGTCGGCGGGGAACGTGGAGCCTAGGAAGATCTGGCCCGAGGGCCCTCCCAGAACCTGGTCGTGGGTGGAGACGATGTTCGACTGCCCGAGGGGGTTGATGCGACACTGCACGGAGGGCGAGCGCACCTCTTCCCCCTCCAGCCAGCACTCCACGATGCCGCCCATCTCCTCGAACTTCCGCCCGTAGCGCTCCCAGGTCTCCCCTGCGGCCTCGAACCTGATGCGCGTCGGCAACTCGTCTCGGACCCAGCGCGCAAGGTCACTCCCCTCCGGCGCGTCTTCGTAGGGAAAGACCGCGTTCCCCTCGCCCGAGAAACCCTCATCCAGCTTTATGGCCGCCCTCTGCAACGCTGGCTTGCGGCGCTTGAGCTCGACGACGGCCTCGATCACGTCGTCCCCGTCGCGCAGGTGCTCGAACCCGTCGGGCAGTGGAACCCCGGCCTCCCTGAACGCCTCGCGGCTGCCACTCTTGGTCCCTAGGTAGTTGAGTTGCGGGTCGTTGCCGTAGAGCGGGATGCCCAACCGCACGGCGAGGCTCCGTTCCAGCGCCGTGCTGTTGAAGCAGGTCAAATGCGCCGCCTCGGGATCGATGATCGCCGACCGGATGCGCTCAACCAGGCGCGGACGGTCGAGTATCTTTTGGGTCAGCGGCACGTCGGAGGCGTCGTGGCAGGAGAGCAGCGTCAGCCGGCTGCGGGCGTGGCGCAGGGGGATGCCGGGCAGCAGGTGCAAGAAGTAATCTACGATGGCCGACGCGATGTGCTGGCTCGTGACGTAGACGAGGTTGGTGCGTGGCAGGCGCAAGAGCATCAGCATGCAGAGCAGTCGTTCTTCGTAGTGGTGCACACCGGGGATCTTCGCCAGCTCCTCGACGTCGAGCGTGAGGCTCGGTACCACGACGACCGTCTGGGAGGCGCGCGGGTCGGAGAGCACCCGCCGCGCCAGCGGCCCTAGCTTCGCCTGCAAGGCCGCAAAGCGCCCGAGCTCCTCCGCCGAACCCGGCTCGGGCACCTCAACTAGCGTCGTCGGTGTGGAGATCATGCTCGTCACCCCCGTTCCCTGGGCGGGAATTATACGCGAGGCTTCAGCGTTCCGCAGAGGCTTTCCAAGGATTCTTGTCTGTCTCCGGATCACCGCTCAAAGGGCACCGTGATCCGATCTGACCAATTCGCCGCCGATCCTCCCGTTTCGTCTCTGGCAAGGTCGGGTATTCTGGACGTTGTCGGCGGGTCGCATGCGGGCCCGCGCGGCTATTTTCGAGACGTGCAGTCGTTTTTCGTACGAAGGGTTTTTCAGAAGTTGGTCGAGATGAGCGAGGTCGTTGGCAAGGTAGCGTCGGTAATCGGCGGAAGCGGTGGTTTCGGGGAGGCCGCCGCGAAGCTACTCGCGGAGCGAAGGCAAGGCGCGGCGCGCCGTGAGGAGAACCTCGGGCACACGGGTCTTGAGATAGGGCTTCGATGACGAAGCTGGCATCTGCCGAAGAGCGAGGGACAGAAGACTCCGCCGACGAGACCGGTGCCGGCCCGCTTCTGGTCGGCCTGATCGCGTTGTGTGCCGGGATCACGGTCTCCAACCTGTATCTCACCCAGCCGCTCCTGCCGCTCGTGGCAGAGAGCCTGAACGTGAGTTCTTCGCAGGTCGGTTTTCTGCCTACCATCGGGCAGGCCGGCTACGCGCTCGGAGTACTCTTGATCGTGCCGCTTGGCGACGTGCTCAGGCGCAGGGGACTGCTCACTTTCGTCCTGGCCGGCCTGATCCTGGCCCTCGCTGGCGCGGCCCTCGCCCCTTCCCTCGGCGTCCTGATGGTGGCGACCCTCCTCGTCAGCTCGCTCACAATCATTCCCCAGGTCCTGATCCCGCTCGCTTCCCAGATAGCCAGCGATGAGCACCGCGGACGGGTCCTGGCGATTATCGGCGCGATGCTGACATGCGGCCTGTTCGCCTCCCGGAGCCTCTACGGGCAGGTTGGCGACGCCTTCGGATGGCGCGCCTCATACGTGGTCGCCGCCGTCCTCTCGGCAATCGTAGGTTCGATCACCATAGCCGCTCTCCCCAAAGAGACGAGCAAGGAGGGCGAAACCTACGCGGGCCTCCTGAGATCCCTGCCGACGTTGCTAGCCGAGGAGCCGACGCTCCGCAAAGCGTGCCTGTTGCAGGGTGCGATATTCGCAACCTTCAACATGTTCTGGACCACCATAGTCTTTGCGCTCACCGCCAGCCCCTACGGTTTCTCGACCGGCACGGCAGGCCTCTTCGGACTATTCGGCCTTATCAGCGCCGCGAGCGCGCCATTCGTGGGAGGGCTCATAGACCGCCGCGGCCCGGTCATTACCCTCGGAGCGTGCCTGCTCATCACCATCGGCTCGGCCGTTGCCTTCTTACTCGGGGGTACGCTGCTCGCGGCGATCATAGTCGCCATAGTCCTTTTGGGTGTCGGCGTTCAGGGCGGGATGAGCGCCAACCAGACCCGCATCCTCACCATCCGTCCCGAGGCCGGGAGCCGCATGAATACCGTATTACTCTTCCTGATCTTCGTCTGCGGGGCCGCTGGCGGAGCGGTAGGATCAGCCCTCTACCACACCGGAGGCTGGCCCCTGGTGTGTATCTCCGGCGTGGGCCTCAGCGCCGCAGGCTTCATAGGCTGGCTCCTCCTCGACTTTGCAGGCTCCAGAAAGACTAGGCGACACAGCGATTAGAATTCTCTCCGGCTATTGAGGGCACACTGGCTAGTTACAGAGAGGCTACTTCCATCAACATAGATATTGTCTTGGGACCAATACCCTGCACTTCTTTCACATCATCCCAACTTTCGAAGCGATGATATTTGCGAGACCTGACAATCTCCGCTGCTACAGTTCTCGCTAAGCCAAGCTCAGATTGCAAATCTTCGAAACCTAGCTCGTTGAGGCTTGGACGAGAGTCTGCTGCGTCTGCTCGCTCTCCAAAACTACCCAACAGGATCAAATCCTCAATAGTCAGGTACGTGTAGAGTAGGATTCGTTCTGCTTCGAAACGAGAAACCTGACCAGAATGGACCGAGCGACTAGCGAGATTATCGGTACGGGCAAGCAACTCTGTCAATAACTCAAGGCAGTGGTGGCTGCAACCCGGCGTCTCCCCGCTCGTCAGTCTCTCGCATCCCCTTAGCACCTTCTTCGATCAGCGCGAATTATCCAGCTACCCGCTTCGCCCCGAAAGGGTCAGGACAGCGAAGGAACAATATCCAGGCGCTGCAAGATTATCCGGCCCTAGCTTCGGGGGCGTGATCCTCTTTGCCGGCGTAACCGCCGATGGTCAGTCGGAGCTGGCGCCGTCGAGGTGGCGAACGCGGGCGCTGGCTAGGACTTCCGGGTTCATGAGGCGCGCGTTGACGGCCATCCGGTTGTGTCCGCGGTCTGCGGGGGCCCAGTGCGAGACGCAGCCGCAGGTCCGGCAGTGGTGAAACTCTATTACCCTGTCGTTCCACATGTAGATGTCGGTGGGTGGATCGGAGGGTAGAACGCGCACCTGATCCAGCGTGTAGTAAGCCCACAAAACACCGTAACGCCGGCAGATCGAGCAGTTACACTCAGCAACCTCATTAGGCGGAACGTCTATCTCAAGGCGGACTGCGCCGCAATGGCAAGAAGCCTCTATCATCGCTCGCCCCAAGTTCCTTTCTCAGCCGGGTAAGCTACTACGGGTTCGACCCCATCTGGCAGGAGTATACGCATACCCCGGCCCATTCCATTACCGGGTCTCGTGGTCTCACGCGAAAAGTTCCTTGTCCAACGAACTAACCAGTGGCGAGCAGATCCTGCTCTCGGAGAGGCTCGACAGGCTCTCGTAGATCTCTCCCACCCATCGCCGGCTCGATATCCGCAACGGTCCCTCGACGCAGAAAACCGCCCCCAGAGGAGGCGGTGTCCGCTTCTCATCTGCCATCACAAGTCTGTCGGTTCGTCTCCCGCGAGAACCCGGTATAGCTGCCGGCGCACATCGGTCAGGAGCCGGCGTGCCTCGGCGATCTGACTGTCCGTGCCAGCTTGCATCACCTGCACGGTGGCCGTGGCAACCTGCCCGATTAGGTCGCGCAACTCGAGCAGGTCGTCACCGTAATTCTCCCTCGCCGTCTCCCAGGGGCTCCCTAGTTCTTCCCGATGCTCTTGCACATAGTCGCGGCCCTCTGCGGTGAGATGGGCGACCTTGCGCCCCTCGGACTGCTCGATCCTGACGAGCCCCTCGTCCTCCAGCTGCTGCAGCGCCGGATAGACGGAACCCGGGCTCGGACGCCAGAGACCCTCGCTGCGCCCGCTGATCTCCTGGATGAGCTGATAGCCGTGCATGGGACGCTCGGATAGCAAGACAAGGATCGCCCCCCGCACATCCCCGTGTCCCATCTTCCTCGGTCCATGACCGAATCCTCGCCCGCGAAGTCCGCCGAACGGGAACCCTCCCCGCGGACCACCTATAAATCCGAACGACTCGGTTCCACGACGCCCACGGCCATGTGAGGCCATGGCCATCCGCAAGTGTCCCGCCAGATGGTCCCGCAGGCTTTCGACCATCGGCCCTTCGACCGCCTGGGATCCGTGCATTGTTGCTCCTTTCTAGTCTTTCGTTATTTCACGTTATATAGACGATATATCTAAATATGTCGTTGGTCAAGGCTGGAAGGCTCTCACGAATCCCGAAGCCAGGGGACGGAGGGAAACATGGTGGGTTCATCTGGCGTGGATGGATCCTTCACCCGCGACGAAAGGCTGCGGTTCATGGCTCTGGCGGAGCAGACCGCAACGGCAGTCGCTGGGGAACAAGGCGTCGATCGTGCACGGGCATCTCGCGCAGGGCCGGATCAAAGCAGCGACCAGAAGAGACTCACCCTCGCTGTGATCTCGGCGCAGCGGAAAGCTCTGCTGGATGCCAGGGACGACGGAAGGTTCCCTGGACTGGAGTTGTGGGCCTACAAGCGCGGTAGAGGCGCCAGAAGCCCACCGTACCGGGCGTGAGCCGGGTTCTTCAACCCTCTGTCATGTGTCTGGCGTCGAGAAGTTCGTCCAGATCTTCATCGGAGAGATCGGTCTCTTCGCGGGCTACTTCGCGGATGGTCTTGCCTGTTTTGTAGGCCTGTTTGGAGATCTGCGCCGCTTTGTCGTAGCCGACCTCGGGCGCCAGGGCCGTGGCGAGCATGAGGCCCTGCTCGACGAGAGCGGGACCCCGCTCCGTCGCCTGAATTCCGCTCACGCACTGGTCTGCGAGGTTGGCCGATGCGGAGCCCAGGATCTCTATGCTCTGGATCAGGTTGTACGCGATGACAGGAAGCATGACGTTGAGCTCGAAGTTGCCGCTCTGCCCGGCGAGGGCGATGGTGGCGTCGTTTCCGATGACTTGCGCGGCGACCATAGTGGCGCTCTCGGCGATCACGGGGTTCACTTTGCCCGGCATGATCGAAGAACCAGGCTGCACTTCCGGCAGTGCAATCTCGGCGAGGTTGGCGCGCGGCCCCGCCCCGAGCCAGCGGATGTCGTTCGAGATCTTGAGCAGGCTCACGGCCAGGGTCTTCAGGGCGCCGCTCGTAAAGACGGCCGCGTCCATCGCGCTCTGGGCCTGGAAGTGATTCTCCGTCTCGCGAACTTCGATGCCGAAGCGGGAGCTGAGCCTCTCGCACACTTTGCCGGCGAACTCGGGGTGAGTGTTGACGCCGGTGCCGACGGCGGTGCCACCGAGGGCAACCTCGGCGAGGTCTTCTACGGCTTTGCCGACGCGCCCGATCCCGCGTTCGATCTGGCCCGCGTAGCCCCTGAACTCCTGTCCGAGACGGATCGGGGTGGCGTCTTGCAGGTGGGTTCTTCCGGTCTTGACGACATCGTCGAACTCGCGGGTTTTTGCGTCGAGGGCCTGCTGGAGCTTGTGCAGGCCGGGGAGCAGGTCCTCCTTGATGGCGACGAGCGCGGAGAGGTGGATCGCGGTCGGGATGACGTCGTTAGAGGACTGGCCCTGGTTGACGTGGTCGTTGGGGTGGGCCGGGCTCTTGGAGCCCAGCTCGCCCTCCAGGATCTGGATCGCCCGGTTGGAGATGACTTCGTTGGCGTTCATGTTCGTGGAGGTGCCGCTCCCGGTCTGGAAAATGTCGAGCACGAACTGGTTGTCGAGCCGTCCCTCCACGACCTCCTCCGCCGCCTCCACGATGGCCTCCTCGAGCTCCTCATCCAGTAGCCCCAGCTCGTGGTTCACGACGGCGGCTTCGAGCTTTATGGCGCCGAGGGCCTGGATAAAGCGTCTCTGGAACCTGAGATCGCTCACCGGGAAGTTATCCAGGGCGCGGCGGGTCTGGGCACCGAAGAGGGCCTCGCGGGGAACCTTGACCTCCCCCATCGAGTCTCGTTCCACGCGGTGCGGTGTCTCTTGTTCTTTCATGTGAAGCCTCCCGTCGTGGCGGCTACGCCCGTCTCATATAGTCATATAATCCATGGTGCAACGGTCGCATTATACGAGAGGTGATGTCTTGGATTCTCTACAGCACGCGCTGAAGGAGTGGGCGGTCGCCGTAAGGGCGCTGGAGCGCGGGGAGACGGCGCTCGTCGTCAGGAAGGGGGGCATAAGGGAGAAAGCCTTCGCCGTGCCGCAGACGCGCTTCTTGCTCCTCCCCGGCTACGAGCACCAGAAGCCGGAACTCCTCAAAGAGGAATACCGCAACCTGATGGAGGGGCTTCCCGACCTCACCGACGATAGCCCATTGCGCTTCTCCTCGTTCGCCGAGGTCGCGGGCGCCTACGAGATCTCCGAGGCCGAAGAGCTCTCGGCGCTCGACCCATACCACATGTGGATGCCCGAGTACGCCGGGAGCCGCTTTAGGTGGCGGCCCAAAAAGCCACTGACGGTGCTCGTCTTGCGGACGCATCTGCTTCACGAGACCATCGAGCTTCCGTACAGGGACGAGTACGGGGGATGCAAGTCCTGGATTGGGCTCCACGAACCCGTCTTTGTGGAAGGAGCGCGGCCAGCTCTCTCCGACGAAGACTTCGATGCGCTGGTCGCCCCCGCGCTCGGGGTGCTGGACCGCCTCGAGCCGGCACCGGTAGGCTCTTAAGGGGGACACTTGGGCTCGGGAGCGATAACGATAGTCTTGATCTTCCTGCTACTCTTCGTGAGCTGGCAGACGATCTACGCTGCCAACCGCGACCTGGCGAGGGCCAGGGCCTGGGGAGTTCTCGCCCGCAAAGCCCTCCCCTTCCTCGCCCTGATCTTGATGGTGCTGAGCCTGTTCGTGGTCCAGAGCTTCGGACAGGGGCAAGCTCTCCTGGCCTGGATGGCCGTCTCCGCCGTCTTCATAATCGGTGCCAGTTTTCTCTCCTCCTCCTCCCTGGAGCGCAGTGCCAACAGGGCCTTCCGCAGCGGCGATTATGCGGGGGCGGTCGAGCTCTACGAGAGGATGGTGGAGGAGAAGCCGCTCGCCCGAAACAAGGCCTTTCTGGGGGCCGCCCTGGGGGCTTCCGAGCGTTACGAGGAATCCGTAGAAGCCTCGACGCAGGCGATAAGCGACGATCCCCAGTACGGTCTCGCCTACTACAACCGCGCGCTCGTCTTGCAAAGGATGGGAAAGAAGAGCAGGGCCGTCAAGGATCTCGAGAAGGCGCAGGAGGCGGACCTCCCCCGCCGCTTTAGATCGGCCACCCGGAGGATGCTGGAAGAGCTGTCTTGAGACTCCTTTATCCGACGCTCGGCGCGCTCGCCATCCTGGTGGTCTTCATGTTCGTGATCGGCCGTCAGAACAGGGACCTGCTGCGCGTGCGGGCCTACAGGGACTTCTTCCTGCGGCTGATCCCACCCCTCTCCACAGGGGTCTTTATCGCGGGTCTGCCCTTCGTGATGAACCTCGCGACGGTCGAGAACTACGGACCCGTCCTGCTCGTCTACCTCGGCGGCGCCGCCGTCCTGACGGCACTGATGACCCGCGCGGTCACCCCTGATGAACGTCGGGCAGGGACCGCCTTCCGCAAGGGCGAGTATGAGAGGGCGGCCGAGCTCTACGATGAGATCTCCACGCGCCGTCCCCTCCCCCGCTACTACTCGGCCCTCGGGGCGAGCCTCGAGGCATCTGGCAACCCCGGCGCCGCCCTCGAAGCCACGGACCAGGCCATAAAGCTCGACCCCAGGTTGGGCATCGCCTACTACAACAGGGCCTCGGCCCTCGCCTCCCTGGACGAGAGGGCCCGCGCCCGCGGCGACCTGCAGAAGGTCTTCCAGGTCGACTCCAGCCGCACCCTCCGCCGCGCCGCCGCAGAAGCCCTGGAGACACTGGAGAAGAGCTAGTCAGCACGCTCAGGCTTCGCCTCCGCTTGTCAGCACGCTACGCCCTTCGGGCTCCGCTTGTCAGCATGTCAGCAAGGGCTCGCGAATGCTGACCAGCTGACAAGCGACAGCCGCAGGCTGGAGCGTGCTGAAATGCTGACAAGCCTGCGTAGCAGGCGTGCTGACAAGTTACCTGACCTGCTTCTGAACGTTCTCCGCGGCGGCCTTGACCTCGATCCTGCCGTCGCGCACCCTGCTCTCGTAGCGAGACTGGGGGAAGACGGCCGGTCCGTCGATAACCTCGCCGCTACACAGGTTGTAGCGGGAGTTGTGCCAGGGACAGACCACGGTGTCACCTTCGCGCTCCCCCGCTTCGAGCGGTCCGGAGAAATGGTTGCACGTGGCGGCTATGGCACAGACCTCACCAGCAGCAGAGCGGCTAAGCAGGATCCCCACCCCTTCGACCTCGACCCGGCGCAACTCGTCTTGCGCCAGCTCGCCCTCGTCCAGAACGGGGACGAACTCATCGGGACCGGGTTCCTCGAAGGCGTTCCTGTCGACGCGCAGCCCGTAATGGTAGGAGAGTTCTCCACCGAGGTGGGCGGCCATACCGCTGATGGAGTACCCCGCTAGAAAGGTAAGGCGTCCGGCGTTCCTTCGCCCCCTGGCCCTCAGGACGAGCGAGACGACGCTAAGGACGAGCCCGATGGTGTTCAGAAGCGCATGGGCCATCCCCATCCGCCTCGAGCCGCCACTCAGGTAACGCCAGTCGGAGAGCCCGGTAACAGCGGCCCCGAGCGCTCCCAACGTACCGAAAGCGAGCGAGGCGTCGGCCGCGTGTCTTACGGGCTCCTTCCCCGTAGCAACGTCGAGTCCATCGAAGACGAGCGCCGCGGTCCAGGCTCCCACCGGCGCATCCGTGAGTGCCGGGTGCAACGGCGCCTCGAGCCAGACACCGTCGAGCACGTTACGCGCCGTCGTGCCGCCCGCATTTACCGCCTTCTGTACCTCGGGCTGTACGGCATCGGAGATCTTATCCAGGAAGGGCAACGCTTCGACCACGCGCTGCATTAGGGTCTCTGCCATCTCTTCGACCTTTCCGCTAGGGAGCGTCTAGCACCTATACCCTGACGAAGCTAATACCATTCAGGCACGCGCCTCGCTACCCGTTTCCGGCCTCTTCGAGGGCTCCCTCGTTGCGGCCAAAAGGGCGAGCCAGTGTGCGATCAGGATGTAGAGGTAGAGCGTCATCGCCAGGGACGCCATGACCGTGCCCCTGTCGTTCCAGATCAGGGGCCACTGCGCTGGAATGGACTGCAACGCGAGCAGCAAGAAAGCCGCCGGCGCCCTGCCCCGCGCCAGCAGCAACAGGACGCCGGGACCGAGCAACACCAGATAGTTGTGCCAGGCGATGGGCGAGGCCAGAAGCGAGGCAGCGACCAGCGCCCACAATCCCACCTCGGGACCGTGCCTTACTCTCACGGCGGTAAGTACGATGGCCCCGATACCAAACGCGTAGCCGAGGGTGACCATCCAGGGAAGCGTCGCCACGTTCTGGGCGTAGGGGTTCTCCGTAAACAACCGCGCCGCCGCAGAGGGGAGGGAGGCGTTATCCCAGTAGGCGCTGACCGGCTGCTCCCTCAAAACCCCGATGTATTCCAGCGTCGCCCCGGGCCCGAGCACGAGGATACCGACGAGGGTGGCAGTTGCCCCCGAGACGAACGCTGCCAGGAACGCCCTCCACTTTCGTCCAACGAGCGGCCACAAGAGAACGGGTAGAAGCGAAGGCTTCAAGGCGACGACCAGGCCGAGGGCCGCGCCGGAGAGCTCCTGTTCTCCCCGCCGGTCCGCCACCCAGGAAGCCACGAGCCCAAGGGCCAACACGGGATATACCTGCCCGAGCGCCAGCGTCGCGAGCAGCGGCGAGGAGAGGAGCAACATAACGACCCCGACGACGGTCCAGCTCGGTCTGAGGCGTAGTTCCTCTACGGTCCACGCCAGATACCCGACGACCACGACGAGCGAGATCAGGACGAAGACCCTGTAGGCGGTAATCGGCTCGAGAAACCCGAGAGGAGAGATGAGCACGGTCCAAAGAGGAGGATTGAGGTTTATCAGATCAACCCCCGTATCGTAGATGCTCTGTCCCTCTAGCATCGCCCTCGCCGAGCGCCAGAAGCTATCGAAGTCAACGTGAAACACCATCGACTGCGACCCGATCCTCTCCAGGGTCGCCCCCATGTAGTCGAGATACAGCCACAACGAGGCCACAAGCACCCAGAAGCCGACCGTGATCAAGACCGCATCCGAGATCACGGATCCACCCCTCTTACGCACGGCTAGAGATCTCCGCACCTAAACAAGACCAGATCATGGGGAGAATCATACGCGGTTCAGCACTTCAGCATTTCAGCACGCTCAGCCCTCCGGGCTTCGCTTGTCAGCATTTCAGCTTGTCGGCTTCTCGCATGTGAGCCATTGCTGACATGCTGACAAGACGCCGAAGGCGCCGTGCTGACAAGCGAAGGCGTTAGCCGGCGCGTGCTGAAATGCTCTGAACGCGGAGAGGGGGGGATTCGAACCCCCGACGCCGGGATTACCGACGTAACGGTTTTCGAGACCGCCGCATTCAACCACTCTGCCACCTCTCCGCGGCAGAGTGTATCCACCCAACCCCTCCGCTTCAACTGCATCTACCCTTCCGGCAGTATATCCTACAACACTGTACCTTGACCTCCAGTTTATGCATACGGCCCCATTGCCTCGTGTCCTTTCCGCGGTTCTCGTCCCACAATCCAGGCAATGGTAGACAAAACACCTGCATATAGGTATATTTTTGAGGTCTGAAAGGCCAGGATACATGGCGCCGATCGTTTACTGATTATTAACCGTGACGTTTAGGAATACTCTGTATCTACCATTGTGCGCTGGCGGGTTGACACCGAGTCCTTGGTAGAGGAGTGCGGTCATGCTCTGCGGACACACCGCGACTTTCGCACACGTCATCTCCGCGAAGGCGGGATTCCACTTGTAGGAGGTGGAAGTCTTTACGCGATCTCGCAGCTACAGAAAATCTTGCTCGTAACGGTTGCCGTAACGTTTGGCAGACGCGTGCCCGTTATGATAGTGAAAGATGAGCGCGCGCGGTTCGTTATCGGCTACTACCCTGCGTGGGCGTTGGCTCCTGCTTATTCGTGCGGCATGGGTCGTCGTCGCCGTGCTGGCACTGGGTCTGTTCGTCGCTTCCATCCCCGGCTACGTTTTCGACGTTCTCCATGCGGGTCGGGTCGACCCGACGGATGCTCCCACCGAAGCTCCCGCGGCGATGGTGTTCGCGTTCGATCTACTCGGTGTGCTGGCATCTATTACGGCGGTCCTGGTATGCCTCACCCTCGCCGTCGTTCTCTTCTGGCTGAGGTCGAATGAGTGGATGGTCGTGTTCATCTCGTCCTACCTCCTCGTTTACGGGACGGTTATGGCCGGCCCGATGGAGTGGGCGGAGGACTACTACACCGCGTGGCCCGAGTTGTCGGTTGATGTGGTGCAGCCCCTTTTGCTCACGACGCCCACCGTAGCGCTGGTCGTCCTCTTTCCCGACGGAACTCTCGTCCCCCGCTGGACGCGCTGGCTGCTCATCTCGTCGGTCCCGTTGGTCGTGGCGATTTTGTTCGCGCCGCCCCCCTACTGGGGCGTGATCATGGTCTCGATCTTGCTCGGCGCTCTTTACGCGCAGGTATATCGCTACCGGCGCGTTTCCACGCCGACCGGGCGTCAACAAACCAAGTGGGTAACGTTCGGTTTACTGTTGTGGTGGCTGCTGATTCTGATGCTCGGCATACCATACACTATCGAGACGAGCCTTCCGGCTGGCAGCCCTCTACCCTGGTGGACCGTTGTCACCTCGCCCAGCTGGTGGCTCGTGTTGACCATCGTGCCGCTCTCTTTGAGCATCTCCGTCTTTCGCTATCGCCTCTACGACATAGATGTCGTCATCAACCGTACGCTTGTCTACGGCTCGCTGACCGTGATGCTGGGGCTGGTGTATTTCGCGAGCGTTGCCTCTTTGCAGTACACTTTCCGTGCCCTCACCGGTCATAAGGAACAGCAGCAGCTCGTCATCGTGGTCTCCACCCTGGCGATAGCCGCCTTGTTCAACCCGCTGCGTAGGCGCATCCAGTCCTTTATAGACCGCCGTTTCTACCGCAGAAAGTACGACTCGAGGAAGACGCTGGAAGCCTTCTCGGCCCGGCTCAGGGACGAGACGGATCTGGAGGCGCTGAACAAAGAGTTGGTCTCTGTGGTCGGGGAGACGATGCAACCGGCGCACGTCTCTTTGTGGCTGCGTCCCGACACGGCCTCCAAGAGTCGGCTGGTAGATTCGTAGACTCTGGAGCTCAGGGTGCCGAATACATGGTGTCTCAATTTAGGAAAGGGTGGGGCGCGGGAGTTTGTGGCCGGGTTTATGGGGAAGATGGTAGAAAGTGGAGACATTGGCTGCGAGCCCGACATTCATGAAGACTCTGGATGATTCGCGTGGCGCGTTTCCCCGAGTGAGGCGACGGTGACGAAAGGGAGCGCGACGAACGGCACTTCTGCGCGCCGCTACGCCTGGCTCTCGATCACGGCCGCGGTAGTCACCATCGGGCTCAAGCTCGGGGCCTACTACCTCACGGGGTCGGTCGGGCTGTTCTCCGACGCGGCCGAGTCCGTCGTCAACCTCGTCGCCGCGGTGGCGGCCCTGTCGGCCCTGACCTTCGCCGTACGACCGCCGGACGAGGAACACGCCTTCGGCCACAACAAGGCCGAGTATTTTTCGAGCGGCTTGGAGAGTGCCCTGATAATCATCGCCGCGGTCTGGATCGGGGTTACGGCGTGGGGCAGATTGATGGACCCGCAGCCGCTCCAGAACGTGGGGCTCGGTCTCTCCGTCACGCTCGCTGCCGCCGCCCTCAACGGCAGTGTCGCGCTCGTGCTGTCGCGGGCAGGGCGGAGGCTACGTTCGATCACGCTCCGTGCCGACGCGCAGCACCTGCTCACCGACGTGTGGACCTCCCTGGGCGTGGTACTCGGCGTCGTCATGGTGCAGCTCACGGGATGGCTCGTGCTCGACCCCATTATCGGCCTCATCGTCGCCGCGAACATCGTTTGGACGGGCTTCCGGCTTCTGAACGATACGGCCCACGGTCTCCTCGACACGGCCCTCCCACCCGATGAGCTCGAGAAGATCTTCGGGGTTCTTTCTCGGCACGAAGACGATGCCGTCAACTTCCACGCCGTGCGCACTCGTGCGGCCGGGCAGCGTCGCTTCGTCTCGATGCACGTGCTAGTGCCCGGCTTCTGGACTGTAAAACGGGGCCACGACCTCTCCGAGAGGATTGAGAAAGAGCTCGCGAACGCCCTGCAAGGGAACACGACCTTCTTCATCCATATAGAGCCCTCGGAAGACCCCACATCGTTCGAAGATCAAGACCTCGACAGGGAAAGCCCAAGCGGAGAGGGATAACACCAAATCCGGGTGAATGGCAACCGCAAAGCGGACCGCCACCGCACGGGTCCACCTCTGGTGCCAGGCGTGGATTCCCGCTTTCGCGGAAATGACGGAAGAGAAGGCCCGGTGCGCCACAAGCCGCAAAGCGCCACCCTTCAGACGGATTCGGTATAGAGCGGTTTGCAAAAGGGTCAACCCTTTTGCAAACCGCGCAGATCAGCACTTCAGCAAGTCAGCATCTCAGCTACTAGTTCTTGCTGACATGCTGAAGTGCTGAAGTGCTGAAGTGCTTGCAAAGAGGCTCAACCTCTTTGCAAGCTGCTGTAAGAAGAGGGACGGACCCGGTTGGATCCGTCCCTCGCAGGCCACCCTCGGTTTTCTAGCTACACTTCGAGTATCCGCAGGAGTGGCAGACGACGCAGCCCTCCTGGCGGGTCAGGCCGCTACCGCAATCGGGGCAGGCACCGATGATCGGGAGCTCGCGGGTGTCTGGCAGGCTGTCCTCGACCAAGTAGTGCTCGGCCATGGCCCTCGCCACGCCGTCGGGGACGGAGAGGACGGCGTTCGGTCCTACGCCAGCGGGGTGGCCGTCCTGGATGCCGCGGAGCTGGTGGACCACCTCGGCAGGGTCGGCGCCGTGGGTGAGGGCCATCGTGATCATACGCCCCAGGGCGTCCGAGAACGCGGCGGCCGTGCCGCCTGGCTTGCCCAGGATGACGAAGCACTCCCTCGGTCCGAACTCGTCGTCGTTCATGGTTACGTACATAGAACCGTGCCCGGTACGTATCTTCTTGGTCACGCCCGTCAGGGTGCGCGGCCTCCCGTTGCGCGCCTCGGCGAGCGAGGAGAAGGTCTGCCGCTTGGCTTCTGCTCCCTCCGGGGGTGTAACGGGGGGCGCCGTCGGCGCCTCGGGTGAAGCCGGGGTCATGGTCGGCTTCTCCCCGCCCGTCTTGCCCGTGGACAGGACCTGGGCGTCGCGCGAGCCATCGCGGTAGACCGCAATCCCCTTGCAGTTAAGGGCGTAAGCCTGGCGGTAGGCGTCCTCGACGTCCTCGGGCGTCGCCTCGTGGGGCAGATTGATGGTCTTTGAGATACCCATCGAGGTGTACTTCTGGAAGGCGGCCTGCATCCTGACGTGCCACTCTGAACTTATGTCGTGCGAGGTGACCCATACGCTGCGCACGTCGTCGGGGACCTCTTCTACGTCGCGCACAGAGCCATGCTCGGCGACCGATCTCATCAGCTCCTCCGAGTAGAAGCCGCGCTCCCTGGCGAGCTTGACGAACTCGGGGTTGACGTCGGGCATCTCCATGTCGGCCTGACGGCGCATGAAGGCGACGGCGAAGAGCGGTTCGATGCCGCCCGAACAGCCGGCTATCATCGAGATCGTACCCGTCGGGGCTATCGTGGTGACGGTCGCGTTGCGGACCCTGTCGCCCCGCGCCTGGTGGCGCGAGCCCTCGAAGTTCGGCATAACGCCACGCTCCTCGGCGAGGGCCCTGCTCTCCTCCCAGGCCTCGTCGTCGACGAACTTCATCACCCGCTCGGCGAAGGCGAGGCCCTCTTCGGAGTCGTAGGTGATGCCGAGCTTTATGAGGAGGTCGGCGAAGCCCATAACCCCGAGGCCGATCCGGCGGTTACCCCGGCTCATCCGGTCGATCTCGGGGAGGGGATAGTTATTCTGCTCGATGACGTTGTCCAGAAAGCGGATCGCTGTGTGGACCGTCTCCCTGAGATCGTCCCAGTCGACCTCTCCCGTATCCTCGCGGTAGAAGCGCTCCAGGTTGATCGAACCCAGGTTGCACGAGTCATAAGGCGGCAGGTGCGCCTCGGAGCACGGATTAGTAGACTCTATAGGGAACTGCGGGGTCGGGTTGTCGTCGTTGATCTTGTCTATGAACACGACGCCGGGCTCGCCGTTTAGCCACGCCCCTTCGACGATCTTCCTGAAGAGGTCCCTGGCACGAACGGTCTTCATGACCTCGCCGTCCCTGGGGTTGGCCAGCTCGAAGTCGGTGTCGGCCTCGACGGCCTCCATGAACTCGTCGGTGATTGCCACGGAGATGTTGAAGTTGTTGATCTGGTCGTTGTCCTTCTTGCAGGTGATGAACTCCTCGATGTCGGGGTGGTCCACCCTGAGGATGCCCATGTTCGCCCCGCGCCGGGTTCCGCCCTGCTTGATCTTGTCCGTTGAGGCGTCATAGATGGCCATGAAAGAGACCGGCCCGCTCGACACCCCCATGGTGCTCTTGACCAGATCGTTCTTGGGACGCAGACGCGAGAAGCCGAAGCCGGTGCCTCCGCCGCTCTTGTGGATGATCGCCTGGTGCTTGAGGGTGTCGTAGATACCGTCTATGGAGTCCTCGACCGGCAACACAAAGCACGCGGAGAGCTGCTGCAGCTCCCTGCCAGCGTTCATCAGGGTCGGCGAGTTCGGCATGAACCTCCGGCTGAGCATCATCTGGAGGAACCTCTCCCTCGACTCTTCGTAGAGCCTCCGGGCCTCTTCACCTTCCTTGAAGCGAAACTCGCCCTCGGCGATGTTCGACGCAACCCGCAAGAACATCTCGATGGGCTCCTCTATAGCCTCACCGTTCTCGTTCTTTTTGAGGTAGCGCTTCGCCAGAACGGCGCGCGCGTTCTCGGTGAGTTCTATATCTGCAAGCCTGTTACGGTCTACCTCCATACCCATCCTCCCTATTCTACCGCTCGTTGCCCTCTTTCCATCACCGGATTCGGCCCCGCCATACCCCGTAGCTAACAGGACCTGGTCTTTACCTGCCGTTGCCCATCCCCGAGCCGGCGAGACGCACGAGCTCGGTTCGGAACTGGTCCACGTCCGTGTACTGCCTGTATACGGAGGCGAACCGCAGGTACGCGACCATGTCCATCCTCCTCAGCCGCATCAGCACCATGTCCCCAAGACGCCTCGAAGTCACCTCGTGCCGGCGCCGCTCGCGAAGCTCGGCCTCGATCTCATCGACGATCAACTCAACCTGCTCGTCGGTGATCTGCTGCTTGGCACAGGCCTTCGCCAATCCCGACCTCAACTTCTCCCGGTCGAAGGGTTCTTTGCCTCCGTCGCGTTTGATCACCATCAGCCTCAACGGCTCGCGCCGCTCGTACGTGGTGAACCTCTTCCCACAAGACCGCGATAGACACTCCCTGCGCCTGCGCACGGCGTCCTTCGTCTCCGAAAGCCGCGAATCTATCACCTTCGTGTCCTCGAAATCACAGTACGGACACTGCATCTCATAACCCCCATCGCTCCAACACCATATCTGGTACCGTGAAAACCTAGCACACTACATTTTCGAGATGCAATACCCCTGAGATTTACCTTTACTTAAGGTTAAATTGACACTAAACGCTCGAATGCCCCTTCGCTAGCGGAAT
>JBKPNW010000266.1:0-3703 GCA_046732815.1 Actinomycetota bacterium | reverse complement strand
GCCCGAACTGCCGGTGCACGGTTTCATTGTGGTTGCGGAGGCTACCAGCGTGCAGTTGCATCACAAGCCCGTCCTCGACGCTCATACGCGCCATCTCCATAAGCACGTGGGCGGTGAACCGGACGCCGTCCTTAGCGTTCGCAGTTCCGGACAGGGCACGGGCGAAGATCTCCTGCGCTTCCCTCTCCGACAGACGCTCCGTGTGTGGCGTCGTGGCACTGTGATCTGTGGCAACCGCCCCCATCTCCTTGAAGAAGAAACGCCGCTCCTCCAGAGCCTCCACGAAGGAGCCGTAGTCCACAACGGCGATGCCTGAGACCTGCGAGAGACAGTCTATGTTCTCCCGCCAGCCTGGCGTTGAGAGGTCCGTCACGGCGTCGGGCCTGAAGGTGGGACGCACCCTCCCGTCCCAGCCCTCCGCACGCAGCGCTGCGTGGTGCTCCAGCGTGTCGGTCGCTGCGTCCGTCGTACACAGGATCTCCACGTTGAAGCGCTCAAGAAGTGCCCGCGGCGCGTACTCTGGGCTCGCGAGTCGCGCTTCGAGATCATCATAGATCCTCTGGGCGTTCTCTCCCGTAGGCTTCTCGGTCACACCGAAGACGTTCACGAGCTCGTCCGAGAGCCAGAGGCCTGTAGGGGTGGCGCGGAACAGGTGGAAGTTCTCGCAGAAGCGCTGCCAGATCCTGCGGTGGTCCGTCTCGACGGGGGTGCCATCGATCGTGGGCACCCCGAGGACCTCCATCGGGACCCCCTGACTGTAGAGCATCCGGAAGACATAGTGGTCAGGAATGACGAAGAGCTCGGCCGGTGTCCCGAGGGTGGCACCAGGGTCTGCAAGCAGCTTCGCAGGTACATGGCCGTGTGGCCCGACTATAGGAAGGTCCTCGACCTCTTCGTAGAGGCTCCTGGCCGCAGAACGCCTGGCCGGGTTCGGGTCGAAGAGCCTGTCAGGGTCGAGCGTCCAAGACTTGCTCATCGGCTTCCTCCGTTCGCAAAGGGCTCGAGGTGGCGCAGGAAATGCTTCTCTAGATCAGCGGCGTAGTGATCGGGATGCTCGCGCAGCAGCCCCAGGAGTCGATCGCGGAAGCGTGCCTCCTTTAGTACCGATCCGAATGTAACGTGCAGGATCTCACGCTCGTCGAAGCGTTCTAGCAAGGCCGGAAGCTCCTCATTTGGCACATCCTCGCGCTTAACCGCCCGCTCCAGGCTCGCCGAGACGTGGTAACTACTCCTGTCCTCCTCGTAGCGTCCGCGGGAGAAATCGTAGATATCACGGAATAGGTCTGGGTCGAGAGCAGCCACGGTGCGCAGGGCCTCCAAATAGCTTGTGCCCGCCGTCTTGAGGTGGGCGAGTCCCCTGGTCTGACGGACGAAGGCCGGGTAGATGGAGAACTTGTCCGAGCCCGAGTGGAGGCTCAGCTTGTACGGCCCGTCCGGCGAGAGGGTGCGGGCGATGGCGGTGTGGGCCTCGATGTCCTCCTCGAAGCCCGCGACGTCGCCCATGTAATCTACGCCCTTCTCGAAGGTTCCGACGTAGCGCGGGGCCAGGCTCACCCATCTGACCCCGAGACGCCGCAACTCCGTGGCGATGTAGATGTGCTGGGCGTGAGTCGTAGTGCTCTCTGTCTCGTCCACGGAGACCTCGACCTCGAAGTCCCTCTCCCCCATCACCCCCTGGAGGTGGCGGTAGAGACGCACCACGTGGGCCACGGCGGCACCGTACTTGACGGCCGCCCGCGCCAGGGAGAGGTCGTCGAAGCGGATCTCATGCCCATCGGCCACGAATGCACTGTCGAGGTAGCGCCTCTTCATGTCGGCCGGAAGGTCTTCAAGATCCCGCCACGGCAGGACCTCCAGTGCTGCGCGAAGCGCCGAGGCGCCATAGGCTTCAGCCCCGTCGTCGACGTACTCTCCGGGATCGAACGTAAAGAAGCTGTAGCCAGCGGCGACACAGGCGTCTATATCTTCTGAGGTCTTGAGGTGGTCGGCGTCCGCTCCGAAGCCCTCTTGCCAGCCTTCGGCGAAGACGCCCCAGGTTGCGTCGTCGAGGACCTCCTGGGGGCTTCTGCCAGTACGCTCCATCTCTCTTATGGACTGCTGGGCGAAGTTGGGGGCTAGTCCTCCTCCGGCGGCGCGCAGGGCCATGACGTGGCCAGGGGTGGCGAGGCCCAGCCTGTCGCCGAAACCCGCAGATGTGCGTGTGCCGAGCAGCCGCGGACGCAACCAGGGCAGCAGGTCGCGCAGGGCGTTCAGGTTAGGTGTGTTCATCTGACCGAGCACGAGAGTACGGTCGCCGGCGGCGCTGCTCTCCCCTTCGAAACCGGAGAGCAGCCGAGATCCCGAAGGAGCCAGGACCGCCAGCCTCTGGCCCGACCCTATCAGGCCGACCTCCGTGTCCTCCGCGCAGACGGCCGAGTTTGGACGCACGTCGAGGCCGTGCAGGACCAGCAGCGCGGCCGGCGTGTTCTCCCTCAGGCCCATTCGATGCCCTGCCTGCGGAGCAGACCTTTGAAGGCCCCAGCGGCCTTGCGGAACAACTCGGGGCCGCTGAAACCCGAGTACGTTCCTGCGGATGCAAGGTGCGGTTCCAGGGAGAAGAAACCATCGAAGCCGGAGGCGCGCAGCGCCGAGATGGTCTCGGGCAATTGCCCGTCTCCTTCACCCGCCGGAACGACCCTGTCCGAGCCGGAGAGGGCGTCCTTCACGTGCACGTACTCTACGTAGGGTCGCAACAACTCGTACCCTTCAGTATAAGGGCGACTGACCTCGCACTGCACGAAGTTGGCCGCATCCCATGCGGCCCGCAGCGCTGGTGAGTCCACCCCGGCGAGTATGTCCAGGCAACGGCTCGGAACATCGCCGTAGATCTCCTTCTCGTTCTCGTGCACGAGCGTGACCCCGGCGTCCTCAGCCTCCCCCGCGAGCACGCCCATCCGCTCCAGAACCTCGTCGCGGTAGAGGGCAGGCTCCTGCCCTTCAGGAATAAAGAACGAGAAGACGCGGACGTAAGGCGCCTCCATCACATCGGCGGCGCACAGAGCGCGCCTGAAACGCTCCAGGTGCGGCCCAAACGGGTCAGTCACGGGAACTTTACCTATCGGCGAGCCAATAGAAGATATCCCGATACTGCGCTCTGCGGTCGCGGACTTTACCCCCTCTAGCTCCGCGTCCGAAAGGTCGAGAACGTTGGTGTTCCATACGCTGCGCAATTCCATGTAGCCCATGGACTCCTGCGCGAGTGTCTCCAGTTGCTCCTCCAGCTCGGGAGAGATCTCATCTGCGAAACCCGTCAAGGTCCACATGTACCATAACTCCTTTTCAGGGAGAGGAAAGGCGCAGGTTGAAGGACGCCTGCATCTCGACCGCCTGAGCACCGCATCGACCGAGCCCTACTCCTACAAGGCTTTCGACAATTCATCTAGCCCTTGACACCCCCCGCGGTCAGGCCGCCGATGAGGTAGCGCTGAAAGACCATGTACAGGATGACCACGGGCAGAGCACTCACCACCGAGGCGCCCATCAACTGACCGTACAGCGGCAACGAACCACCAGCCTGGGCCGCGCTGAAGGTCTGGAGTTCCACGGCGAGCGTCCTTGTATCTGGCGAGGTCAGGACGCTGGCGAACAGCACGTCGTTCCAGCCAACCAGGAACGAGAACACCATCGCGACGACCATTCCAGGGAGCGCGAGCGGCACCACGAC
>JBKPNW010000265.1:0-37051 GCA_046732815.1 Actinomycetota bacterium | reverse complement strand
CCCCGAGTAGGTGATGTCGTCCCCGAGGTTCTCCCCGTGGTTTATCCCCGAGACGACGACGTCGGGCTCGAAGTCCATGAGGCCGAGCGCGACGAGCCGCACGCAATCGACCGGCGTTCCCGAGCAGGCGTAGCCGGTTACGCCGTCCGCCATCTCGCGCTCCTCCACGTGGAGCGAGCGCCCGAAGGAGATACTCCTGCCCACTCCGGAGCGGTTCTGGTCGGGGGCCACCGTGATGACGTCCCCGACTCTCTCCAGAGCACGCCGGGCCGCCAGGAGCCCTGGCGCCTCGATTCCGTCGTCGTTGGTCAATACTATGCGCATAGGTTCCAAACTCTCCGCAAGCCCGGAGATCATCGTCGTCCAAAAGGGTTCTGATTCTATCACTCTGGCCCCGGCGCCCCAGGCGTCACACCGAAGAACACGCGCCATTCGGTATAGATATGGGCTATCTGTCACATTAAGAAAAAAGAATGGACAAAGCCCCCTATATACGGTAGCTTACCGGGGCTGTGATGTGGAAACCTACGTAAGGAGTGTGATGTTGTGAACTCTGTAGAGTGGTTTAAGCATCGCTCCTATGACTACAGGCAGTTTTCGGACCTCGACGCCCTGGGCCGCCGCAAGCGCGAGCTCGGCCTGAGTGTCAGCGCCGTGTTGCCCTGCCGCAACGTCGCCGACACCGTGGGCAGGATAGTCGACGAGATCCACGCCGTAAACGGGCAGACGGGGGGTAACCCGTTGGTCGACCAGATCCTCGCCGTCGACGCGGACTCCCCGGACGGCACCGCGGAGGTGGCCGCTTCCCGGGGTGCCGAGGTCTACTCTGAGAACGAGCTCATGAGCAACCACGGCGGCGCGCACGGCAAGGGCGACGCCATGTGGCGCGCACTCTCCGTCGCGCGTGGGGACCTCGTCATGTACATCGACGCAGATACCAAAGACTTCAGGCCCCAGCTCGTCTACGGCGTTCTGGGACCGATCCTGGAGGTACCCGAGATCCGCTTCGTCAAGGCCGCCTACAGGCGTCCTTTCAAGAGCCACGAGACCGTAGAGCAAGATGGCGGAGGCAGGGTAACGGAGCTCTCCACCAAGCCTCTTTTCAACCTCTTCTACCCCGAGCTAACGGGTTTCGTACAACCCCTGGCGGGTGAATTCGTCGCCGACAAGGAGCTCTTCTGCTCCATCCCTTTCCTCACCGGATATGCGGTCGAGACCGGGATCATGATAGACGTCCTCAAGAGGCTCGGGCTCGACGCGATGGCGCAGGTCGACCTCGGCACGCGCCAGAACAGGCACCAGCCCCTGCGGGACCTCTCCCGCATGGCCTATTCCGTGTTGCGCGCGGTCGCCAGGCGCATGCGCCAGGAGGGGCGCCTGAACCAGGCGCGCGACCCCGGCATGCCCGACTCCCTCTTCCAGCTCTCGGACTTTCTGCACGCGGTCGCCACCCCCGATGGCCTCAGGCTCCAGGAGTACGTCGAGGAGCTCGTCGAGCGGCCCCCGATCAAGGAAGTCCTGAGGGTCGGGTAGGAGCACGGTCTCTTGTCCTCTGTCCACGACATGGGCGGGTCGTCCGAAGGCTCCATAGACAGGGGCCAGCACGAGGTCGAGGATTGGGAGCGTCTCGCTGACGCTATCAACGCGGCCCTCGGCGCAAGGGGACTCCAGACCACGGACGAGCACCGCAGGGCCATCGAGAGCCTCGAGGATTACCGGGACCTCTCCTACTACGAACGTTGGGTGGCAGCGACCGAGAAACTCCTCGTGGAGAAGGAGATTCTCTCCGCCGACGAGGTAGACGAGAGGGCGGCCGAGATCGAGCGCCGCTGGGGCGGGCCGTGACATTCGAGCCCGGCGACCGCGTGCGGGTCCTGCCCTCGGAGAAGCCCGGCCACGTGCGCACCCCCGGGTACCTGAAAGGTAAGACCGGGTGGATCGAAGCTATGATCGGTGAGTTCCCGAATCCGGAAGAACTCGCCTACGGTCACTCCGGCCTGCCCGAGCGGCCCCTGTACAAGGTTGGCTTTTTGCAGTCCGACCTCTGGGACGACTACGAGGGTCATGCCACAGATTATCTATACGCCGACGTCTACGAGCACTGGCTGGAGCCCGGCAAAGGAGGGAGCGCATGAGCGACCACGTGCACGAGGAGACGACCATGAGCCCTTACGCCGCGCGCATCAGGGCCATAGAGGCGCTGCTCCTGGAGAAAGGCGTCCTCACGGAGCCTGAGGTGCAGGATAGCATCGCCTACATGGAGGCCCGCTCCCCGGCCAACGGCGCCAGGCTCGTGGCCCGCGCCTGGGTGGACGAGGGCTTCGAGGAACTGCTGCTCTCCGACGCCAAGGCCGCGGCATCGCAGCTCGGCATGGAACCCGAGCATCCCGCCGAGTTCGTCGTCGTAAAGAACACCCCTGAGGTCCACAACCTGATCGTCTGCACCCTGTGCTCCTGCTACCCGCGGGCCGTCCTCGGCCGCCCGCCGGACTGGTACAAGAGCTTCGAATACCGCTCGCGCGCCGTCAGGGAACCGCGCGCCGTGATGCGCGAGTTCGGCTTCGAGCCACCAGATGACGTCGAGGTCGTCGTCCACGACAGCACCGCGGACGTCCGCTACATGGTCCTCCCCATGCGCCCGCCCGGTACGGAAGACATGACGGAGGACGAGCTTGCCGAGCTCGTCACGCGGGACTCCCTGGTCGGCGTCACCGTTCCCCGCTACGCGGGGAGCTAGTCAGCATTTCAGCTAGTCAGCACTTCAGCTTTTTGCTGACAGGCTGACGAGCCGCCAGGCGAAGCCTGGTGGCGTGCTGACTTGCTGACCAGCTAACTCGCTGCTTTCTCTTCCTCTCTTTCGTTGGCGGCGAGGACTTTTTCCACCAGGTTCGGGGGGACTTCCTCGTAGTGGCCTGCCTCGACGTGGAAGTTGGCGCGTCCGCCGGTTATGGAGCGGAGGTCGCGGGCGTAGGTGAGCATCTCGATCTGGGGCACTTCGGCCTGTATGATCTGACGCTCACCGCGCTGCTCGACGCCCATCGGCCTTCCGCGGCGGCTGGAGAGGTCGCCCATGATGTCGCCGACCAGTTCAGATGGCGTTAGCACCTCGACCTTCACGTACGGTTCCAGCAGTACGGGGTGGGCCTTCTCGACGGCGCTCTTGAAGGCCATGGACCCCGCGACCTTGAAGGCATTCTCGGAGGAGTCGACGGAGTGGAAGGCGCCGTCGTGCAGACGCACCTTGACATCGACCACAGGGTAGCCTGCTATGTTCCCCCCGGCCATCGCCTCGATTATGCCTTTCTCCACAGCGGGGATGAACTGGCGCGGGATGGCGCCGCCGACGATGCCGTTCTCGAACTCGAAGCCAGAGCCGCGGGGCAGCGGGGAGAGCTCTATCCTCGCGTCCCCGAACTGGCCCCTGCCGCCGGTCTGCTTCTTGTAGCGGCCCTGGGCCTGGGCCGAGCCCATGATCGTCTCCATCAAGGGGACCTTGGGTGCCCTCGCCTCGACCTCGACCCCATAGCGGTGCTCGATGCGCTCCAGCGCGAGCTCCACGTGCATCTGGGCGAGCCCGGCGAGGATGTCCTCACCCGTCGCCTCGGTGCGCTCCAGCTTGAGCGAGGGGTCCTCGTCGACCATGCGCCTTATGGCGTCGAAGACTTTTTCTTCTTCGCCGCGGGCCGTGGCGCCGACGGCGAACGCCGCCGTCGGCTCGGGGAGTTCGACGGGTTCGAAGGTCATCTGTCTCTCGGGTTTGCAGAGGGTATCGAAGGTCGCCGTATCGCGGAGTTTGGCCACCGCGATGATGTCCCCGGCGACGGCCTCGTCGACGGGCTCGCGCTCCTTGCCGACCAGGTGCGAGATGCCGCCGAGTCTCTCCGAGGAACCGGTGCGTGGGTTGGTAAGCGCCTCGTCCGAGCGGCAGCGGCCGCCCACGATCTTGAGGACGCTCAGGCGGCCGGCGTACGGATCCACGTAGGTCTTGAACGCGTAGGCCGCGAAGGGACCGTCGGGATCGCAGGGTACCTCGTCGCCTTCCTCCGAGATCCAACGGTCCAGGTCGGAGGGGCTTGGGGCGCTACCGGCGATCACGTCGAGCAGGCGGTCTATGCCGATCATGCGCTCCGCGCTCGCCGCGAGGACGGGGATGATCAGGCCATCGGCGATCCCCTTGCGGATCCCCTCGAAGGCCTCTTCGGTCGTGATCTCCTCGCCCTCCAGGTACTTCTCGAGCAATGTGTCGTCGCTCTCCGCTATAGCCTCGAAGAGCTGCGTCGTGGCCGCGTCTACCTCATCTTCCATGCCCGTGGGGATCTCTTCGCGCTGCTCGCCATCCACAAAAGCGGTCCCCGTGAGGAGCCCGTAGATGCCCACGAGATCGTCCTCGCTCCCGATGGGCAGATTCAGCGGGACGACGGCCGGGCCGAAGCGCTCCCTGAGTTGCTCGATCACGGCCCCGAAGTCCGTGCGCTCCCTGTCGAGGTGGTTGACGACGATGATGTGGGGGATGCCTTCCTTCTCCCCCCTGCGCCACACGCGTTCGGTGACGACCTGGATGGGGTCCTGGGCGTGGACTACCAAGATCGCGCAGTCGGCCACCCTCTGGGCTATAAAGGCATCGCCGACGAAGCCCCCGTCTCCGGGGGTGTCGAGCACATTGACCTGGCGCCCCTTCCACCCGAGGTGGGCGACGCTCATGCCCAGCGTCATACCCCGTTCGGTCTCCTCTTCCGTGTAGTCCAGGACGCCGCTCGTCGGACCGCTTCGTCCCGAAGCCAGCCCGATCATACCCTCGGCTATGGCCGTCTTGCCGCTTCCGCGGTGCCCAATCAGGCACACGTTCCTGATGGTCTCCGTCTCTACAGCCACGGATTCCTCCTTTCGTGAGGTCACTCCCTCTCGTCCCCGCGGGCGGGGCATGTAGCTTATCGCAGGAAGTCTCTTCGCGCAGGCCAGGCTCCCATCGCCTGGGGCCGGAAAAGTGCTAGACTCAGGGTTCTGGCGGCGAGGAACGTCGCCGCCGTAGTCTTTTTAGGAGATCTGGCCTCTGAACACTACGTTCGGGAAAAAGCGCGCGGTGGTCGTAACAGGAGCCTGGCGGGGGATCTCCTCCCCTGCCTTCGGGCTCGTCTTGCTCGGGCTGCTCGTCAACCTGTTCTCCAGGGAAGAGGTCTACGCCAACCTCGAGTACGGCTTTCCGATACTCGCTCTCGTCGGCGCGGCCGGCTGCATCGGCCAGCTCACGGTCAGTATCTCCCGACGCTCGGGCACCCTGGCCTCGGCGTGCTGCATCCCAAAGGGGGTACTGCGGGCGACGTTCGTAAGGAACGCCATCAGGGGCGAATCGAGCGATCTTCCCGTACTGCTGGCACTCCTGTTCGGCCCGCTCGTCGTTCTCCTCGCCGGCCTCGGCGGCTGGGTGTAAGGTCCGCTTTCCCGCCGGAGCGCGGGACCGCGTACCTGAAACTTCCAGGACCGTGAAAGAGGAAACGACGAAACATGCTGGACTTCTTGAGGAACCTTCTAGACCCGTTATTCAACCTGATGGGGGCGACGCTCTCGACCTTCCACGGTTGGGGCGCGCCGTGGTGGCTGGCCATCGTGATGCTTACGATCGTCGTGCGCACCCTGCTGTTCCCGATCACCTACCGCCAGGTCAAGAGCATGCGCAGGATGCAGGAGCTCAAACCGGATATGGACAGGATCCGGGCCGAGTACAAAGACGACCCCCAGAAACAAAGGGAGGAGATGGCCAAGCTCTACCAGGAGCGGAAGGTCAACCCGCTCGGGGGCTGCCTGCCCATCTTTATACAGCTCCCCATCTTCCTCGTCCTGTACTACACGATCAGGCACTTCGACACGCTAGAGAGCTTCAGGACCGGCGGATTGTTGTGGTTCCAGGACCTGACCCAACCCGACCACCTCTTCATCCTCCCCGCCCTCTACATACTGACCATGATGGCCTCCCAGGAGCTGACCATAAGGAACACGGCCTCGCAGCAGAAACAGCTGATGCGCTTTCTGCCCCTAGTCTTCGGCATCTTCCTTGCCAGGTTTCCCTCGGGGCTCTTCGTCTATTGGATCACTTCCAACTGCATCACCTTCGCCCAGAACTACGTGATCTACTACGTCCTCCCGCACAAGCCCGCGGACACGGATGCGGAGAAGCCCACCACGGAAGCCGAAACGAAAGTCGCCGCCAAGCAAGAGGAACGCGAGGCTCCCCGGGCCCAGAAGCCCGCGCAGAACCAGAAAAAGAGCGGCCGCGCCAGGAACAGGAAGAAAAAGAAGGTCGGGAAGCGGAAATAACGTAGGGACGGGTTTGACAGCGTCGTGCATAAGGGGTGAACCCTTATGCACGACGAGCATTTCAGCACTTCAGCACGCCTGCTTCGCAGGCTTGTCAGCATTTCAGCACTTCAGCTTTCGCCTACCCAAGCTCTAGCTGACTAGCTGACAAGGCGCCTTTGGCGCCGTGCTGACAAGCGGAGCTGAGAGGGCGTAGCGTGCTGAGCAGCGCGAGTTGCAGAAGGTCAATCCTTCTGCAACTCGCTGTGAGAGGCCCCTACACCATCAACATCACGGGGTTCTCGAGGACCCGCTTGACCTCGGCCATGTAGAGGGCGCCGTCGCGGCCGTTGGCGATGCGGTGGTCGGCCGAGAGGGTTAACTTCATTATGCTCGCGGGGACGATCTCGCCGTTCTCGTCGTAGTCGGGGCGTCTGGCGATGCTGGAGACGGCGACGATCGCGGCCTGCGGCGGGTTGATTATGGCGGTAAAGCTCTCGATGCCGAACATGCCCATGTTGGAGACGGTTATGGTGCCGCCCTGGTACTCGTCGGGCTGGAGCTTGCCGTCGCGCGCCCTGGACGCCAGGTCCTTGGACTCCTGGGAGATGGCGGCGAGGCCCTTGCTACCGATATCCCTGATGACGGGGGTTATGAGGCCCTGATCCAGGGCCACCGCCATGGCCATGTCTACCTTCTCGTGGAGCTCGACGCCGCGGGTGGTGTAGAGGGCGTTGAGGTTGGGGTAGCCCCTCAAGGCGACGGCGCAGGCCTTCATCACGAAGTCGTTGACCGAGAGCTTGAGGCCCTCCTCTTCGAGCTGCTCGTTGAGCTGCTTGCGCAGGGCCATCGCAGCGTCCATCCTGACCTCGACGGTGGCGTAGAAGTGCGGGATGTGCTGCTGGGCCTCTGTCATCCGCTCGCCGATGACCTGCATCATCCGCGTCGGCTCGACGAGCTGCGTCCCCGGCTCCTCGGTCGGTTCCGGCAGGCGAGCAGGCTGGAAGCCCTGCATCTCGGCCAGCTGCGGCTGCGCCTGCTCCGGCGCCGCCACACCGTCTTCTTCTTCGGTCCTCTGGGCCGTCCCGCTCTCCATGGCGGCCCGCACGTCACGCTCCACGATGCGGCCGGCGGGACCGGAGCCGTCTATCTTCGCGAGGTCGAGGTCGTTCTCCTCGGCCAGGCGGCGGACTATGGGAGAGGCCCTGAATTGCCCGTCGGCCCGGCCATCCGCCCGGCCGTCAGCCTCCTGCGTCCCGGCTTCCTCTCCTTCCTCGGGGGCCTCGGTCTCCGTGGCCGTGGCCTGCGCCCCTCCTCCGTCTTCCTCGCCGCCTTCTTCGGCCGCTTCTTCCGCTTCCCCACCGCCTTCGACGCGCTCGGGGACCTCCTCACCCTCGCCCTGGATGAACGCTATGGCTTCGCCGACGGGCACGTCCTGGCCCTCATCAGCGATGAGTTGTGCGAGCGTCCCTTCGTCCTCGGCCTCGAGCTCCATCGTGACCTTGTCGGTCTCGATCTCGGCTATAGCGTCCCCCTCGGAGACCTCCTCGCCCTCGCTCTTGAGCCACTTGAGGAGAGTGCCCTCCTCCATCGCGTCGCCCATCTTGGGCATTATGACTTCAGGCACCTTACTTCTCCTCCTCATACAGAACCCGGCGGGCCGCGTTGGTAACCTGCTCCTCGCTCGGGAAGGCCATCAATTCAAGATTGCGCGCGTACGGCCCC
Source organism: Actinomycetota bacterium (assembly GCA_046732815.1). Taxonomy (GTDB): domain Bacteria; phylum Actinomycetota; class Rubrobacteria; order Rubrobacterales; family Rubrobacteraceae; genus Rubrobacter_D. The sequence goes on along the minus strand of JBKPNW010000265.1, from coordinate 29,035 downwards.
GGGACCTCGGCACCACTCACGCGCTCTATGGGGGCGTCCAGGTAATCGAAGGCCCGATCCTGGATGATCGCCGCCACCTCGCTCGCCACCCCGAACCACCGCCACTGTTCCTGGACGGCCACGGCCCGGTGCGTCTTCACCACGGACTCGACAATGGTGTCCTCATCGAAGGGCCTCAGGGATCTGAGGTCTATGACCTCGGCCTCAAAGCCGTCCTCCGCGAGCGTGTCCGCAGCCCTCAGGCAAAGATTGACCTGCCGGCCGTAGGCGATGAGGGTGACGTCGGAGCCCTCGCGGGCGATGCGGGCCTTGCCGAAGGGCACGGCGTTGTCCCCGTCTTCGACCTCGCCTTTGGTCCCGTAGAGGGCGCCGGCTTCAAGGAAGATCACGGGGTTGGGGTCCCGGATGGCCGTCAGCATCATGCCCTTGACGTCGTTCGGGGTCACGGGCGCTACGACCTTGAGACCGGGGAAATGGCCGTAGAAGCTCTCCAGGGAGTGGGTGTGCTGGGCCGAGAGCTGTACGCCGCCGCCGTTGGGGCCCCGGATCACGAGCGGCACCTCTACCTGGCCGCCCGAGAAATAGCGCACCTTGGCGGCGTTCTGGATGATCTGGTCGGCCGCCAGAAACGAGAAATTCCAGGTCATCATCTCCACGATGGGACGCATCCCCATCATCGCCATGCCGACCGCGGCGCCGACGAACCCGTTCTCCGAGATCGGCACGTCCATGATCCGTTTCGGTCCGTACTCGTCGTAGAGGCCGTCCGTTATGAGGTGGGTGCCACCGTAGACGCCGATATCCTCGCCCATGAGGACGACGTTCTCGTCGTTGTCTAGCTCGTGGACCATCGCCTCCCTTAGCGCCTCGCGGTAGGTCTTCGTCTCTGCCACGGCTTACGCCTCCCCCATATACTCGTCCTCGCCGGCGTAGACGTCCGTGTAGAGCTCCTCCTCCGGCGGCTCCTCGCTCTCGTCGGCGAACTCGACGGCCTCCTGTATCCGCTCCTTGGCCTCGCCCTTGATCTCCTCGATCTCATCATCGTCGAGCACGTCGTTCTCGATGAGCTTGTGCTCGACCATCCCGATCGGGTCGCGCCCGCGCCACTCTTCGACCTCTTCCTTGGTACGGTACTTCTCGAAGAAGTCGGCAGCACCGTGCGGGGCCGTCCTGTAGGTAATCGCCTCGACGGCGTACGGTTTGCCCGTCTCCCTTACCTGCTCCACGGTCCTCTCCGCCACCTCGACTACGGCCTCGACGTCCATGCCGTCTACCTTCTCGTGCTCGATGCCGTAGGCGTCGAACTTGGCCGCGAGGTCGGTCATCGCCGTCGTGCGCTCGACGCTCGTCCCCATTCCGTACTTGTTGTTCTCGATGATGAACAGGCAGGGGCACTGGCCTTCCTTGCCCCAGAGCCCCGCGAGGTTGGCCGCCTCGTGGAAGGCGCCCTGGCTCATCGCGCCGTCCCCGAGATACAGCTGGCAAATGTGGTCGGTCTCCTCATAGCGCATGGCGTATGCGACACCGACCCCTAAGGGTATGTGCCCACCGACGATGCCGTAGCCACCCATCAGGCCGCGCTCGACGTCGAAAAGGTGCATGGAGCCACCCTTGCCCTTTACCAGGCCCGTCTCCTTGCCGTAGAGCTCGGCCATGACCTCTTTGGGATCGCTGCCCAAAAGTAGCGCGTGCGCGTGGTCGCGGTAGGCCGTGATGATCCTGTCGCCCTCCTTGAAGGCCTGCAAGAAGCCCGTGGCCACGGCCTCCTGCCCGATGTAGACGTGGAGGTAGCCCCCGATCTTACCCTGCCTGAAGCCCCTCTGGCACGCCTCCTCGAAGGCCCGGATCAGGGCCATCTGGCGGTACAAGTCTACGAGGCGCTCCGAACTTGTAGCTATGGCACCGTCTTCGCGGGTCTCTACGCCCCCGTCTTCCGATTGCCCATTATCTGCCGACATTCAACGGCCCCTTCCCTCTCAGAGGTACAAACCAAAAGAAAGAATACCAAAACCCAGGGTCTCGTATGTATCTTCCACACGTTCCTATACCCCGTCTCGCGCCTCTCCCAACCATCCCCGCAAGGCCCTGAACGCCCGCGCCCTGTGGGAGTCCGCGTTCTTGCCTGCGCCCATCTCGGCGTAGGTGAGGGAAGACCACCCGGGAACGAATATGGGATCGTAGCCGAACCCGCCGGAACCCCGGGGGCTCTGCGCCAGAGCCCCCGGAACCTCACCCCTGAAGGTGCGCACGTTACCGTCCACCTCTGCGAGTGCCACAACGCAGACAGCCTTTGCAGAACGGTCCTCACCCGAGCCGAGCATCCTGAGCAGGCCCTCGTTGCCGACGCTCTGTATGAGCCACTTGGTCAGCGCCCCCGGAAACCCACCCCACGCGTCGACCATGAGTCCCGAGTCCTCGACGATGACAGGCAATCCCGGTCTATCGAGAGCCTCCCGTGCCGCGCAGGCCTTCTCGGCGGCGACCTCGGCGGGGTCGATGGCCTGGATCTCGGGCAGGTCCAGATCCGCACGCTCCAGCGCGACACCGAGGATCTCCTGCACCTCTCGACGCTTGTGCTCGTTGGTGGTCACGAAGATGGCTTCCATGACATCCCCCTGCAAAGGATCGGCGTTCTACAGGAAGGATACAGTCAATAATGCACAAAGACCCGGCACAGGTAGCGTCCATAAGGGTAAGGTTAGCCACCGTGAGGTGGCGATGCTACCATGGGCCTCTTGGTCGACCGGTTGGCTTGCTCCGCCGTCGAATAGCAATTTGTCCCCAGGTTGCACGAATGGGAGGTAGGTATGGACGATCAAGCGGAGAAGATCGCGCGCGAACTTCTCGAGCAATTGGAGGACGGTTGGAATGCGGGGGATGGTGAGGCCTTCGGGGAGGCCTTTACCGAGGATGCGGATTTTGTCGCCATTCGCGGAGATTACCATCAGGGCCGGGAGGCCATAGCGAAGGGGCATGAGGGTATCTTCAACTCCATCTACAAAGATAGTCGGACATCCTACGTACTCCTTCAGGCACGGGCACTAGCGGATGGCGTTATTCTCGCCCAGGCGAGGAGCGATCTGAGCGCTCCATCCGGCCCGCTTGCCGGAGAGCACAGCTCGGTCTCGACCCTGGTGCTGGTGAACGAGGAGGAAGGGTGGCGAATCGCCGGCTTCCACAACACGCTCGTCGCCGCGACGCAATAGAGCGTATATAACAGTGATTCTTTATGATACAGTCGCGTCCATGTATCCTGCTAGCAGTCGCATTGAGATTCCCACGGAGTTCGGGCTGGCTCAGCCGGAGGGACATTCAGACCATATCGCCAACGGGAGATAGCATTTGCCGCTCGTAGACCTCGACCGCTTCGATTTCCTCTATGCCAACAGGGTCAAGGGCATGAAATCCGCGGCGACCCGCGACCTGATGGCCACGCTCTCGCGGCCAGGCATAATCTCGCTGGCCGGCGGCTTCCCCGACACGAGGGCTTTCGGGGAGGAGGCGTTCCGGGAGATCTCGAAGAACATCGCCACGGACGCGGCCCAGGCTTTGCAGTACGGGCCGACGGCGGGCCTCGAAGCCATAAAGGACGTGATAGTCGAGGTCATGGGCGCCGAGGGCACGCCTGCGCGGCAGGAGGATGTCTTCGTCACGACGGGGGCCCAGCAGGGGCTCGACCTCATCGCCAAGGTCTTCCTCGACGAGGGCGATGCTGTCCTTTGTGAGGGCCCGACCTACGCGGGGGCGCTCAACGCGTTCGCCGCGTACAGGCCGCGCATCGCCCACGCCCCGATGGACCGGGCCGGCATCATCCCTGTTGCGGCCCGCGAGACATTAACGAAGGCCCGCAAGGCGGGGCTTCACGTCAAGTTCCTCTACACTGTACCCAACTTCCAGAACCCCGCGGGGGTTACGATGGTCGCCGAGCGGCGCAGGGAGCTCTTGGAGATGGCGCGGGAGTTCGACCTGGTGATCGTCGAGGACAACCCTTACGGGATGCTCCGCTTCGAGGGCGAGCCGATCCCATCGCTGGCGGCGCTGGAGCAGGAAGAAGGGGACCTTGATCGGGTCGTGTACCTGGGGACTTTCTCCAAGATCTTCGCCCCCGGCGTCAGGCTCGGGTGGGTGCACGCCCAGCCGGGTATACTGCACAAGATCAACGTGGGCAAACAGGGCGCCGACCTCTGCTCCTCGAACCTCTCTCAGATGATGATCTCCTCTTACTTCCAGAACGCGGACTGGAAGGCCTACGTGGGACGCCTGACCTCCATGTACAAGGAGCGCCGCGACGCGATGCTCGACGCCCTGGTCGAGTTCATGCCCAAAGAGGTCCACTGGACCCACCCCGAGGGCGGCCTCTTCGTCTGGGCCACCCTTCCCACGTATCTGGACGCGACCGCGATGCTCCCCCGCGCCATAGCAAGGAACGTGGCCTACGTACCCGGCGAGGGGTTCTACGGGGGTACTCCGGGGACGGGCAAGAACAACATGCGGCTCAACTTCTCGTTTGTGGAGCCGGAGAGGATCCGGCGCGGCATAGAACTACTCTCCGAGGTGATCAGGGAGCGCATGGAGCTGCGCAGCGACCTGGAACGCGGCTCGCACCGCAAGGAGGGCGCGCTGCACGGCAGCCGCTCGGCAAGCTTCAACTCCGGCACGGAGGGTTAGGGGTCCAGTGGCGCGCGTGGCCGTCTTGCGGGGTGGACACTCTATGGAGAGGGACGTCTCCTTCCTCACGGGCCGGCGCGTGCAGCACGCCCTCGAGCGCCTCGGCCACGAGGTCTACCCGTTCGATATCGAGGACTCGACCACGGATGCGCTGATGGAGATCTCCCCCGACGCCGCCTTCGTCTGTTTGCACGGTCCCGGCGGCGAGGATGGCACGGTGCAGGCACTCCTCGAGACCCTGGACATCTCGTATACGGGGAGCGGGCCGCTCTCGTCCATCCGCTGCATGGACAAGGACTACGCCAAGCGGGCGCTGCGGGCCGCGGGCATAAGGACTCCTCCTTTCCGCACGTTCCTTAGAAGGGCGATGAACGAGATGGGCGCCTCGGCGGCGCTCGATGTCGCGGCCGAAGAATTAGGGTATCCGCTTGTCGTCAAGCCGGCCAGGGAGGGTTCTAGCTTCGGGCTCTCGCGGGTCGAGGGGCCCGACGGGCTGTTCGACGCCGTCTATGAGGCGCTCGGTTACGACGCCAAGATCTTGCTCGAACGCTGGGTGGAGGGGACGGAGATCTCCATCCCCATCATCGAGCCTGCCGGAGAGGAACCGCGGGCGCTCGGGCTCGTGGAGATCCGTCCCCGCGAAGGCGCCTACAACTTCGAGGCGAAGTACACCCCCGGCGCAACAGACTTCGCCATCCCCGCCGAGATATCGTCCGAGGCCGCCTCCCTCGTCGAGGAGACGGCGCTAGCGGTCTACGAGGTCCTCGGCTGCTCCGGTTACGCCAGGGTAGATACCATCTTCGCGGAAGGCGTCCCCTGGGTCCTCGACGTAAAGACCATCCCCGGCTTCACCGAGACATCGACCTTCCCTCTGGCGGCAGAGACCGCGGGCACCAGTTTCGAGACGCTCGTCGAGACCATCCTGGACGCGGCGCTACGTACGGAGGCGGCGGCCAAGCTGTAGGTTCGCAAGGCTAACCCGGCCTTGTCTTCGCAGAATGGGGGATCGCCAGCGCGACGCTCCCCCATATCCCCTCCGCCAGGCAAGTATCAAAGCACGAGACCCCCGCAGAGACATCGCCCATTTGCGCTACGCAAAAATCACCCATTTGGGGTATGCGCTCCGGCCCGCCTAGACGATACAATTCGATCATCGTCAAGCCGGGCGCCTCCTGAACCTTCCCTTCCTTCCCCTCTACAGAGCGTCCCGGCTTTTCTCTTGCCTCCGCCCCGGCAAAGATGCCCTGGCCCCTTTGCAAGCTGTCAGCTCTCAGCCTTCAGCGGTCGGCTTTTCGTTCGCTCGACCACGGAACCAGATCATTAACGTTTATCGTAAATTATGAACCGTGTTAATATAGTGCATGATAAGAAGCTTCGCCGACAAAGAGGCAGAGAAGGTATGGAAGCGTCGCCGGTCGAAGGCATTACCGCAACAACTTCAGAGAGCTGCGCTTAGGAAGCTTTCCCAGATCCACTTCGCGGGTGGGTTGTCTGATCTTCGTGTCCCTCCAGGCAACCGCCTCGAGAAGCTCGCAGGAGATCGGGCGGGGCAGCACAGCATAAGGATCAACGACCAGTACCGGATCTGCTTTATCTGGGACGAAGGAGACGCTTACGAGGTAGAGATAGTAGATTACCACCGCTAGAGAAGGAGACGAAGGTGAGTGAGGAGAGAATTTATCCGCCGGTACACCCTGGTGAGCTCCTTCGCGAGGAGTTCCTTGGGCCGATGGGCATAACGGCCTATAAACTCGCCCAGGATATAGGCGTTCCTGCGCCCCGCGTCTACGACATAGTGCGCGAGAAGAGAGGCATTAGCGCGGACACCGCTCTAAGGCTCTCGCGCTACTTCGGCATGAGCGAAGGCTTCTGGATCAACGCCCAATCCCACTACGACCTGGAAGTCGTTAAGGACAGCTCCGGAGAGAGCATCGAAAGAGAAGTCAGGCCGCTCTCCACGACCCTTTAGGGGCTCTGTGCAGCTACAGGTTCAGGGCTTCAGAACGTCTCTTAGAACAGTCAAACGGGAACGATAGCTGCATGATCGAGTTTCGTCGTGACAACTTGCTCGAATCCGACGCCGAAGCTTTGGTCAATGCGATGAATATAGTAGGGGTTATGGGCAAGGGCATAGCCCTGCAGTTCAAAAGGAAGTTCCCGGAGAACTTCAAAGCTTACCAACGCGCGTGCAAGAGTGACGAAGTGCAAATCGGCAAGGTGTTCACGTTCCCCTAGGAAAAATGACTAACCCTCGCTACATCATCAACTTTCCCACAAAGCGCAATTGGAGAGAAAAATTGCGAGTGGCGTATGTGCGCGACGGACTCGAAGATTTGCTCCGTGAGATCAAGCGCCTGGACATTCGTTCTATTGCCATGTCGCCCCTGGGTTGTGGTAACGGAGGGTTGAACTGGGACGCCGAAGTTCGACCTCTGGTCGAAGCCGCCTTTGCGCGCTTTGCGCGGATACCAGAGGTGCGAGTGTACGCGTATGAGCCCTCGCCGGCTGCGGAGCCTAGCGCTCTGGAGACATGACCACCCGGAGACGGAGGGGCATGTAGAGCGGGTGGTCCGGCTAATTGAAGGGTCCGAGACTCCTTACGGCATGGAATTACTAGCAACGGTCCACTGGACGGTAGAACGGAAGGGAGCGACATCGCTCGAAGCCGCCGTGAAGATAGTGCAAGATCGGAAGCCACGCAAGGGCGACCTTTTCGATGACAGCACGTCGATGTTGCTTGGAGACGCCTCGAAGCAGAAGGCTGGGTCAAGGCGAAGCCTATCGTCCGTACCTGAGTTGCGGGCTCGCAGGGTGCTGCACAACACCTTCTTCGACACCGGCTTTACCCGCCAGCAGAAAGACATGCGCCACTTTTGCGGTCATGCCTATACTTCACCTGAAAGAGACGGCTACACGGGGAAGCGAGGGGTAAATGGCGGACGGTAACCTGGTGCGTTTGGGCGGCCTGGCGGGGTTGCTGGCGGTGGTTGCGATGATTCCGGCCTACCTGGTAGGCTATCCGCACGCCCCTGGCTCTCTGCGGGAGGCCCAGTCTTACTTCACGGGCGGGGTGGGGACGTTCGTGTTCTCCAACGGCGTTCTCCCTCTGTTCCACGTCTTCTTCTTTCTCCTGTTCCTCGGGGTGTTGTACGGGATACTCAGGGGTGCCGGAGGCGAGGCCAGGGGAGCAGGAGCGGGGCTACCCGCGGCGGCGCTGGCGGGGGGTATCGTGTTCGCGGCGCTAACGTCGGTGGGGTTCACGGTGGAGATCCTGTACCCGGCGGTGCTGCAGCATTTCGGAGACATCCAACCTGACGCCGCTTTCGTGCTCGTGTCGCTGACGCTCGCCGCGTGGCTGTACCACTATTGCCAGATTGGCACGTCGGTTATGGTACTCAGTACCTCCCTGGTGGCCCTGGGGACGGGTATTCTGCCGAGGGGGTTGGCCCTCGCGGGATTCGTGGTCGCGGTCCTGACGTTGCTGCATTTTCTCTTGCCCCTCCTGGCCGCCCTGGTGGGACTAGCCTGGATAGCGGCGGTCTCGGCGGTCATGTTCGTTGCCGGGGGAGCCCAGCGCTCCCGGACGAGACGCACCCGCTAGAGGAGCTTGCTAAGAGGTTCCCTCTTAGCAAGCATTTCAGCTGGTCAGCACTTCAGCTTGTCAGCTTCTCGCTGGGGGTGGATCTAACGGCGTGAGATGGGAGTTGGTAGCGTTGCGGTCTACCTGGCGGCGCGAAACTCCAGTTGCCTGAGGCGGAACTCGTGTCCGGTGAAGATGAGTGCCTGCTCGATGTCCATGCCAGTATCGCGCAGCCTCTCGTACTCGCTCACAAAGGACTCGGTGTTGACGTTGCCTCCAAGGAGATCTCTTGCCTCCGTGTCGGTGTGGGGAGCCGGCCTCGTCTCCGTGCTCCTCGTCTTCGGGTTGTACCAGTACATCTGCCTCCTTCCCTCGAAAAGCATGGTACCTGCAGCACCCCCTGCCCATGGTTAAGAAGATGGAAAATTCTCGTTAACGATGGGTTAACAAAGGTGAGCGGCCGGGCTCGAACAAGGAGGGGGGATGATTCAGGCCCGGCCACCTACACTTACGTAGCAGCACGTTGAAGGTTTCGCTCACAGCGGTAGCGGGGAGGGTAAACCCTCCCCGCTACCGCGCTGGTCAGCATTTCAGCCAGTCAGCTTTGCTTTTGCTGAAGCGCTGACTGGCTGAAATGCTGAAATGCTCGCAAAGAGGCTTGGCCTCTTTGCGGGACTACTCGTAGCAGGCGCCGTTTTTCTTTTCGGGGAACTCCTTCGGACAGCCGCCGTCCGGCATCAGGGGGAGGGGACCCGATTGCGGGCCGCCCGACTGGAAGAGGTCGGTATCCGGCCCCGCGTCCAGGGTAGAGTCCCTTGCAGGGCTGCTAGCGGGCGGTGTCCTCGGAGGGGCGCTGCCGCCACGGTCTGCGGAGACGCTCGTGGACGTGGTGCGGGGTCCGCCGGCTGGACCGCCGGCACATTCTTCGACCGTAACGGTGTAACCCGAGCCCACGAACCCCACCGTAACGACGTAATCGCCCGGTCCGTTTTGGATCAGCAGCGATGTAGTACCGGGAGTCTGGAAAGCCTGCCGCCTGATAACAGTGGGAGTGGCGGTATCGCTCACGTCGCTGACTGCTACGGCCGCGCCTCCGGGCCGGCCGGATGAAGCGTCCATCCGCACCACGAAAGAGTCACCTGTGGTCGTAAAGGGCCCGTAGTTGGCGTAGCCGCGGGAGATCGTGCTGGCACCACCACCCCTTTCCTGGAGTATCTGGCGGCTGGGGCCGGGGCAACGTTCGTTCGGGACCTGACTCTGTGCTTCGGCCGGCTCTTCGGAGAGCACGTCGGGACCGTATATCGCAAGGGCGATGCCAACGACTAGCATCACCACGAGGGCCACCGCCTGCTTCACGCAGCTCTCCTCCCCTGTACTTTGGCAAGGAGCATTCTACACGTGCGGACCACGACCTAGCAATCGTAGTCTAGGTTGTCCTCACAACGCCTCTCTCCAGGCCATGATCGCGAGGACGAGTATCGGCAGGAGGACGAACGCCACCACCGCGGCGACCAGGAGATCTTCATCGCGCCACGTGGTTACGAAGAGGGCCGCCACCACAGCGGCACAAAGCGAGACGGCCAGGGCGAACAGGAAGGCCGCGCTCACAAGATCCTGAAGAGAAATATGGCCGCTACCACGTTGAAGGCGAAGAACCCGAGCGCCGCAGACCTGGAGAGCGCCCGATGGTTGTCGAGCACCGCCACGATGTAGTAGTAGGCGCACCCTACCGCGGCAACGATCGCGACCGCCAGGCCGAGGATATCCTGTGTTCCGATCCTCACGCCGCCTCTTTCTTACAGCAGATCAAACGGCCGCTCTCGCACCCTCGCGCATGAACTCTTCCAGCACGGAGAGCGCCATCCCGGCCTGCCTTTGCCTGCGCTCGGGTTTGCGCAGTCGCCTGCCGTTCTCCCTTTTCGGGGCGGCAGGGACGAGGCCCCAGTTGGAGTTTATGGGCTGGAGGGTGCCTTCCTTGGTCGTGATGTAGTGGGCGAGCGCACCCATCATCGTGCCACGCGGCATGGTTATGGCCGCTTCCCCCTTCGCGAGCCTGGCCGCGTTGGTGCCCGCTATGTGCCCCATCGCCGTGCTCTCGACGTAGCCCTCGACGCCGGTGAGTTGACCCGCGAAAAAGAGGGGCGCCCCGCTACGGTCTTCACTGATGCGCATGGTGGCTTCGAGCATGTGGTTGGAGGGCAGATACGTATTGCGGTGCATGACGCCCATGCGGGCGAAATCGGCGTTCTCCAGGCCGGGGATGGTCCGAAATACGCGCCGCTGCTCGCCCCACTTCAGGCGCGTCTGGAAGCCGACGATGTTGTAGAGGTGGCCCTCGGCATCGTCCTGGCGTAGCTGTACGACCGCGTGGGGGATCCCGCCGGTGCGCGGGTCGGGCAACCCGACGGGCTTCATCGGCCCGAAGCGGAGGGTCTCCCTTCCGCGGCGGGCTATGGTCTCGACGGGGAGGCAGCCCTCAAAGTAAAGGTCCTCCTCGAAGTCCTTTATGGGGCTTAGCTCGGCGGCCGCGAGGTTTTCAACAAAAGCGCAATACTCGCTCTCGTTCATCGGGCAGTTCAGGTAGGCGGCCTCGCCCTTGCCGTAGCGGGAGGCCCGGTAGATGACGGAATCATCCAGGGAGTCGCGGTGGATGATGGGAGAGGCCGCATCGTAGAAGTAGAGCCTCTCCCCCGAGAGCGCCTCTATCTTCTCGGCCAGCGCGTCCGAGGTTAGCGGTCCCGTCGCCACGACCACAGGGCCGTCGGGGATGTATGTGGCCTCTTTGCGTACGACCTCGATATTGGGGTGGGCGCGGACCGTCGCGGTGACGGCGCGCGGGAAGTCCTCGCGGGCCACCCCGAGTGCGCCGCCGGCGGGGACGGAATTGGCGTCGGCGCAGTGCAGGATCACCGACCCCAGGCGCCTGAGCTCTTCCTTGAGCAACCCTGAAGCCGTTTCGAGGGAACGATTCCCGAGCGAGTTCGAGCACACGAGCTCGGCGAAGTGCTGCGTGCGGTGGGCAGGAGTCTCCTTGTCAGGCCGCATCTCCCACAACTCGACCGAGCAGCCAAGCTGTGCGGCCTGCCAGGCAGCCTCGCTACCGGCTAGCCCGGCACCGATGATGGTTACGTTCGGCATCGAAGAGGTTCCTCCGCTCGCGGTCTTGCAGGAGGACTTATTCTACGCCAGTCAAACCCCTCCTGCGGTAGGGACTCATTCCGGGCCCTGCAGCATCTATAATAGAGTCCAACTGGACGCCTTCAAGAGGAGAGGTACATGGGCAGAAGAAGAGACTACGACGAGGGCTACGAGGACGCCCACAGAGACATGATGGACCGCGAGACCGGCTCGCGGCGGGGAAGCGACGGCGCCTTTACGGCCGCCGTCTTCATCAAGTACGCCGCAATCGTCATAGTCGTGCTCGTCATCGCCTACGTGGTACTCCGCATCGTCGGTGCCATCCAGGGAGCGGTGTAGAGCGGATCGCAGAAGGTCTGACCTTCTGCGATCCGCGCACTTCAGCTTGTTGATTGCGTTTCCGGCCGGGAGCATGGAGCGTCTACCGCGCCGTGGATTCCCGCTTTCGCGGGAATGACCGGTGCGACGCGGCGGAAATGACAGACGCTCTCAAGCTGGAAGCAAGGATCAGGAGTCGAGCTCGTCCACGTCCTTCGCCGCGTAAGGGATCGCGCCGATTCCGTATCAGCAGGCAGCAAACAGGTAGCTGACCAGCTGACATGCTGACTAGCTGAGATGCTGAAGTGCGCGATGAAGACCCCGTGCTCGGGGCGAAGGGTTCCTTACCCTACCTGACTACGCCGGGTCGGTCTTCGCCTTCTGGCGTTCCTCCTCGACGAGGACGCGGCGAAGGAGCTTGCCGACGGCACTCTTGGGCAACTCCTCGCGGAACTCGACTGCCTTCGGGGTCTTGAAGGCGGCGAGGCGCATCTTGCAGAAGTCGAGCATCTCCTTCTCCGTCGTCGGGGCGCCGGAGCGCTTGACGACGTAGGCCTTGACCGTCTCGCCGCGGTATTCGTCGGGGACGCCGATCGCGACGGCCTCGGCCACGTCGGGGTGTTCGAAGAGGACCTCTTCGATCTCGCGCGGGTAGACGTTGTAGCCCGAGGCCAGGATCATGTCCTTCTTCCTGTCGACGATGTAGAAGTAGCCGCTCTCGTCCATCTTCGCGATGTCGCCCGTGTGGAGCCAGCCGTCCCTTAGCGTCTGTGCCGTCTCATCGGGCATGCCCCAGTAGCCCTTCATGACCTGTGGGCCCTTGATGACGAGCTCCCCCGACTCGCCGACGGGCATCTCGGTCTCCCCCGTCTCCACGTCGACTATCCTGGCGTCGGTCGAAGGGATCGGAATGCCGATGCTGCCCTCGCGTCCCTCACCCAGAAAAGGCGGGTTGTTGTGCGTCACGGGGGAGGCCTCGGAGAGACCGTAGCCCTCGAAAACAGGCTTGCCTACCTTCTCCTCGAAGGAACGCTTCAGGTTTACGGGTAGGGCGGAGCCGCCCGAGTTGAAGATCTGTACGTCGTGCAGATGTTGCTTGCGCAGGTCCGCGTCGCTAGCCAGGAGCGCCATGTACATCGTGGGGACACCGGAGAACATGGTCGGACGGTCGTTCTCGAAGATCGCAAGGGCCTCCTGCACCTCGAAGCGGGGGAGCAGTACCTGCTCGACGCCAAGCCTGATGCCGAATAGCATCACGCAGGTAAGGCCGTAGATGTGGAAGAAGGGCAGCGCGCCGACGCACTTGCGGCCCCTGAACTGGGCCGGGTCGCGGACGAACACGTCGATGGTTTGCCCGACGTTGGCGACCAGGTTACGGTGGGTCAGCATCGCACCCTTGGATACCCCCGTCGTTCCGCCCGTGTACTGCAACGCCGCCACGTCCGCGGCGGGATCTATATCCACCTCCGGGGCGGGGTCGGCGTCCTCGGAGAGGAAATCGCCGAAGGAGCTGTGCCCAGGATCTAATCCCTGGGGCTCGCCCTGGAAGTCTACGACGATGGCGGTCTTCAGGTCCGTATCGGGCAGCACGGATTTTACCCGCCCGTACACGTCCGCGTAGACGACGACGGTCTCTGCGCCCGAGTCGTTGAGGATGTACGCGATCTCACGCTCGACGTACAGGGGGTTGATCTGGGTTACGACCGCCCCGAGCCTCACCGTCGCGAGAAAGGAGATCACATACTGCGGGCAGTTGGGAAGCATGAGGGCGACCCGATCTCCCTTCTCCACCCCGGCCGCCGCGAGCGAGGCCGCCATCTTCTCGACGAGGGCCTGCAACCGCTCGAACTCGAACTTCGTCCCGTAGAAGCTCAGCGCCGTCCTCCCGCGATGCTCCTCGGCCGCCTGCAAGAACAGTTCGTAAAGTGAGCCCTCGAAGATCCGCGTCTCCGGCGCCACCTTTCCGGCCTCGTAGACCTCGAGCCACGGTTTCTCCGTGCGGAACATATCTCCTCCTCGCACGCCGCCGCGCGGCATTCCCTATCCCAGGTGTCTCATCCGAGATGATATCGCTTAGAGGCGTCATACCAAGTCCTGTTGAATGTGGACGCTACCGCGCGAAGGCATACGTCTTGGGCTACCCGTGGATTTCCGCTTGCGCGGGAATGACGTATACGAGGGGCTCGGCCTGCGCGTGCGACAACCAAGCACCACCATACTGACGGACTCGGCATCAGGTCTCAGGCTACAGGTATGAGGGTTCTTCTGGAGAGCGACGGTTGATAAACGTGGACCGGCGTGGGTCGGTATGTGGCCTTCCGCACGGGTGTTCGGTGTAGGGGCGGTTCGTGAACCGCCCTCGTGCTCAGGAAGGCGGCCCTCCTGGGGGTTGGATGATCCCGAGTTGCAGCATGGTTGGCAGATCCTCGCGCGTGGCCCAGTGCTCGGCTAGTTTGCCCTCGGCGACGCGGTACCAGTGGCTCTGTCGGGCTGAGAAGCGCTTTCCCGTCGGGGGCACCACGCCGTTCAAGGGTCCGAGGTTCGTACCCTCCGAGAGGACGCGAACGGCCACGGTGTCCCCTTCCGCAATTATCGCTTCGATCGTCATGTGCATGTCGGGAAACTGCGCCAGCAGCCATTCTGCGCTCTCGCGCATCGCCTGTGGCCCGTTAACCCTGCCGGGAGCAGATTGGCCGAAAGGTGCGAGCGCGTGCTCCACGAAATCTTCGGCCATGATCTCTTCACAGACCGCGAGGTTCTGCCGGTTGAAGGTCTCCTCGAAGTGCCGCCGAACGAGTTCTTTGTTCGCCTCCGACATGGCTCCTCCATTCCCACTTATCCAACCCGCCCCATGCCTCTACACTATCGGATCTCCCCTTTTCTCGAAGATGCGGAAGGTGGCCGTGCCGAGGGCCACGAGGTTTCCTTCGCCATCGCGGACTTTGGCCTCGACGGTGGCGATGCGGCGCGTTCGGTGGACGACCTCGGCGGAGCAGATGATCCTACCCTCCCTCACGGCGCCGAGGAAGTGAACGTCGAGGGCGATGGTCGCGGTCCTCAGGCCGACGAGCGCGGCTACGGAGAGCCCCATCGCATTGTCCATCAGGGAGGCGTAGACGCCGCCGTGCAGCGTACCGTTGCCGTTGAGGTGGATGTCCTCCACGTCTATGTGGCAGACGGCCTTCCCCGGCTCGACTTCCTCGACCTTGCTCCCCATGTGCCGTGAGAAAGTGACCTTCTCGTCGAAGTAGCGCGCGAGCCGGGTCAGCTGGTCTTTGTCCAAGTTTCCTACGGTCTCTTCCATCGTCTCTCCTCCCGAATTCGGTGCGGGGCAGGCACTAATCTACCGGTCCGCCGGCGACGTAGAGCACCTGTCCGCTCACGAACGCGGCCTCCTCGGAGGCGAGGTACAGGATGGCGGCGGCCACGTCCTCGGGCCATCCCGCGCGGCCTACGGGGATGTTCTGCACGCTCTGGGCGACGAAGTCGTCGAAATCCACGCCGAGCCGGGCCGCGGTCTCGCGGGTCATCTCCGTCTCTATAAAGCCGGGAGCCACGGCGTTCACGGTGACCCCGTAGCGGCTTAGCTCGATGGCCAGCGTCTTGGTGAAGCCCTGGATGCCGGCCTTCGCCGCAGAGTAGTTGGCCTGGCCACTGTTGCCGAGCGCGCTCAACGACGAGACGTTGACGATCCTACCGTAGTTCTTCTCGACCATGTGCTTCTGGGCGGCCCTGCTGCAAAGGAACGCGCCGCCGAGGTTGACGTTCAATACGGTGCGCCAATCCTCGTCGGTCATCTTGTAGAGCAGGTTGTCCCTCGTTACGCCGGCGTTGTTGACGAGGATGTCCAGGCGCCCGTAGCGGTTCACGATCTCCCCGACGGCCCGCTCGACATCGGTGCGGCTCGTCACGTCCACCTTGGTCGCGAAGGTGTCCATACCCTCGTTCACGAGCTGGCGCGCCGTCGAGAGCGCGCCCTCAAGCTTCACGTCCGTGAGGCACACCAGCGCGCCCTCGCGGGCGAAGCGTCGCGCCGTGGCCTCGCCGATACCGCGTGAAGCCCCCGTCACCATCGCAACCCTGCCGTCAAGACGGCCCAAGTTCGCTCCTTTCAGTCGCTCAGCATTTCAGCGCGCTCAGCCCTTCGGGCTTCGCTTTTCAGCACGTCAGCATTTCAGCTTTTTGGTGTCGGCTCGCCGCCCTAGCACGACCACTAATCACTCCTTGATGAACCGCTACTTCAAACACGTCAGCTTCTCGCTGTCCGCTGACTAGCTGACATGCTGACAAGGCGGCGGAGTCCGCCGTGCTGAAATGCTGACATGCTGCCCGGCTCCGCCGGGCATTAGACTTCGCCCGTGCGGGAGAGGTTTTCGGCGTGCACTATGAGGGTCTTTGCTCTGTCGCCGAAGGTGGCGAAGCGCTCGTCTTTGGTCTGGCCGTTTTTGTAGCGGGCGAAGATCTGTTGCAGTATTCCGGCCAACTTGAAGTAGCCGAAGACGACGTACCAGTGCATGTCGGAGAGGTCGCGGCCACTCTTTGCGGCGTAGTGGTCGATGAGTTCCTTTCTGGTAAAGAAGCCTGGTCTCTCCGTCACGGTCGGCAGGACGGCCTTGAGTTCATCGGGGTCGCCGGGTTCGATCCAGTAGGAGAGCGAGACGGCGAGGTCGAAGAGCGGGTCTCCGACGGTGGCCATCTCCCAGTCGAGGACGGCCCTTACGTTCGTCAGGTCTTCGGGGTCGAGGACGAGGTTGTTCAGTTTGTAGTCGTTGTGGATGACGGTCGGGGGCGGGCTCTCGGGGATGTCGCGGACGAGCCACTCGGTGAGGGGCCCGACCTCTTCTATCTCGTCGGTCTTCGCTTTTTCGTAGCGGGAGACCCAACCTTCGGTCTGGCGTTGCAGGAACCCGTCGGGCTTGCCGAGGTCCTCCAGGCCTGCCTCGCTGACGTCCACGGCGTGCAATGCGACGAGCGTGTCGACGAGGGTGCGGGAGATCCCACGACGCTCCTCCTCTTCTGGCTCGACACCATCGGGGAAGGAGTCGTCGAGGACGATCCCCGTTCTGCGCTCCATAACGTAGAAGGGGGCTCCTATGACGGACTCGTCCTCGCAGAAGACATACGGTCTCGGGGCGAGCGGGTAGACGGCGTTGAGCTTCTCCAGTATGCCCGACTCGCGTCCCATGTCGTGGGCCTTCGGGGGAGTCGGGCCGAGTGGTGGGCGGCGGAGGACGCCCTCCCAGTCCCCGACTCTCAAGAGATACGTCAGGTTGGAGGCGCCGGAGGGGAACTGGCTGGCCTCGAGTTCGCCTTCCGGCACTTCTTTTACGTGGGACCGCAGATATCGCTCGACCGCTTCGAGGTCGAAGTCTTCGCCCTCGCGCACATCTATGGTCTCGCTCATGTTATTCCTCTCTGGCTCGGGTCGGAGACGCCGAGTGGGGATGCAATCTCACGCTCACCGGTACGGCGGAGTTTTCCTCCTACCACCTCGGGCACGAGCCCGCTCGCGCCCACATCGGCGACGAAATCGAAGGCGTCCATCCTGTCGTTGTCGACGAACCATCGTCCCGCCCTGCCAAGTTTTAGCATCTCGTGGATGTTCTCCCCGTGGCGTCCGGCGAAGTCGACGGCCAGCCGGGCGCCGTCGTTCAGTTCGAAGCCGTCCTCGTCCATGCAGGAGAGAACCGTCGCCGCTCCGAGGAAGTCCTCCAGGTTGAAGCGGCCCCCCGCGCCCGCGCAGATGAGGTAGATGGAGTCCGTCCCCGCGGCTTCGAGGTGGCTTGCGACAGCCCTGGCGTTGCGGAGGGTTCCGAGGAGGACCGTGTCCGCGGGGGCGGCGTCGGCGATGGCGCGGGTGCCGTTGGTGGTCACGAAGACTACGTCTTTGCCGCCGACGACCTCAGGCGCGTACTCTTCCGGGAAGGGACCGTGATCGTAGCCCTCTATGCGCGCCGCGTTTTGCTCGCCGCCGCGCAGTAGCGAGCCGGTGTCCAGCTTCTGCGCGACCTCGTCGGCCTCCTCCAGGCTGACCACGGGGTAGACATCCCTCGCGCCGTTCTCCAGTATTGTCAATAGGGTCGTCGTCGCCATGAACACGTCGAAGACGACGGCCGTGGCGCCAGAGAGCCGCTCAGGCACCACTTCCTGCCGCGTCATCAGCACCCTGAGCCTCTTCAAGAATTCGCCCACCTTCGTCTCGTGAAAGCCCGCATCATTCTACAGAAACGCGCCGTAAGGAACCTAGACAGAGCAAGGGACCCGACTTGCGCCACGGATGGCCGGGTCTAGAATAACGTCGAACGCCCGTATTTCGGGTTGCGAGTAATCTGGAGGTGTGGTGAACGATCTGGAGCAGCGGCAGGGGCAAAGCGACCACAAAGGTAACCCTCCCCTCTTCCTCTTCCTGGGTGTTGGTTTCGTGATCGCCGCTATTCTCGTTATGGTGACCTCTGGAACCGCCGCTGCGGGTCTACCCTTCGTGATCGCGGCCGCCGCCCTGCTCGGCAAGGGCCTCTCCGACATGCGAGGCCAGCAACGCGCCGTAAAACCATCCGCGAGCAAGGAGCGGGAGCTCCTGTCGGCGCTAAGGGACAACGGCGGCAGCATAACTCCGGCAGAGGCCGCGATGGAGACCTCGCTCACGGTGAACGAGGCAGACTCGATGCTCTCCAAGCTCGCCGGAGGCGGGCACCTCGCGGTGGAGAGCAGGCATGGAGCGCTGATCTACTCGCTGCCAGGCAGGCGCAGTCAGGAGCTCGAAGGACGGTAGCGGGAGCTATTCGCGAAGCGCCCCTACAAGCAAACCACGGTTGCGGGCATCGCCGAGACGGAGCCTACCGTCCGACGAATCTTGCTTCGCGCTTCTCGAAGAATGCCGTTACGCCCTCTTTGTGGTCCTGCGTGTAGCCGCAGAACGTCTGGCCCTCGGCCTCGCGCTCCAGGGCCGTTGCGAGGTCCGTCTCGAAGCTGGCATAGAGGGAGGCTTTCATCTTTCCTAGGGCCCCGGTCGGCATCGCGGCGAGGCGCTCGGCCAGGTTCTGCGCTTCTTCCGAGAGCGAATCTTCTGCTACTACCCTGTTGACGAGTCCTATCCTGTGGGCTTCTTCTGCGTCCACAGCGTCGCCGAGCATACTCATCTCCATGGCCCTTCCCAGGCCGACGACGCGCGGCAGCAAGAACGTGACCCCCGCGTCGGGCATGAGCCCTATCTTGATGAAGGCCACCGAGAACTTCGTGTTCTCCGCCGCGATTCGCAGGTCGCAGGCCAGCGCCAGCCCGACTCCCGCCCCGTAGACGGGCCCGTGCAGGGCGGCGATCAGGGGCTTCTCCATCCCGACCGTCCGCTTTACGAGCCGGCTGTAGGTCTCGCGCAGGTATTCCCCGAGGTCGGGGTCGCCGTCCGCCTCGCTGACGATCTGCGCCAGGTCGGCGCCGGCAGAGAAACAGCGGCCTTCGCCCCGCACGACGATGCAGCGGATCTCATCGTCTTCCGCGACTTCGTCCAGCGCGGCGTGCAACTCATCGTGCATCGTGCCGTCGAAGGCGTTCAGCTTCTTTGGTCTATTCAGGGCGATGTTCGCCACGCCGCCGGCCTTCTCGAAGAAGATGGTCTCGTACACGCGCGTGCCTCCTTCGTCGCCGCGAGACGGCTAGATCTTCTCGGCCAGCTCCACGAAGCGGTCGAGGGAATCCGGGTTGCTTAGAGACTCTTTGCTCGCGGCATCCTCGGGTGGGGTGCCGGAGAGAATCTTCTTTACTGGCACCTCGAGCTTCTTGCCGTTCAGGGTCTTGGGTATCTCGGGGACGACGTAGATCTCGTTTGGCACGTGCCTGGGGGAGGCGTTCTCCTTGATGCTCCCTTTTATCCTGCTTGCGAGGTCGTCGTCGAGGTCGACCCCTTCTTGCAGGACCACGAAGAGCGGCATATAGGAGCTACCACCGTCCCTCGGGACATCGACTACGAGGCTGTCGGCCACTTCCTCCACCCTGTCTACGGCGGAGTAGATCTCGCTCGTCCCCATCCTTATGCCGCCCCGGTTTATGGTCGAGTCGGAGCGGCCGTAGATCACGCAGGCACCGTCGTCTTTCACCTTGATCCAATCCCCGTGCCGCCACACGCCGGGGTAGACATCGAAGTAGCTCTCTCTGTACCTCTCCCCTTCCGGATCGTTCCAGAAGTAGATCGGCATGGATGGCATGGGCTCGGTGACGACGAGCTCCCCCACCTCATCGATCTGCGGGTTCCCCTCCTCGTCGAAGGCCTCGATCTTTGCCCCCAGGGAACGGGCCTGGAGCTCCCCCGCGCGGACCGGCAGGAGCGGGACCCCGCCGACGAACGCTGTGCACATGTCGGTGCCCCCGCTGGTCGAGAAGAGCCACAGGTCCACTTTGATATGCTCGTAGGTCCACTCGAAGCCCTCGGGCGGCAGCGGCGAGCCCGTGGAACCGATGGACTGGAGGGATGAAAGGTCGAAATCTCTGCCCGGCTCTATCTCCGCTTTCATGCAGGCCGTGATGTAGCTCGCGCTGGTTCCGAAACAGGTCATGCCCGTCTTCTCGGCGAACTCCCAGAGGACGTTCATGTCGGGGTGGCCCGGGTTGCCGTCGTAGAGCAGGATGGTGGAGCCGGTGAGCAGGCCGGCGACGACCAGGTTCCACATCATCCAGCCCGTCGTGGTGAACCAGAAAAAGCGGTCCTCGGATCCGAGATCTATGTGCAGAGCGGCCTTCTTGAGGTGCTCTATGAGGATGCCGCCCTGGCTGTGCACGATGGCCTTGGGAAGACCCGTCGTGCCCGACGAATAGAGTACCCAGAGCGGATGGTCGAAAGGTACCTGCTCGAAGGTGAGCTCCGCATCCTCGTGCCCGGCCAGGAGATCGTCCCACACGATGACGTTCTCGAGCCGGCTCGTGTCCGGATCTTCTGCGACGTAAGGCAGAACTACCGTTTTCTGGAGCGTCGGTATCTCCCCTTGCAGCCTCGCGACGACATCCATCCTGTCGTAGTCCTTGCCCCCGTAACGGTATCCGTCGACCGCGAGGAGGACTTTCGGCTCTATCTGAGCCATGCGGTCGACGACGCTGCCGGCGCCGAAGTCGGGGGAGCAACTCGACCAGACCGCGCCTATAGAGGCGCAGGCGAGCAGGGCGATCACGGCTTCGGGGATGTTGGGAAGGTAGGCGGCGACCCTGTCGCCCCGCTCTACGCCCAACTCCCTCAGGCCGGCGGCGAGCGCTGCCGTCCTCTCCTGCAGCTCTCCCCAGCTCACTTCGCCGAGGGATCTCACCTCGGACTGGTGCAGGATGGCGGGCTCCTCGGGATGGTCTGCGGCATGCCTCAGGACGTGCTCGGCGTAGTTCAGCTCCGCCCCGGGAAACCACTCTGCCCCTGGCATCTCCCGCTCTCCAAGCACGCTCTCGTAGGGCTTCGAGGTTTCTATGCCGCAGTACTCCCAGATCGAAGCCCAGAACCCTTCCAGGTCGGTTACGGACCACTCCCAGAGCTCGTTGTAGTCCCCGAACGAGAGGTTCTTCTCATCTTCGAGCCACCGCATATAGTCGGAGATCCTGGCATTGTTCTTGAATTCTTCCGAAGGCTCCCAGAACGGGGTTCCTTCCGCGATTTCGGTCACGATAATCCTTTCCCTCTACAGACCAATTCTCTAATGGGCGGTCGCCCCGCCGTCCATAACGAGCGACGCGCCGTTTATGAACGATGCCTCCGGCGCGCAGAGGAAGGCCGCGAACTCCGCCACCTCCTCAGGTTCGATCAGGCGCTTTATCGCGGGCTCGGTCAGCATGATCTTCTCTACGACCTCATCCTCCGAGATACCGTGCGTTTTGGCCTGGTCGGAGATCTGGTTCTCCACCAGCGGCGTCCGCACGTAGGCGGGACAGATGCAGTTGGAGGTCACACCCCTGTCGCCTCCCTCCAGGGCGACGGTCTTGGAGAACCCTTCGAGGCCATGCTTAGCCGAGACGTAGGCTGACTTGTAAGGTGAGGCGACCGTGCCGTGGATAGAGGAGATGTTGATAACGCGCCCCCAGCCCCTCTCGTACATCCCCGGCAAAGCCTTCCGTACGATCCTGAAAGGGGCTTCTAGCATGATCCTGAGAATCATGGAAAAGCGCTCCGGCGGGAACTCCTCCACGGCCGCAACATGCTGCAACCCGGCGTTGTTGACGACTATGTCGGTGTCGATCTCTAACCCGTCGAGCACCGAGTAGTCCGAGAGGTCGGCCTGAAGCGCCTCCCCTCCGATACTTTCGGCGACCTCTGCGACAGAGTCCCCGTCGAGGTCGAGCACGGTGACGGCCGCACCGGCCCGCGAGAGCCTCTCGGCGCAGGCGCGTCCGATCCCGCTAGCCGCCCCGGTCACGAGGGCGCTGCGCCCCGTAAGGTCGACGTTGACCGACGACGGTCCCGGCGTCATGAAAACCTCATTCATGTCCCTCCTTCACTTCGAAGAAATCGCCCCCCAGGCATGATCTTTCCCCGATGTGACATCAGGAAACCAGTATACAGGGCAGAAGGCAGAGCCTTCTGCCCTGTGAGCTTTCAGCAATCGGCGGTCGGCAAGAGCAAAAAGCCGATGGCTGACGGCTCTAACTCAGGACTCCTCCGCGATAAGCTGGCGCTCCTGGTCATGGGTTCCGTAGATGTCGCTCTGATAGGTCTCCGAGGCCAGGAGGACCGAGATCACCGTTATCAGGGCCATCAGCGCCATGTAGATGGCGATCGACTGGTACCCGTAGTTGGCGATCAGGAACTCCGAGACCGGGAAGGCCAGGCCTCCGGCCAGGACCGAGGCGAGCTGGTAGCCGATGGAGGCTCCCGAGTAGCGCACGCGCGTGCCGAAGAGCTCCGCGAAGTAGGCGGCCTGCGGCCCGTACATGGTGTCATGGCCGAGGTTGACGGCGAGGACGATGGCGAGCCAGATCAGGGGCGTGGCCTCGGTGTTGAGCATCCAGAAGAACGGGAAGGAGAAGAGTAGCAGGAAGACCGACCCGAACAGGTAGAGAGGTCGCCGTCCCACGCGGTCTGAGAGCGAGCCGAAGAGCGGCACCGTGATCAGGCCGATCGCGGCGGCGATGAGCACCCCGACGAGGCCGACGTTCGCCCCGAGACCCAGCTCTGCCGTGATGTAGCTGAGCACGAAGACGGTCAGGATGTAGAAGGGCCCGTTCTCGGCTATGCGCATGCCCATCGCCAGAAGAACGTTCTTGGGATAGGTCCGCACCACATCAATTATCGGCATGTCCGCCTCGGTCCCGCTCTCCTTGACCTCCGTGAACACGGGGCTCTCCAGGATCCTGAGCCGGATGAAGAGCCCGACCGCCACCAGCAGGAGGCTGAGCAGGAAAGGCGTCCGCCAGTCCAGGCCGGTTGGCAGCACGGCCCTGGAGGCGAAGAAGACCAGGTTGCCGAGGAGGAGTCCGGCCGGTACGCCCATCTGCGGCCAGCTCCCGTAGAAGCCGCGCCTGCCTTCGGGAGCGTGCTCGACGGCCATCAGTACGGCGCCGCCCCACTCCCCGCCGACTCCGATGCCCTGGCAGAAGCGGAAAACGACGAGCAGAACAGGGGCCCAGATGCCGATGCTCTCGAAGGTGGGCAGAAGCCCGATCAGGGCCGTCGAGATCCCCATGATGAGGAGTGAGAGTATTAGCATAGTCTTGCGGCCGATCCTGTCCCCGAAGTGGCCGAAGACCAGCCCGCCTACGGGCCGCGCCACAAAGCCGACCGCGTACGTCGAGGCCGCAGCGAGTCTCCCCGCCGTCTCGCTGAACTCCGGGAAAAACAGCGCAGGGAAGATGAGCGCCGCAGCCGTACCATAGAGGAAGAAGTCATACCACTCGATGGCCGTCCCGATAAAACTGGCAACCGCTACCTGGCGTATCGATGAGGTCTGCCCCTCGTACTCTCCGCCCAATCTCTCCACACGAACCTCCTTCGCACACCTGAGCCAGGCAAGAGCCCCGGCTCTCCAATCCCCACTACGCAACGAATACTACTCACACCCCGGCATCCGACGCAACCCGCACACCGTGGCTACGGGCATCAAGTTTTCTCCGGCCCGGGTATGGCAGGAGAGAAGTCTTACTCCGACTGCAAGGCCGCTTCGACGAAGTGGAGCCTGTCGTTGCCCCAGAACAACTCATCGTCGACGTAGAAGGCAGGGGCTCCGAAGACGCCCCTCTTCACCGCCTCCGAGGTCGCGGATTTTAGAGCTTGCTTCGCCTCGGGGCTCGAGGCACCGCTCAATACTTCGTCGGCGTCGACCCCTATCCGCCTGGCGACGGATGAGATCGGGTCGTCTTCATCGGCGTCCAGTCCTTGCGGGGCCCCACCATCCTTCCAATACAGCGCGAAGGCCTCCCCGGTGAACGACTCGAGCTCTCCCCTCTCCCGCAAGAAAACCGCCGCCCGCATCGTCTTCAGGGTACGGAAAGGGAAGGGGTCGGGAAACTGCAGGGCCAGGCCGTAGTAATCGGCCCAGCGGCGGATATCGCGCTCCTGGTAGCGAGCTTTGGGCTCTACCTCTACCGGGGCCTGTAGCCCAACCGCTTTGTGGACCGCGCCGAGCAGCATCGGCCGCAGTACCAGTTCTGCTCCGTGTTCCTCACAGATGTGCCCTATCCGCCCGTAGGCCAGATAGGAGTAGGGGCTCACGAGATCGTAATAGAAGTCTACCCGCTTCATAACGGCTCCTTTCGTGTCAGCCCGCCGCCCTGCGGGCGGCTCGTCAGCACATCAGCATTTCAGCATGTCAGCCCCAGGGTCTTGCTGAAGTGCTATGCAAGGTACATTACGGCGGCGTCCGTTGCACCCGATAGAGGGTCATGCCTGCGGCTTCTTTCGGCCCACGAGCAACACGGAGATCACGATGCCGCAGCCCACGATCACTACGGCGCCGAAGAACGCCAGCCTGAAGCCTTCGACGAGCGCGACCCCTTCTGGCACCGTCTCGGCGAGCGCCTCCGAGCGGGCGGCGGAGAGCGGGATCAGGATAGCGAGTCCAAGCACAGTGCCGATCTGGGCCGCGGAGTTCAAGAGGCCCGAGGCGAGTCCCTGCAGCCCGCCGTCCGCCGCCGAGATCCCCGAAGCCGTCGAGGCGACCGAGGCGCCTCCCAGGCCAGCGCCCATGAGGACGAAACCAGGGATCAAATACAAGAGATACCCGCTACCGTGTGGGCTGATCCCCAAAAAGCAGACGGCCCCGGCGCCGATCGCGAGCAACCCGCACACCATCGTGACCCTCGGCCCCAACCGTGCCACGAGCCGCGGTCCCAGCAGAGACCCGCCGATGACCGCGACGTTGAAAGGCGGAAACACGAGGCCCGCCTCGGCCGGCGGATACCCGAGGACCTGTTGCACGTAGAGGGTGCAGAGCAACATCGGCGGTGTGGTCGCCGCCGTGAGCACGAGCGCGACCAGGTTCGCGCCGAGCAGCACGCGGGAGCGAAACACCCCGAGTGGTACGAGTGGGTGCCCCACCCGACTCTCTACTCCCACAAAGCCCGTCAGGAGCACGACCGAAGATCCGAGGGCAACGAGGGTTACCGGCGCGGCCAAACCCACCTCCTGCACCCGCGTGATCCCGTAGACCAGCAGCGTGAGGCCCGCCGTCACGCTCACCGCGCCGGCCACGTCCAGACGGGCGGGGGCCGTGACGTCGCGGCTCTCAGAGATCAAGACCGGAGCCAGCGCCATACCCAGAACTCCGACCGGCAGGTTGACGAAAAACACCCACTCCCACCCCAGGCCCCCGGTCAAGAGACCCCCCAACAACCAGCCCGTCGCGCCGCCACCCGCCGCTGCCGCAGTCCACACGCCGAGCGCGCGCCCGCGTCCCTCCCCCTCGGGAAAAGCGGCCGTCAGCGACGAGAGCGCGGAGGGGGCCACGATCGCAGCACCCAACCCCTGAACGATGCGCCCGACCACGAGCGAGAACGGGGAGACCGCCAGCCCACAAGCCAGCGAAGCACCCGAAAACACCGCGAGCCCGACCACGAATAGCCTCCGCCTCCCCCAGAGATCCGCCGCCCGACCAGCGAGCAACAAAAATCCCCCGAAAGCCAGCGTGTACGCCGAGACGACCCATTGAAGCCCGGACTGCGAAAACCCGAGCTCAGCCTGTATCTCAGGAAGTGCTATGGCCACGATGGTCGCGTCCAATACCACCACGAACTGGGCCACGCACAGCAACCCCAGCGCCGGCCAACGCCTCCCTATCCCTTTGTTTCTACTAAAATCCTTCATGGTGGTAACAAGGATACCCATGACCCGGAGCGTCGTAAACCTGTAAAATGTTCTTTGATGGAAACTTCCGGATACATCGATGAGTTACGGATAGTTGGTGGGCACCCCGCCCTCGACTTCGTAAACACCGTAGACGGGGACCCCGGTTTCGACAACTTCCGAAGCTATAGCGACGTCCTAGCCTGGAGTGGAAGGGTCGGACTTCTATCCGGGGATGAGGCCGCGCAGCTGGTTCGCGAGGCGAACCGCAGGCCCGAAGGGGCGGAGGCCGTACACCGCGAGGCCCTGGCGTTGCGCGACACGCTCCGCGGGATTTTCCGCGCCATCGCAGAGGACGAAGATCCCCTTTCCCGGAACCTGGAGGACCTGCGTGGGTACGAGTGCGAGGCCCTTTCGCGCGCGCAGCTAGCAGGGGGCGACAAGGGCTTCCGCTGGGAGTGGAAGGACGAAGAGGACCTCTACAGGCCGTTGTGGCCCGTAGCCCACGCGGCGACCGGGCTTCTGACCTCGGGGGACCTGGATCGGCTCAAGCTTTGCGCCGGCTGCTACTGGCTGTTTCTGGACGCCAGCAAGAACCGCAGCCGTCGCTGGTGCACCATGGAAGTGTGCGGCACACACGAGAAGATGCGCCGCTACGTCGAAAAACGCGCAGCCAGGCGCAACTCTCAGCGGGGTTAGGAAGGGAGACCCTTCCTAACCCCGCGCTGGTCAGCTAGTCAGCATTTCAGCTAGTCAGCTTTTTGTTTTCTGCTGAAATGCTGAAGTGCTGACCGGCTGAAATGCTTGCAAAGGGCAGGGCCCCTTTGCAAAGAACCTAGACGGTCTGGCCTTCTGTCGCCTCCTCCTGCTCCTGGCGCCTGGCGCCTATCGCGAAGATGAGCGCCGCGATCCAGACCCCTATGAGGAGAATGTAGGCCACGGTGGCGATGTTCGACGGGAGCCCGATCGCGCCGAAGAACGTGTTCGCGTTGACGACCAGGATGAACCCGCCGACGGCCGTGCCCATGATGCGGGTCGGCAGTATGCGGACGATGTAGGCCGCGACGGGGGCGGCGAGCAGACCGCCGAGGAACAGGGCCCCGACGATCGTCCACGGTACATCGGCGAGGCTGAGGCCGAACAAGAAGCCGACGCTCGCGCAAACGGCGATCACGAACTCGCTGGTATCGACTGTACCGATGATCTTGCGCGGCTCCATGCGCCCAGAAGAGAGCAGCGTCGGCGTCGCGATGGGACCCCAGCCGCCGCCGCCGAAGGCGTCGAGGAACCCGGCCACGAATCCGAGCGGGCTCAGGAACGCCCGGGGGACCGGCCTGACCTCGATGGGACGCTCGTTCCTCCTGAAAGCGAACCGGCTTAGGACGTAGATCCCGAGTATGAACAGGAACACGGCGACCGCCGGCTCCACGTAAGCCGACGTCGTCTCGAGAGAAGACGCCCATATCAGCGACAGCGCTCCTAACAGCGCCCCGACCCCGCCAGGAACGGCGAGCCAGACGATCTTGGACCAGTCCACGTTGCCGAAGCTCGAGTGCGAGATCCCCGAAACCGCGGTGGTACCTATCTCCGCCATGTGTACGGCCGCCGAAGCCAGCGCCGGCGCCACGCCCGCCGCCAATAGCACCGTCGTGGAGGAGACCCCGTACGCCATCCCCAGTGACCCATCCACCAACTGGGCGACCACACCGGCCAGAGCCAGCAAGAGGAAATTCTTCATCTACACTAACCTCCCTAAAACTATTTTGTCTATAACGATGGTTTACTTTACAAGACCGTTACGGACTCTATAGCGAGTGCAATGTGGTGTCAAGTGTGTGGAGGTACTTTTTTACGAGCCCCCGCAACGCGTCACGGAGGATCTAGAAGTAGTTTGCATGGGCGATTCGCGAACCGCCCATGCAGGTGGACAGCGGCTTCGGGTTTCGATTCAGACGACCCGGCTCGTGGAGGGATCTCCGGCGGCTCCCTGCTCCTGGCGGTTGACCCGGATCGAGAAGACGAGGGCGGCGATCCAGACGGCCACGATCAGGACGTAGATCAGGAAGGCGAGCGTGCCGCTTACACCGACGGCCCCGAGGAAGGTCTTCATGTTCGTGACGAGGATGAGGCCTCCGACGGCGCTGCCGAGGATGCGGACCGGCAGTATCCGCACGATGTACGCGGCGATCGGGGCGGCCACTATGCCGCCAAGGAGGAGCGCCCCGACGACGGTCCACGGTACCTCGGCGAAGCTCAGGGCGAAGAGGAAGCCGATGCTCGCGCTGAGGGCCACGAGGAATTCGCTGGTATCGACTGTACCGATGATCTTGCGCGGCTCCATGCGCCCAGAAGAGAGCAGCGTCGGCGTCGAGATGGGGCCCCATCCCCCACCGCCGGCGGCGTCAAGGAACCCGGCGATCAGGCCGAGGGGAGCCAGAAAGCTGCGGGAGACGGGCCTGTCCTGGACGGGACGTTCGTGGCGCCGGAAGGAGAAGCGCGCGAGCACGAAGACGCCCAACGCGAACAGGAAGACGGCGACGATGGGTTCGGCCGCCTCGGCCGTGATGAACGCGCTCAACACCACGGCGCCCAAGAAAGCCCCTATCGCCCCTGGTATCGCAAGCGGCCAGACTTTCGCCCAGTCCACGTTCCCGAACCGCCAGTGGGAGGCACCCGACGCCGCCGTCGTGCCCACCTCGGCGATGTGCACGCTCGCGGACGCCAGAGCAGGCGCAATACCCACCGTCAACAGCAGGCTCTGCGAAGTCACCCCATAGGCCATGCCGAGCGACCCATCGACCAACTGCGCAATAAGCCCCACAATCGCCAACAGCAGGAAATTAGCCATCTACCCCGTCCTTCCACTCTTCATTTTGTCTACCATTCCTACCTTGTCTACTATTTCGATGTAAATAACTCGGAGCACAATACAGCCCCGAAGGGGCTGTGTCAAGCCGCTGGACGACTGACTCGCCCAAGTATCGGAGAGAATCTTCGGATTTCTTAAAAATTCTTCGCAATTACTCTTGACGTGCCGCCCAGGCTATTTTAGAGTCCCCTCGCTATTGTTAAGAAACTTAGTAGACAAA
>JBKPNW010000264.1:0-13447 GCA_046732815.1 Actinomycetota bacterium | reverse complement strand
GGCCCAAGGGCCTCATGCACGACGAGCATTTCAGCCCACAAACAAGGAGCTGACTCCATAAACCCGCTTCGGGCGCGTCACGAGTGCCGCGGCGCCTCCAGCCTCTCCCACACAGCCCGCCAGGTCTCTTCCTTCTCCAGCGCCACCGCGAACTGGAACATCCTCCTCGCCACCCGCGCCCGCAGCGGGGCCCAGACCGACTTACGAGGAGCCTGCCGCGCAAGCCGCCGCTCCTCGGCCTCGGCCAGAATGCTCTCTCTCCGCTCCTTCGCGAGCTCCACAGATAACCAGTCGTTCACCGCGCATCTCCCTCACTGGCTTACCGGATGAGACTACTGGCAAAAGCGGTCATAATCCTTCCTGATGAAAAGCATTTCAGCAAGTCAGCACGCTTCGGGCCCAAAGGGCCCTCGCTTGTCAGCATTTCAGCTTCTGTCGTTTTGGCTGAAATGCCGACAAGTCGCCTGGAACAGGCGACGTGCTGAAATGCTGACCGGCTGAAATGCTGAGCGACCGAAGGGAGCGACAATGTACGGCTATCGTCCGACGACGAGGTTGCTCTCGATGCTGGAGTTGCTCCAGGCGCGGGGGAGGATGGGCGGTCCCGAGCTGGCCCGCAGGCTCGAGGTAGGCGAGAGGACCGTGCGCCGTTATGTGGCGATGCTCCAGGAGATGGGCGTGCCCGTGGAGGCCGAGAGGGGCAGGTTCGGCGCTTATACTCTGAGACCTGGCTTCAAGCTGCCGCCGATGATGTTCACGGACGAAGAGGCGCTCGCGCTCGCCCTGGGGCTGCTCTCGGCACGCAGGCTCGGTCTATCAGGCGCAGCCCCCGCCGTCGAGGGTGCCCAGGCGAAGCTGGAGCGCGTCATGCCGGAAGGGTTGCGCGAGCGGGTGCGTACCTTCGAGGAGGTCGTCATCCCCGCGGCCGCGGCCCCGGCGCGTCTACCCGCAGGCGAGGTCGTTGTTACCCTGAGCGGGGCCGTGCGGGAGCGGAAGCGGGTAGAGATGCGATACCGGTCAGGTGATTCGGGAGAGACTCAGAGGGCCGTGGACCCTTACGCTGTCATGCAGGGGGACGCCTTCTGGTACGCCTTCGGTTACTGCCACCTGCGACAAGGAAGGCGCCTGTTCAGGTTGGACCGGGTGCTCTCGGTGGAGAGGCTCGACGAGTCGTTCGAGCTCCCGCCAGGTTTCGATACCCCCCAGGGGGTGCTGGGGGCTCTTGCGGAGATGCAGGAGGACCGCTACTCCGTAGAGGTGTTGCTTGAGACGACGGCGCAAGAAGCGCGCGGGCAACTCCCGAAGATGGGCGTCTCGGTCGAAGAGACGACCCAGGGAGTCGTTATGCGCTCCTCGACCTCCGACCTCGCGTGGATGGCGCGGGTGCTGGCAGGCCTCTCCTTCCCCTTCGTGGTGCGCAAACCGCCCGAGCTGCGCGAATCGCTACGGAGCCTGGCCGCCGAGATTACAGAGCTCGCAGGGCGTACGGATGAACCTGGACAACGCTAAAGCGCTTCAGCAAGAAACAAAAAGCTGACTAGTTGAAATGCTGACTTGCAGACCGCTTCAACCGCCCATCGTGTATGCTTCCCGGCCCCGTTTCAGCAACCCGCGGGCGATGATCGAGCGCTGTATCTCGCTCGTGCCCTCCCAGATGCGGTCGACCCTGAGCTCGCGGTAGTAACGCTCGGCCGGGTTCTCGGTCATGTACCCGCGACCCCCGAAGATCTGGACCGCCCGATCGGCCACCCGGCCAGCCATCTCGGAAGCAAGAAGCTTCGCCATCGCCGTCTTCCCGTGCAGGATGTTCGGGGCGTCGAGGTCCCACATGCTGGCCACGTGGTAGACCATCAGCCTGGCGGCGTTCAGTTCGGTAGCCGAGTCGGCCAGCATGAACTGTATCGCCTGGTACTCGGAGATCTTCTTCCCCGACGCCTCGCGCTCCAGCGACCACGAAAGGGCCAGATCTATGAGCCTCTCGGCCGCCCCGCAACAACGCGCGGCTATCATCAACCTCTCCAGGGAGAACCAGCGCTTGGTCCCCTCGTCTCCCCCGGTTCCGAGGCGCGCGTCCTCGGGGACCCGGCAGTCCTTTAGCCTGAGCTCGACGTGCTTGGAGGCGTAAGGATCGTGCATGAAGACCGGAGTGCGCACGAACTCCAGCCCCGGCGTCTCGCGCTCCACGAGGAATGAAGCCTGTCCCTCGCCGGCCCACGCCAGCACGATAAAGAACCCGGCCCGCTCGCCGCCGGTCACAAACCACTTCTCCCCGTTCAGGACCCATTCGTCCCCGTCTCTTTTTGCGGTGGTCTTTATATCCTTTATGTCCGATCCGGCCTCCGGCTCGGTGATGGCCCAGGCCTCCCGCGTCTCGCCCCGCAAGACGGGCATGACGTAGCGCTCTGCCTGCTCGGGACTCGCCAGCTCGAGGAGCTCCCGCGGTCCCCTGTCGGCGACCATGTACCCGAGACCGTTGGTCACCTTCCCCGACTCCTCCTCCAGCGCCACCAGCGAGATCATGGAAAGGTCCATCCCGCCGTACTCCACGGGCATGTTGAGGTTGCTGAACCCGGCCTCCCGCGCCTTCTGGCGCAGCGCCCGCAGTCTTTCCTCGTCGATCCCTCCGCACTCGGCGATCTCCGCCTCGAAAGGATGAAGTTCTTCCCTCACGAACTCGGCGATGCGCCTCTTCAGCGCCTTTACTTCTTCCGGAATCTCGGCCGTCATCTGTGGCGCCGTGGTCACAGCTCTATCTCCTCTTCTACTTCTTGGGGAAGGGAAGGGCGATGGTGTCCTCCGCCCTGTCGGGGTCCCGCTCCCGCGAGAACCGCGCGAGCTCTATGTCCTCCGCAGGCAGATCTTCGACCCTGCCCTCAGAGATGAGCTCGGCCATCTTCTCCCCTAGCGCCGGTCCCCACATCATCCCGTGTCCGCCGGCGGCGAGGACGTAGAAGCCCTCCACCGGCTCGTCGATGATCGGGAGGTGATCCGGCGTGTAATCGATGGACGCGGCCCACACCCGCGAGACCGGCAAGCCCCCGAGCGCCGGGTGTGCGGACTCCCAATCGGGGCGCAACCCCTCGTAGTAATCCCAGTCGAAGTCGATCTGGTAGCGTCCCGTCTCGTCGGCCTCATCCACCGGGTTGCTCATGCCGAGCAAGACGCCCTGCTCTTCGGGCCGCCAGTAGTAGCCTTTGCCCACGTTGAAGACTAGTGGAAACGGGTGGGAGTAGCCCTCGGCGAGCGTCGGAAAGGTAACGACCTGGTGACGGACGGCCATCACGGGCACATCCAGGCCGACCATGGCCCCCACGTCGCGCGCCCCCCGCGGGCCGCCCGCGTCCACAACCCTCGCTGCCTCGAAGGTGCCCCGTTCGGTCGCGACGGAGTAACGGTCGCCCTTCTGGTCGACGCCGGACACTCCGCACATTTCGAAGATGTCCACCGCCTCATCACCGAGCACCGCACACGTGGCATTGCGGGCCGCCACCGGCGGGTGGACGTAGCCGTCGTCCGGGGTGTACGTCGCCCCCACAAAGCGGTTCCAGTTCAGGTCGGGGAAGCGTCGTTTGCCTTCGTCGGGTTCGACCCACTCGTTCTCGACCCCGGCCTCCCGCCGCACCTCGACCAGCCGCAGGTAACTTTCCCTCTCCTCCTCGGTCTCGGCGACGATGTAGTAGCCCGTCTCCGTAAAGCCGGAGTCCAGGCCCAACTCGTCCCCCAGCCGCAGATACAACTCGCGGGAGAGCTTACCCAGCCTCGCCGCCGTCTCCGAGCCGCCCTGCTGGCGTACCACCCCCGCCGAACGGCTCGTCGCACCACCCCCGGCCCAACCCCTCTCCAACACCGCGATCCGCCCGAAACCACGGCGCGCCAACCGGTGCGCCGTCCAAAGACCAAGGTTTCCACCGCCGATCACGGCCACCTCGTAAACCGTCATGCCCCGCTCCTCCTCAAGATCCATCACCCTTGAACCATTATTCAATAAAACACGGGCGCAGTGTCCCTGCCGCCACGACCCGCCCCACACTGCATCCCCCACGACCGATCTCTCCGTACCCAGCGCGGCAAGATTCACCACGGCGGACCGGAGCCCGCGAATCGCCCCGGATGTATTCTTGAATCACCATTCAAAATAGATTATACTGAAACTGGCGGGCCGGGGCAACCGGCATGCCGGAGGGCCGCCGGTTGGAGGCAGGATCGTCGAGAAGCGTGTAACGGACGGGTCGGAAGGGGAGTGTCTATGGCGCCCATAGACCGCGAATTGCTATCTTTGTCGGTGATCTCCGAGGGGCAGATGAGCCTGCCTGCTGAGGCGTTCAACGACGATGCGGTGCTCGACTGGGAGATGGAGCACTTCTTCGACGAGAGCTGGGTTTGCGTGGGACGTGCGGAGGACTTGCGCGGCCCTGGTGACCGTTGTGCGGTGGCGCTCGGCCGCGAGTCGGCGCTTCTTGTGCGGGACGAGGAGGGGAACCTGCGGGCCTTCTACAACGTGTGCCGCCACCGCGGGCACCTGCTCGCCGAGGTAGGCGAGTCGTCGAGTGGCAGGTTCATCCGCTGCCCTTATCATGCGTGGGCTTACGGGCTGGACGGCAGTTTGCAGGGGGCTCCGGGCTTCGGGAGTAGTCCCTGGTTCGACAAAGCCGACTACCCGCTCGTGCAGGTCAGGATCGCCGAGTGGGAGGGGTGGCTGTTCGCGAACGCGAGCGGGGACGCGCCTCCCTTCGAGGAGCATGTGGGCAATTTGGGGGAGATGATCGGGAACCACCGCCCCGGCGAGCTCGTGACGGTCGCCAGGCGCAGCTACGAGATCGGGGCCAACTGGAAGATACTCGTCGAGAACTACCACGAGTGTTATCACTGCCCATCCATCCACCCCGAGCTCTGCAAGGTGAGCCCGCCGAAGAGTGGCGAGGACCACGAGGCGCGGGGGATCTGGTTCGGCGGGTCCATGGAGCTCGAGGATCACGCCGAGACCATGTCGCTGACGGGCGAGAGCTTCGCCCCCAGGCTGCCGTACCTGGCGGAGGGGCAGGAGAGGGAGGTGTACTACTACCAGCTCTTCCCCAACCTCCTGATCAGCCCCCACCCCGACTACGTTATGACGCACCGCCTCAGGCCCCTCGCCCCGGGTAGGACCGCCGTGGAGTGCGAGTGGCTGTTCTCTCGCGAGGCGGTCGAGACCGAGGGGTTCGATCCTTCGTACGCGATCGAGTTCTGGGACCTGACCAACGGGCAGGATTGGAAAGCGTGCGAGGGCGTGCAGAGGGGCGCCGCTTCGCGCGGTTACAGGCAGGGACCGCTCTCGCCGGACGAGTCGACGTCGGGCAAGTTCGTCGCGACGGTGGCCCGTGGATACCTCGAAGGCAGGGCCACCCAGTTACGGGATTGGATCCCACCGGAACGCACCCACAAGCAGGTTGGGTAGCATTTCAGCATTTCAGCTGGTCAGCACTTCAGCTTTTTGTTTTCGTTGACGGCTGATGGCTCGACCAGAGCGTCGACCGCCGCACACCCGTGCGGGCCGACGATGATAGGGTTGACGTCGAGGGCGCCGATGAGGTCCCCCAGGTCTTGGGCCAGTATGGAAAGCCGCGATAAAGCTCCTGCTAGCGCGTTGACGTCCGCCGGTGGTGCGTCCCTGACCCCGTCGAGCAGAGGGCGGACGGAGAGCCGACCGATGTGCTTCGAGGCCCTTGCCTGGTCGAGGGGCGGCAGGGCGAGACGCCTATCGCCGAGCGTCTCGATCAGGACGCCGCCGGCGGCGACCATGACCAGCGGGCCGAACTGGGCATCGCGCACCACCCCTAGCGCCATCTCGACACCTGGCCCCACCATCTCCTGTACCGTGACAGCAGGACCTAGGCGCGAGGACATCTCCCTGTAAGCCACGGCCAGGGCATCTTCGTCCCGAATGCCGAGCGTAACCCCGCTGACCTCGGTCTTGTGGGAAGCTCCCGCTGTCTTTAGGGCGACCGGGTAGCCGAAGTGCCAGGCCGCGGCCACGACCCCGTCGAGGTCCGTTGCTGAGGCGGTTCGCGCCACGGGCACACCGTAGTCGTCGAGCAGCTCCAGGGCGCTGGCTTCTCCGAGACACTTCCCGGCGGCCAGGATTTTGCGCCAGCGCTGTACGATCTCTTGTGGTACCGGATCGGGGGGCGTGGGTGACGGCAGCGCGCGGTCGTCGCGCCGTGCGAAGAGGTGTCCGAAGGCACGCAGTCCCGAGGTTACGTCCTCGAGCACCGGGATCCCGGAGGAGCGCAGGCGAGCTGCGGCGCTCTCCTGGATCGCGCTCGTTACGCCGCAGACCACCGCAAACGGCTTGTCCGTCGAGGCCCAGACCCGTTCTGCGGCCCAGGCGTGCCCCCGCTCGGCCCTGTCGCTGTGCAGATCCACCGCGTAGGCGAACGCGCCCGTATCTGGATCGTCGGCCAGGTATCTGGAGCAGTCCAGGAAGATGTTGTAGGGGTCGTTGTCCGTACCCCAGGCGTCGAGGGGGTTGACGGCCGGCAGGCCGGGCTCGAGCCTCGCGCCGATATCTTCGAGGGTCTCCTCTGAAGGGTGGGCGAAGGGAACCCCGAGGTCGGCAGCGGCGTCGATCAGGTGCACCCTCTCTCCGCCGGAGTCGAGGATGGCGGCCAGGCCTCCTGGCGCGGCGCGACGCCCCGCCCCGAGGAGCTCGGCCAGGTCGGCCATCTCGTTGAGCGAGCCGACGCGGGCAACGCCGTACGCGTCGAACAGGGCTTCGTAGGCGGCGTCGTCCCCGGCTAATGCGCCGGAGTGGGCCGTGACGAGCCGGCGGGAGGCGGGCGTCCTCCCTACCTTCAGCGCTACCACGGGCACGTCTCGCTCCGCGGCCTTCTCCAGCGCCAGTTTGAAACCCTCGGGGTCCCTTACCGTCTCCAGGAACAACGAGATCACCCGCGTCGAGTCGCGTTCGAGCGCGTAGAGCATGTAGTCGGCCATGGTGGTCGTCAGCTCCTGGCCGGTGGAGACGGCGAGGTTGAAGCGTATCCCCCTCTCCGCGTGCAGCAGCGCCGAGAAGGCGGAGCCGGAGTGGGAGATCCAGGCCACGTTCCCCGGCTCCAGATCCGCGCGCTCGTCGAAGGCCAGGGCGCGAAGCCCTCGCTCGATGTCCGCAAACCCCATGCAGTTGGCGCCACAGACGACCATACCAGCCCCGGCCGCGATGCTCCTGAGCCGCTCGGTGAGCGGGGGGTCGCCGGGCGGATCCTCGAGCCCGCTCGCGAAGACGACGACGCCCCGTGCGCGGCAGCGGGCCGCCTCCTCCATCTGCCCCTCCAGCCGCCGGTTGCCCACACCCAGAAGCACCAGGTCGGGGGCGAAAGGCACCCCTGTAAGCGACGGGTAGCAGGCGATGCCCTCGACTCTGTCGTACTTGGGGTTGACCGCAGCCACCTGGCCGGAGAAACCACCGATGGTGAGCTGTCTCATCATGTAGTTGCCCGGCGAGTCGACCTTTGGGCTGGCGCCGACCACCGCGACCGAGCGCGCCTCCAACATGGCGCGCATGGCCTCGTTCACCGCCACCGGGCTATCCGCGGTTGCGCAGCGTGAGCCGTTCCTTTATGCGCTGCCTGCGCCGGTCACGCCGGATCTCCCGCACGCAGTTGTACGCCGGGATGGCGCATACCCCGCCGCCGCCGTGGGTGGCCGAAGAGGCCTGGTAGAGACCCCGAATAGGCGTCCGGTAGTCCGCGTAACCGGGGGCTGGTCGCATGTGGAAGAGCTGCTCGGCCGAGAGCTCGCCGTGGAAGATGTTTCCCCCGACGAGCCCGATCTCCTGCTCCATGTCGTAAGGACCTAACACCTGGCGGTGCAGGATCGCCCCTTTCACATTCGGCGCCAGCTCGCCGTAGCCGTCGATCACGCGGTCCGCGTACGCCTCGAGCTCTTCCCTGTGGGGCTCCTCTGACCACTCGTGCGGAACCCACTGCGTGAAGAGCGACATTATGTGGTACCCCTCGGGACAGAGCGTGCGGTCGAAGACCGTGGGTATGACGCCGTCGGAGAAAGGCCGGCGCGCCGCCTCCCCGCGCCGCGCGTCCTGGAAAGCCTCCTCGATGTAGTCGATGGAGTGGGCCAGCTCTATGGCCCCGCCGAGGTGTTCCCCAGGGCCGGGGTCGGCGGTGAAATCGGGTAGCTCCGAGAGGGCCAGGTTGATCTTGACGACCCCGCTGCGGGAGTTCCACCGCTCGATGCTACCCACGAACTCTGCGGGTAACTCTTCCCGCCCGAGCTGCTCCAGGAACGTGATCCTCGGGTGCGTCGCCGCCACCACGAGGTCGGCCTCGAGTTCCTCGCCGCCCTCGAGCGCCACGCCCGTCACCCGTCCATCTCTCTGCACGATACGCTCGACCGGCGCGTTGGTCTTTACCTCCGCGCCGAACGCCTCTGCCGAACTCCTGAGGGCGTCGGAGACGGCCCCCATACCTCCCCTGGGATATCCCCACGAGCTGAGGCCGAGGCCGGCGTCCCCGATCTCGTGGTGCATCAAGACGTACGCCGTCCCAGGGGTCGCCGGACCGGCCCACGTCCCGATAATGCCGTCGACGGCCATGGCGCCCTTGATCTGCGGCGACTCGAACCAGTCGTCGAGCAGATCCCAGGCGCTCATGGTCATGAGCCTGGTGAGCTCGCCCACCCGCGGCACATCCAGTCCCCGCAGCCGCCACGCCAGCTTCAGCTGTTCCAGGAGGTCAAGCGGATGCCTGGACCCTACCTTCGGCGGCGTCGTCAGCAACAGGGGCTCCATGATCTCCGCCAGCTCTCCGAGCCACTTCCGCCACCCCTCGTACGCCTCCGCATCTTTGCGCGAGAATTGCGCTAGCGTCTCATAATCTTTCCTGGCATCCACCCCAGTCATGATCAGAGACCGCCCGTCCGGAAAGGCGTAGTAGGAAGGCCCCATCGGATATACCTTGTACCCGTGATGCTCCAACCTTAACTCGTCGATGACGCGCCGGGGCATCAAACTCATCACGTAGGAGTAGGTGGTGACGTTGAACTCGGGGGCCTCCGGCCACGGCGCGTCGGTCACCGCCGCCCCACCGACCTTGTCGCGGGCCTCGAGCACCACCGTCCTCAACCCATCGCGGGCGAGATAGGCCCCCGCGGCCAGACCGTTGTGCCCCCCGCCGATGACTATGGCTTCGTAACCGCCCCTCATCACCCTCTCCTTTCACAGGCCTGCGACTGATAACTAAACCACCATTCAATGTAACATCCTGCGTTTACGGTGGCAAGACGTTTCTTTCCGATAGGAGATTGCCGGTTTCTTGTGGACCGGAGTGGACGCCTGTGCTATCGTTGTGCATTAAATAGTCGTTCACAAGTCCGAGTGTAGGAGGGGCATGGGCGCGAGGCCCAAGTTGACGCAGAGGCGCCGCACGCAGATGCTGGAGGCTGCCATGGAGGTGATCGCCGCCCGTGGTCTGTGTGAGACGCGCATCGCCGACGTGGCGGACAGGGCGGATTTGAGCCCAGCGCTGGTGTTGTACTACTTCGGGTCCAAAGAGGCGCTTCTGACCGAGGCGCTCGCTTACGCTGAGGATCTTTTCTACATAGAGGCTTTCCGGGAGCTGACGGGCATCGAGGGTGCCTCGAGGCGGCTGGTGCGGTTGATAGAGCTGGCATGTCCTCCGGTGGTACGGCGCGAGAGCGACGAGTACTGGACGCTGTGGGTCGAGTTGTGGTCGCGGGCTCTACGCGATGAGGAGGCGGCCCGCAAGCGCGAGGCGCTCGAACGCCGCTGGCGAAACACCATCGCTGAGGTGGTGAGGGAGGGCCAGCGCTCAGGCGAGTTCGGGGCTTGCGATCCCGAGCGCTTCGCGACGTACTTCTCCGCGCTCATGGACGGCCTGGCGCTCCAGGTGTTGTTCGAGGACCCCGCGGTGAACGGAGAACTGGCCAACGAGATGTGTCTTGACGCAGCGGCCAGGGAATTGGGCTTCGACCCGGACGCGGGCGCCGGGCGAGAGGAGCTCGCGGCCGAGGGGTAGGGACGGGGT
This sequence comes from Actinomycetota bacterium, assembly GCA_046732815.1. Lineage (GTDB taxonomy): Bacteria > Actinomycetota > Rubrobacteria > Rubrobacterales > Rubrobacteraceae > Rubrobacter_D. Next base: position 3,410 of record JBKPNW010000264.1, on the reverse strand, counting down.
GTCCGGACGCCCCGAGAGGAGGTAGATAAGTATGGCATTCCACCCGAGGGAAAGATCTCCCTGGGGGCGCCCCATCTCGCGCCGCGAGGCGCTGAGGTTGATGGCGGGGACGGCCGCGGCGGGCGGGCTGCTCGTTGGTTGCGGTTCGGGGCCCGGCTCCTCGTCGGCGTCTGAGGTTGTCGTCGGCACCAGGGAAGACCCCGTCAAGCAGCCCCTCTTCGACGACAACCCGATGATCGACTCCGGGTTGGAGCCAGAAGAGGGGCCTTTGCGCCTTTACAACTGGTCGGAATATATCTACACGCGCGTGCTCAACGACTTCGAGGAGGAGTTCGGCGTCGAGGTCGAGCTCACGACCTTCTACAACCTGGAGGAGGCCACCCAGAAACTGAGAACCGGCAAGGTCGACTTCGACGTCTTTGTCCCAACGGCCGAGGTCATCCCGAAGTTCGTGGCGGGGAAGTTACTTCAGCCCCTGAACCACGACTACCTGCCGAACCTGAAGAAGAACGTCTGGCCGATGCTCGCGGACCCCTATTACGACAGAGGTTCGCGCTACACGGTCCCCTACACCGTCTACCTGACCGGGATCGGTTGGCGGACGGACAAGGTCGACGCCGACGTCGCGGCCATGGACAATCCCTGGGAGGCGTTCTGGAATTCCGAGTACAAGGGATTGATAGGACTCTACGACGACTACAGGGAGACGATCGGGGTCGGGATGTACAGGGACGGCATCACCGAGATCAACAGCGCCAACCCGGACGACATGAAGGCCGCCCAGAACAACCTTATCGAGCTCACGGACCTGGTAGACATCCGGTACACCATCGATGGTGCATACTCCAAGCTGCCGGAAGGTGTCTTCGGCATCCACCATGCATGGTCGGGCGACATGGTCTACGCGCCCTACTACATGCCAAAGGGCGACGACCCTTCGGTGCTGCGCTACGTGTGGCCCCCGAAGGCGCAAGGCGGGGCGGGAGGCTACGTATCCAACGACAACCTCGCGGTGCTCAACGGCGCGGAGCACCCGGTCTTAGGCCACATGTTCCTCAACTACATGCTCGACGATAAGGTGGCGATCAAGAACTTCAGCTGGAACGGCTACCAGCCGCCCATAAACGCCCTGGAGCCCGGCAAGCTCGTCGAGGACGGGACGATCATCAAGAACCTCGAAACGACGGTTATCGTGCAGAGCGACTTCGACATGGGCCAGATACCGCAGCAACTGACGCCCGAGGAGGACAAGCGATGGCTGGACGTGTGGTCCAGGGTCCAGCAGGGCGGCTAGGGCCGTGAGCAAGGTCGACGACGAGAGAGGGGTGGTCGGCGAGAGACGCTGGTTGTGGGCCTCTTTCGCCCTGCCCGGTGTCGTCTGGCTGATAATCCTCTTCGTGACGCCCCTCTACGCGATCCTCGCGATGGCGATGGGGATCTCGGATCCCATCTTCGGGGATACGCTGCCCGTCTGGAACCCGCTGCAGTGGAACCCTTCGACGTTCGTGGAAGTACTCGGAGAGCTGTTTACCGGACAGCTCGGGGTGGTCTTCCTGCGCACGCTTGTCTACGTCGTTGCGGCCACAGCCCTCAGCCTGCTGATCGGATACCCGGTGGCCTACTACGTCGCCCGCCACGCAGGCCGCTACCGCGTCCTACTCTTGATGCTGATCATCGCCCCGTTCTGGATCAACTACCTGATGAGGATGCTGGCCTGGGTGAACCTGCTCACCACCGACGGCTACGTGAACCAGATACTCATGTTCGTCGGCGCTCTCGACGCGCCGCGGGAGTGGCTCGTTGGCAAGCACGAGACCGTCGTGCTGGGCCTCGTCTACGGCTACGTTCCGTTCTTGATCCTGCCTCTCTTCGCCGCGCTCGACAGGATCGACCAGCGCGTCATAGAGGCGGCAAGGGACCTCGGGGCGAGCCCGGCGCAGGCCTTCTTGCGCGTCACGCTGCCGCTCTCCTCCCAGGGAGTACTCGCGGGGTGCGTGATCATCATGCTGCCGATGTTCGGCGACTACTACACGGCGACGTTGCTGTCAGGGTCCCCGAAGACGAACATGATCGCCAAGCTGATCGAACAGAACATAAACGCCAGCGCAGGGGGTAGCACGGGCGCCGCCCTGACCATCGTGCTGATGGTGTTCGTCGGCCTCCTGATGACCTACTACCTCTACAGTGTGGCGCGGGCGACGAGGGAAGCCCGCTCGTGAGCGCACAGGCAAACACTACCGGCGGCAAGACTCTCCTTACGCGCCTCAGGACGTGGTGGTCGAACCCCTGGGGACAACCACGCTTCTTGGTGCTCTTTACCTGGGCCTACGTGCTCTGGTCGCTAGTCCCGGTGGCGATCGCCGTGCTTTTCGGGTTCAACGCTGGCCGCTCCCGGAGCACCTGGCAGGGCTTCTCGCTCCGCTGGTACTACCAGGATCCGGACCTCTCCGTCCTGCACGACCCATCGCTGCGCGACGCGCTCTTTCAGAGCCTCAAGCTCGCGGGGCTGACCATGCTGATCGCCACGCCCCTTGGGGTCGCGCTCGCCATAGGACTGGCGCGTTGGAGCGGATGGGGCTCACGCCCGGCCAACTTCCTGATGCTCTTCCCGCTCGTCACACCGGAGATCGTGATGGGCGTGTCGTTGTTTCTGGTGTTCGTCTACCTCTTCGCGTTCGTGCCGCTAGGGACCCAGGCCCAACTGCTCGGGCACGTGACCTTCACGGTCTCCTACGTCGTCATAATCGTGCGCGGCCGCCTCTTTGCGGTAGGAAGAGAATACGAAGAGGCGGCCATGGACCTCGGGGCTTCGCAGTGGCAGGCCATAAGAATGGTGTTGCTGCCGATGCTCACCCCGGCCATCTGGGCGAGCCTCATGATCGCCTTCGCGATCTCCATAGACGACTTCGTGATAGCCGCGTTCTTGATGGGAGATCAGTCGTCGGCCACCATCCCGGTAAAGCTCTACAGCGCCGCCCGGGCGGCCCCAAGCCCGGCGCTGAACGCCCTGGCGAGCATACTCCTCTTCGCCTCGATGCTGGCTATAACAGTCGCCATCCTGGTGATGGGCCGTTACCGCAAGAAAGAAGGCGCACAAGGCTCCGCTCTCGAAGATTTCGCGAGATTGGATCTGTAGGGGCGGGTTTCAAACCCGCCCCTACGTTGTATTATTGATTCGCCGTCGCCCGGGCGGGTGCTACGGAAAGCTCCGTGCTCTCTTCGTCCGCGGTGGTTGCGGCACGTAGCACGCGCAGAGCTTCGCACGGCAGGTAAACGGACACAGGTTCTCCCCGGTCGAAGGAAGACATGACCCCGTCGTTGGCCAGCATGCAGCGGATGGAGCCCCCGCGGTCGAGGGTGATCACTAGTTGAGAGATGGCGCCGGCGTAGACGATGCGTTCGATCCTCCC
>JBKPNW010000263.1:0-14360 GCA_046732815.1 Actinomycetota bacterium | reverse complement strand
CTGCTCTCCGCGCTCGTCTTCGCTATCGCCATGTTCGCGTTCATCGAGGCCGGTTTCAGGAGGCGACTAACCAGGTTCATAGTCAGCGTCAACGTCGCGTTGGCGATAGTGGGCGCCCTGGTTATCCTCGAACAAGCCGAGGACGCCGGCCTCCATCTCCCCTATGACTGCCGCAGCGGCACGTGCACGACCTGCATCCAGAAGTGCCTCGAAGGTGAGATCGACCAGGACATGGCCTTCGCCATCGGCGACGAGGAGCTGGATCAGGGCCTGCGCCTCATCTGCATCGGCAGCCCGCTGTCAGATGTGGTGCTCGACGCCTGAACGATCTCCAATTCGAAATCATCTTGGTTCTACCTTCCGAGCTCCCGCAGGTTCTCCCAGAGGATGTAGAGTCCCACGGCCAGGACGGCAAGGACCGTGATCGGCCAGAAGTAGTGGTCGAGGATGACAAGGGCCCCCACTATAGCTAGCGCGACGTTGACGCTGACTATGAACCTGGTCAGTCGCCTCCTGAAACCGGCCTCGATGAACGCGAACATGGCGATGGCGAAGACGAGCACGCCGAGCAGGTGCTGCCTCTGGTAGGCGACAATGAGGACGAGCGTAACGAGCACGACCGCGATACTGATCGAAGCCCACAGCTGCACCACCCTGCCCGCGTTGGTCTCAGCCTCCGAGACGGGGCGTGCGGCGTGCACGATGTGGGCGTGGGCGGGGGGGCGCTCTCCTTCTCTCAGGCGCTCGGCGTGATCCTGCAGGGTTTCGGCGAGGACTTCGTCGTCGGATAATCTTTCGCGCAGCGTCTCTACCTCCCTGGAGAGCTCTTCGATGTGCCGCGTCTGGCTCTCGTGGAGCTTGCTCAGGTGAGATTGGTCGCGCGTGGCCTCGGCGTCCATGCCGAGCGCCTTCAACCGGTGGCTCTTCTCCTGCAACTGGGAGTGGGTGAGATCCCGGCGTTCTTCGATCTCCGCCTGGCGCCCGGTGATGACTTCGAGCTCTTGCGCCCGGGTCGGAACCTTGTCGAGTCCGGCCCAGCCCACGGGGTCGAACCACTCGCGGCTGATGGTCTTGTCGCGGTTGTACATCGGTCCCGCCGGGGCGTCCTCGCCCTGGAAGGGATCCTGGGTGTAGAGGCCCCACAGCCCCCGATATCCCGAGACCCACGATGGCACCGGGTTCATAAGGCGAGGGGGGTCCCACTCCCTGTCCTGTCCGGGCCCGACCGAGAGCCCGTCCCCACGCCCGTAATCCACGAAAGGGATGGTGAATTGCTCGTAGGGTTTCTCCCTGTAGTCCTCGTCGGCGTACTGGCGCAGCGTCACGTACCAGAACCGGCGCGCGATCCTCCTGACCGCGGAGAGCGCCCGCGGCAGGGGGAAAGCGAGCTCGGTCAGGTACTCGCCCCGGAAGTAACGGGTCGCGTGCGAGCCGGCGCAGACGTACGCCACGGGATGCTCGCCGATCTTCTCCAGCTCCGGGTCATCCCACCGGCGTCTCAGGTCGTCGCCGGTCTCCTCGTGCGCGGCGTAGGCCACCCACTCGGGCTTTACTTCCCCCTCCTCCGACTCGGAGAGGTAGATGAAGATCTTCTCCCAGTCGGCCTCGTGGTCGTTGGCGCCGAAGACGTTGCTCCTCCAATCGTTGAACGCGTAGAAGAGCCAGTAGCGCAAGACGATCCAACCGTCCTGCCGAACCACGTTCCCGTGATACGTGAAGCGTTCCTTCTCCTCCATATAGCGGCCGTACAGGACACGCCCCCCCTCCACGTCCCCGCCGGGAACCCTGCCCCTGGCCAGGAGCGTTAACGAGAAGAGCGCGTCCGCCAACCGTGAGATGTAGCCGACGCGCGCGAGGCGCCCCCGGCCAGCCCGGAAAGTCTCCTTCGGCCAATCGGGGTTAGTGTGCGAGCGCCTCGTCCGACGGCCCGAACTCTCGTCTTCCTTGGGGTTGGGGATCTTGAGGTAGTGTACGGCGCCCGTGGTGTCCTCCGGCTGCTGGGCGAGCCTCTCCAGGGTGAGCTCCCCGGCCGGGACCACGCACACGGCGTCCTCGTTCGGACGCCGAACCCAGAGGCTGCAGGCGTCGACGTAAGGCTCGCAGTCCACCGGGTAGAACCACTCGCCCTTGGTGAACCGGATCACGGGCTCGAAGCGGCGGAGTAGGTCCTCGGCGGTCCTCGCATCCACGCCCTGCTCATTCGCCATGCGTGATCTCCGATCTAGGCTGCGCCGACGTCAGACGTCTGCGTTGGACCACGGCCCGCACACTGCGGGAGTTCAAGAGCAGGATCATCAGGATGGAGTAAGCGATGATGGGGTAGGCGAACCACGGGCGCGAGGCGCCGTAGTAGAACAGGCAGGCCAGCATGATAAGGGCCTGCGCGACCGAGGCTAGCATCCATCCCCGGCGCCCGAGGAGCACGAAACCGAGGCCAGCGAGAAGCGACAGGACCACGGGACCGAGAAAATAGACCGAGAACAGGATCGCCCGTTTGAAATCCTTCAACACGGATCTATCAGAGGTGTGGAGCTGAACCTGGCCCGGCTTGTTGGAAACATCCACCACCCTGTCCCAGTCGATGCTGGCGAAAAGCCAGATGCCGATCCCCACCATCACGACTACCTGCAGAAGGAGCAGCACACCAAGCACGCGCGCCTGTCGGTACAATGCCCGTCCCCCGGATTCGCTTACAAGCCCCGATCACACTCTCCAACCTGTAGGATAACCGTTTGCGCCCTGTCACGCATTATTGGCGAGTCGGCATTTCAGTTTGTCTCCGTAGAGGCCCGAAGCCGCTGTCCCAAGGGGGGAGCGGTGAGGGCGTTTCGCAGGGGCGCACTAGAGTCCGTACAGGCGCGTGGCGTTGTGGCGCAGCACAGCCTCGCCTGTGGCTTCGGCCTCGGGGAGGGTAAGGTCTCCGTGGTACGCCATTTCCCCCAGCGCCTGGCCTAGTACACGCCGTCCGTCGAGGGCGCTGATCCAATGTAGCTCGGGCACGCCTATACCGTCGGAGCTGTACATGAGCTTCGAGCTCGGGGCGACGCCGAGCGCCTGCCGCGTAAAGGAGAGCATCTCGCCGTAGCCGAGCAAGGGAATGCCGTAGGAGAGGTCCAGGTATGCATTCTCGTAGACGGCGGCCAGGTAGCCACCCTGCCTGGTATACGGGTAACACTCGTGCAGTAACACGACGGGCATGCCGCGGTATTCGGACCGCTGGAGCACCGGGCGCAGGTAGAGGGGGTTGCCGAGGAGTAGATCGGTGTCAGCATCCCCGTAGCCGACGTGGAACTGGACGGGAACCTCCTGCCGAGCCGCCCGCGCGAACGCGACGTGCAGCAGGGTGTCGAGCAAAGGCTTGTGGACGAGGCGCGTGTGGCCGGCTTTGGCGGCCCGACTGTACTCCTGAAACGATTCTTCCGCCTCCTCCCGCGGCCACTCCCGAATGTCCAACCCCGTCCGGTAGGCGGCGATGCTCTTGAGCGCCACGTAGCCCTGATCCCGCACGTCCTCCAGGGAGGATGCGAGCGCCGATTCTGCGTCTGCGAGAGAGTCGTGCTCTGTAAGAATGCTCTCCATCAGGATCTCGAGCCGCAGCATCGGCTCTGTGCGGCAACCTCCGAGCTCTCCTGTCTCCGGCACAGGAAACACTACTTCTGGCGGCGGGAAGCCAGTGTCGATAAGGAAGGTATCGACGTTTGCGGCGCTCAGTAAGGTACCCGTGAGCTCCCGTACGTCTCTCCCGGTCCGGGCTGCGAAGACGGCTCTCTCTTCCGGCTCGCAGCCGAGGAAGTCGGCCAGCGTCCTGATGAGGCGTCTGTAGAAGGCCGTGCTCGCGACATGGTCCCGCGCCATCCCTGGGTCCGTGGACTCGGTGAAAGCCAGTCTCCAGCTTGCAAGGTCCTGGAAGGTCTGATCTCGACTTACCCCGTGGCAGTGGTTGTCCACTATAGGGACCTGGGAGAGGTCTACGGCTTGCATGCGCCACCTCCGTTCACAGCGTCTCAAGGGAAGTCGCAGCGGCCGCGAAGGCGACCGCCTGAGCCCTTGCGACCGCCCCGACCGCTTCGCCAGTCGGCAGGAACCGCGGGTGGTGGAGCGGCAAGTTCGGGGTGTCCGGGGCACCTTCGAGCCCCACGAACAGCATTAGCGTCGGTGCCGTCTGGCCGTAGAACCCGAAGTCGTCGGATCCGCAGGAGCTCATCGCCGGCGCCGGCTCGAAGCCTGCCTCGGAGAGCAGAGGGAGCGCGGCTTCGGCCAGGGCCGGATGGTTGATCATCGCCGGCTCTCCCTCCGTTACCTCTACCCTGGCGGCGCAGCCGTGCGCCCTGGCCGTGTTTTCCACGATCTCGCGTGCCATCTTCCGGAGCGGCTGGCGATCGGCGGGATCCAGGGCCCGCAGCGTGCCACCGGCCTCGGCAGCGTCGGGTATGACGTTCTCGGCGGATCCCGCGCGCAGCCATCCGACGGTGAAGACCGCAGCGTGCGTCGGGTTCAAGCGGCGGCTCACCAGCGACTGCAGCGCGACGATGGAGTGGGAGAGGGCGAGGATGGGATCGTGCGCGCGGTGGGGATAAGCTCCGTGGCCGCCGGATCCCTCGACGACAATGCGCAGGTTGTCTGAGGAAGCGTTTACCGGGCCTGGCTCGACGCTCACCGAGCCCCACGGAACGTCAGGGTGGACGTGTGCCGCAACGACCGCGCCCGTTCGCTCCGCCAGCACACCTTCCTTGACGACCAGATCCGCCCCCGAAGGGTAAGCCTCCTCGCTCGGCTGGAAGAAGGCGACGAAAGGCCGCGGTAGACTTCCTTCGAGCCGCCCGGCGGCCCGAAACAGCGCTGCGAGGGCGGCCATGTGGACGTCGTGGCCGCAGGCGTGCATAGAGCCGTTGGTGGCGGCGAAGGGCGCACCCGTCTCCTCCTCGATGGGCAGGGCGTCGAGCTCGGCCCTCACCACTACGGCATCCCCGGGCGGGCCGACCCGTGCCAGAAGGCCCGTGCGCAAGACGGACTCTACACCCCCAACGTCGAGGGCTTCCGCTACGAGGCGAGCGGTGACGTGTTCCCCGTGACTCGGTTCCGGGCTCGCGTGCAGCCGCTCGCGCAGTTCGATGGCCGGCGAAAGCTCATCCGTCAGGGAATCGAGAAGCGCCCGGAGGAGGTCAGTAGACAAGTGGGTACCGCTCGCAGGCCCTCTTCGAGAACCCGGTCCGCCCGAGGTCAAGCACGATCCTCGCCCCCTCTGTCGGGCGAGCCGTTGTCCCAGTGGCGCAGCCAAAAACCCGCCTCCCCGAGCCGTCCGGCGAGTGCTTCGGTCGCGGGCGCCGGTAGAGCGCAGAGCACCCCGCCTTCGTTCCCGTCGCCCCGTTCGAGTGCCGCCGCAACCGCCGCGGCCGGTTGCAGGTGGTAGCCGTCCCAGCCCAGCTGCGGGTAGGTATCGCGGAGGACGACGAGGAAGCCGCTCGGACCGCCCACACCCGCCGCAATCGTCAGGAAGTGCCCGCAGTCCCAGTCCGGAGGCGGCACCTCCACAGGACGGCCGAGCAGGTAGTCGAGCAGGAGCCTCGCCGGCGTACGTGACCCCCACAGGCGTCCCGTACGCAGGTTGGCGATCAGGACGCACTCCGGCGTCGCTCTGGCGGCGATCTCGACGAGGGAGACTACCGTGTCGGCACTCCACGGTCCGGCCACGGGTACGACCGCCAGCGCACCCCCGGAGAGTTCCTCGATGCTCCTTGCGACCCCTGTCGCGGAAGTCCCCGCGGAAGCCTCGTCGAACGCAACCGGGATGGTCGCCTCGTAGTCCGTCCGGGGCGGGGCGCCGGGCGGCAGCCAACCCGCAGGATCTCCTTCCGCCAGGGCGGTCCCGGCCCGTAACGCGACCTCCTCCTGGCTGGCCGCGTAGCCGGCCGCCGAGAGCGTCAGCGCCCCCCAGAACGCGCCGCACAGCTGGTCTTTCTGCGGCATCGCCCTCTCGTGAAGCAGGGCGAAGTCAGGGGGAGTGGGGAAGATCCCGACCGTCCCGGCCAGCGGACCGATCACACTGCGCCTCCTTTCTCCAGGGCTTCAGGTACTTGCCTAATGCCCGTTGCCTGGGGCCTGAAACCTGTTTAGTAGAGCATCGCGGCCGTGGCCGCCACCTCCTCGGGTGGGAGCTCTCTAGCCATGGCCGCCTGAGCCCGCGCTACGGCCAGGTGGGTGCGCACGAGCGGCTCCCCGAGCGCTTCTATGAGGGCATGGTCTTCTTCCAATGCGTCCAGGGCTTCGTCCAGGGATGCGGGGAGCGGCCGGATGCCCCGGGAGGCACGCTCCTCGTCGCTGAGCGTGGCCGGGTCCACCATCGTCGGCTCCCCGGGGTCGAGGCCGCGATCCATACCGTCCATCCCGGCGGCCAGGACCGCGGCGAGGGCCAGGTAGGGATTCGACGTAACGTCGACCGGTTTGAGCTCGACGTTGGCCGTCGCTGATTCCCTGCCGGCTACGGGCGAGGCGAGCCGCACGGCCGCCTCCCTGTTGTCCAGGCCGTAGGCGGCGAAAGCCGAGGCCCACATGCCGGGGGCGAGCCGCTGGTAGGAGTTGGGTGACGGCGCGGTGAACGCCATGACGGAGGGCAGGTGCTCCAGTATCCCGGCCACGAAGCCCGAGCCGGGCCCGCTCAGGGTTCCCGAGGCGTCGAAGAGGACAGGGGCTTCGCCTTCGTAGAGGCTAATGTGCAGGTGGTGGCCATTGCCGGCCCCTTCCAGGTACGGCTTCGGGGCCATCGTGGTCTCGAGCCCCATCCTGTTGGCCACGCCCCGGATCGCTTCCAGCACCATCACGCGCTTGTCCGCCGCCGCCAACGCTTCGTCCTCCCCCACGGAGATCTCGAGGTTGCCCTGTCCGACCTCGGCGTGGCACTGCTCGGGCCGGACGCCCATCTCCTCCAGTGTCTGGGCCAGCTCCGCGATGAACTCGGCCGCCGAGGTCAGCGCGTAGCTCCCGGCGTACGGGGTCCTGTCCAGGGGGCCATCAGAATGCCAGACGTAAAACTCGGCCTCGTAGGAGGCGAGCGACCTGTAGCCCCTCTCCGAGAGCTGGCCCAGCACCCGCTTTAGGGCGCTACGCGGGCAGCCCTCCCACGGCGTGCTCGCGTCCGGCTCCGTCATGTCGACGGAGACCATGGCCTGTCCGCGCGCGAAGGGCAGGGGGGTGAGCGTCGAGAGGTCCGGGACCAGGCGGCACTCCCCCACCGGGCTCAAACCAGACTCCGGGTGTAGCGCCCCGCTCGGGTCCAGCGCCAGCACCCCCTTGGCGAGCCCCACCCCGGCCCTCGCCCTCCCGTCGAAGCCTTCCCTGTGGACTGCCTTGCACTTGGGAATGCCCGCGTGGTCCACGAACACGAACCGGACCCACAAAGTATCTTCAGGCAACGGCCGCGCCACGTTCTCCTGCGTCTCGCGCTCGGCTTGCATCGCACCCCCTAAGACGTAACTGGATACCTTCCCTTACCGCGATGATGCCACCAACTATCTCACGCCACGACCCCACGTTCCACAGCATTCGCTCGCTGCTAACTCTGTGGACGAGAGCCGGTCTCTGCGGCGAGGCCCTCCTCGGCCATCAGCCTCTCGCCGGCCCGCTGTGTCGCGATGTTACGGACGAACGTAAGGAGGACTCCGACGATGACCCACACTGCGGCGATGATCGGGTACCACGCTCCGGCGTCTGTCGGATAGGGGTAGACGTTGCGGAAGAGCGTGTAGCCGATGAGGACGAGGGCCAGGAAAGGTACGACGACCTCCCACGCGGCGACCTGCCGCTCGCCCGAGAGGAAAAGTAGCTTCGCAGCCCCGATGGTCGCGAGCGCGTACACGAGAAGCAGGATCAGGGTGCCTATCGAAGCCGAGGCCAGGAAAAGATCGAAGGGCGCCACGCCGAACACGAACCAGCCCAAGGCTATGATCACGTAAGCGCCGGTGGAGATGGTTGCCGTGGACCTTGCAGGGACGCCGCTCCTCGAGGAGACGGCTCCGAGCGGGGCAGGGCCGACCTCGTCGCGCGAGAGCGCGTACAACAGCCGCGCCGCTCCCACTATACAGGCCAGAGCGCAACCGAAGGCGCTGACCGCGGCGCCTACGGTGATGAGCTCGCCGACCCACCCGGCGACGAACTGGCTGCCGAGATCTCCGAGCAGCGAGCCAGAATTGATAAAGGCCTCGACGCCCTGCTCGTTCGTTCCGAAGCCCATCATCTCGATGGCCGTAACGAAGATAAAGTAAAGGCCGCCGAAGATGGCGACGCCAAGGATGGCGCGCGGTATGTCGCGGCGGGGCTCCTGTGCCTCCTCGCCCAGCGTCGCGGCGGCCTCGAACCCGGCGAAGGAGAGAAAGCCGAACACCACGCCGAGGAACAACGCCGACGCGCCCGTACCACCGGGTACCGAGAACACCGAGAAGTCTAAGGTGTTGCCGTTCGGGGCCGTGCCTGTCATGAGCCGGATCAGGATGATGACGCTCACGATGAGGATGAGCGCGACCGTCGTGCCTTCGATCACCAGGAGCACCCTCGTGCCCCCACGAATATTCGAGGCCGCAAGCGCCCAAACGCCGGCCAGGGCTATAGCGCCGACCACGAACGGCGCCCAGCCTGGCTGATCTGTCCAGATACCGAGAGCGTCGAGGAAGTCAGCGCCGAAGATACCGGCCGCTGTCGACGTGACCACGCTGTAGAACGTATAAGTGCCCATCAGCGCCCATCCCGAGATGACGCCGGCCCTGGGACCGAGCGTCGCCCCCACGAAGCCGTAGACGCTGCCTGCGTGGTTGAAGCGCTGGGTTAGCCGTACGAAGGTCCAGGCGATCAGGAGGACCCCGATGGTCGCCAGCGCGAACGCGAGCGGAACGGCGCGTCCGACGCCGGTGTCGGCGGTCCCCTGCGGATTGATGTTGGCCGCCATAGAAGGCGCCATAAGCGCCAGCGAGATGCCGACCGCCTCCCACAAATGCAACTCACGCCGTAGATGCGGACCCTCGGTAGTGCTAAGTTCTGTGGTCATAGCGACTCCTTTGCTCGACCGAAGTCCTCGCCTTCCCAGAAGAGTGCCCACAATATCTCACGCCACGGGTCTATGGTCTACAGCGTCGTGCCCAAGGCTTGAGAGCCTCAGGCACGACGAGCCAGTCAGCACTTCAGCAGATCATAAAGCTGACCGGCTGAAATGCTGACGAGCGCGGATTGAGGAGGGCTAAAGTCCTCCTCAACCCGCTCTGGAGGGGGCGATGTTGCGGTTGAAGCGGAAGACGTTCTCAGGGTCGTAGCGGTCTTTGAGGGCGACGAGGCGTTCCCAGTCTTCGGGGGTATGGGCTGCCTTTACCCGCTCGGCGCTCGCGCCGTCGAGTTCCATAAAGTTGACGTAGGTGTCGCCGGTCTGGAAGGGACGCGTCGCCTCGGCCACGCGGGCGAGGTAGGCCACTACCCCTTCCGCCATCTCCGGCGTGAAGGCTGGTCCGATCCCATTCATGATGAATCTGGAGTCGCCCTTGCCCATGGTGCTCAAGCGATCGGCGGTGCGCGTCAGGGCGCCGCCGATCTGCCGGAGCTCCAGTATGATCAGGGGCGAGCCGGAACCCGCGCCGGCGACCTCCACGAGCGTTTCGATGGCCTCGGGCGAGAGCTCGCCCAGCATCTCGGAGTGCTGGCGGGACCCCATCGGGTCGACCGGGTCCATGCTTATGGAGTCCATCGCCGCGAAGGGCATGGCCGCGAAGGTGTCCATAATCGGCTCGCCGAGTTCCTCGCGCATGGGACGGACCAACTCCTCGCCGTCACCGGGCGACTCCCCACAGTAGCAGCCGCGTAGCGCTATTACGGACCTGCCTCGTAGCGGCTCGGGGAGTGCGGGCAGCGGAGGGACGTTCAGGAACGCCACCCCCGTGCTCATCTCGTCGGGGAGCTCCGCGCTCCAGCGGGCGTAGGCGTCCAATACCTCGGGCGCCTTCTCTACGGGGTAGATGAGGTCACCGCCGTAGAGGGTCCCTACGGGATAGAGGTCGAACTTCATGGAGGTGACTATCCCGAAGTTGCCGCCTCCGCCTCCGAGACCCCAGAACAGGTCAGGGTTCTCCTCGGCGCTCAGGCGCACCAGCTCGCCGTCAGCGGTGACTACGTCTGCCTCCCTCACGCTCGCGGCGTTGAAGCCGTACTTGCGCCCGAGCCACCCGAAGCCGCCGCCCATCGTGTAACCGACGATGCCGACGTGGGAGGTGGAGCCCATAAGGCCCGCCAGGCCGTGCGGCTGGGACTCGTGGATCAGGTCGGTCCACAGCGCGCCAGCCTCGACCCGCGCCGTCCTGGCCACGGGGTCTACCCTGACGCCCCTCATGCCGGAGGTGTTGATCAGGACCCCGCCGTCGCAGGGCGCGCCAACGCCGTGCCCGGTCGCCATCACCCCGACGCCAAGTCTCGCTTCGCTGGCGAAGCGCACGGCGGCCATCACGTCGGCCGCGCCCCCGGCCACGACCACAAGGGCCGGGGTCTGATGGGCGGCCAGGTTCCACGCCCGGCTCACCTCCTCGTAGCCCTCCTCTCCCGGCGCATGCGCGGTGCCGCGCATACCGGCCCGCAGGGTCTCTAGGGTCGAACCCTGGATCACCGTCTCCATAATCCTCTCCCTTCTTTCGCAGGGTCACGTGCCGGCAGGACGTATTCCGCCCGGCTGATGCAAGACGACAGGACGCAGCCTAACGATTGACGATACGAGGCACATCCCCCAAATGGGCTATTTCTCGAGCGCTAGCACTTCGCGAACTACCCCTACAAGTAATCGGCGCTACCGGGCCGTGTGGACCACCGTATGCGGTGTCCGGCCGAACTTTTTACGGCTAGCGCGCGGCGACGCGCCTGTAGAGGGAGACGGATAGGGGAATGAAGACCGCGAGTATCCCCAGGCACCAGGCGAGGGCCTGCCAGCCGTGCGAGCCGACGGGCTGGTCGAGCAGGAAGGCTCGCACCGCGTCGATAACCTGGGTCATCGGCTGGTGGTCTGCGAAGGCCTGGAGCCATCCCGGCATGTTGTCCGTCTGCACGAACGCGCTGGAGGCGAAGGTCAGCGGGAAGAGCCAGATAAAGCCGGCCGACTGCACGGCCTCGGTGCTCCGCATGAGGAGCGCGACCGTCGCCCCGATCCAGGAGAACGCGAAGCTCAAGAGCAGCAAGAGCCCGATGGCCCCGGCCCAGCCCGCGAGGTCCGCATCGGGCCTGAAACCGACCAGGATTCCGACGACAAGCATCACGAGGACGACGAAGAAGTTACGGACGAGGTCGGCGATGGTGCGGCCGGTGAGGACGGCGGAGCGGGCCATGGGCAGCGAGCGGAACCGGTCGACGAGCCCCTTGTGGAGGTCCTCCGACAGTCCGACGCCGGTGCTTATGCCCCCGAAGGCGACGGTCTGGACGAAGATACCAGCCATCAGATAGTTGACGTAACTCTCGCCGCCCACGTCGATGGCTCCGCCGAACACGTAGCGGAACAGGAGCACGAACATCACCGGCTGTATCGTCGCGAAGACCAGAAGCTCGGGTATGCGTGGGATCTGGACGAGGTTACGCCTGGCCAGGACGAACCCGTCGGCGAGAGCCCAATAGAGCTTGCCGTGATGGCGCACCTTTACGTCGCCCGTGTTCGTCGCCGAGCTCATGCGATCTCCTTCTCGTCGTGAGGCCTCTCTTCCTGCGTAGAGCCGGGCTCCGCAGCGTGGCCGGTGAGCGTGAGGAAGACATCGTCGAGGGTGGGACGGTGCAGACCCAGCTCGTCGACCCGCACCCCTGCGGCGTCGAGGTCGCGGACGACGGCGGCGAGGAGGCCTGCTCCGCCCGCCACAGTCGTCACCAGGTGCCTGCGTTCGGCATCTACGCGTACGCCGCTATCAGCGTGGGCGTACCGTTCGAGCACCCTGGCGGCATCCTCGAGCCCGACTCCCTCTTCCAATGTCACCTCGAGCCGCTCGCCGCCCACCCGCGCCTTGAGCTCGCCCGAGGTGCCCTCGGCGATAACACGCCCGGCGTCGACGACGCAGATCCTGTCGGCCAGGCGGTCGGCCTCGTCCAGGTACTGCGTCGTCAGCAAGAGCGTCGTACCGCCAGAGACGAGCTCCCCGATAATGTCCCACATGGCGATGCGACTCCTGGGGTCAAGCCCGGTGGTGGGCTCGTCGAGAAAGAGCACGGGCGGCGAGAAGACGAGGCTCGCCGAGAGGTCGAGGCGGCGGCGCATGCCGCCAGAGTAGGTCTTCACCAGCCGCGAGGCGGCGTCCACCAAATCGAAGCGCTCCAAGAGCTCGTCGGCCCTCCTGCGGGCCAGTTTCTTCGGCAGGTGGTAGAGCCGTCCGACCATCTCCAGGTTCTCACGACCGGTTAGATACTCGTCCACGGCGGCGTACTGGCCGGTGAGCCCGATCAGCGAGCGCAGCTCATCGGCCTGCCGCACGACGTCCAGACCGGCGACCTCAGCCCGCCCCACGTCCGGGATGAGGAGCGTGGTCAGGATGCGAACCGCGGTGGTCTTGCCAGCGCCATTGGGCCCGAGCAGCCCGAGGATAGTACCCTCCTCTACGCGCAAATCGAGCCCGTCGAGCGCCAGGGTCTTGCCGTAACTCTTCGTCAAACCTTCGGCCAGTATGGCGGGTCTGCCTCTGTTCACGCGCTTCCTTTCTAAGGTTCTCGCCAGCCGAAAAGGCCGGAATGGCCCGCGGACGCAACCGGGGATCACACCTGCAAAGCGAGTATATTACCGCGCGCTTCTACTCGTCGGTCTCGCCCTCGAAGACGGCGAACGCCGCGCCCTGGGGATCGGCGAGGATGGCGACCTTGCCGGCAGGGAGATCCAACGGTCCGGCCAGCACGCTACCACCAAGCTCCCTGGCCTGCTCGATGGCACCGTCGCGCGAGGAGACCGTGAAGTAAGGCAGCCAGAAAGACGGCGCGTCGCCGTGCTGCTCCGCCATCGGCATGAAGCCACCGTTCTGGGTGCCGGCGTTCTTGACCGTGGTGTAGACCAGCGTCCCATCTTCCTCGATGGGTTCGATCTCCCAGCCAAAGAGGCCGCCGTAGAAGTCGCCGGCCGCCCTGGAATCGCGGGTCTGGAGCTCGTTCCAGGACATGCAACCCAAGTCGTTGACCCGTCCCGCGCCGATATGCTCCTGCGGCTCCCAGACGCAGAGCATAGCGCCCCTTGGGTCGGCGAACACGGCCATGCGTCCCAACCCCATCACGTCGAAGGGCTCCTCGAATATCCTGGCGCCGAGTTGTTCCGCCTTAGCGGCGGTCTCGTCGGCGCTCGCGACGGAGACGTAGTTGTTCCAGTGCGCGGGCTGCCCGTCTTGCTGGACGATCGCGGCCACCTCGTCGCCCTGAGAGTGGCACATCGTGTAGACGCCGCCGGGGATCTCGTCGTCCCTGAACTCCCAGCCCAGCAGACCGCCGTAGAAGGCCTTCGCGCCCTCAGCGTCCGTGGTCGAAAGTTCCGCCCAACAGAACGTCCCCGGCTCGTAAGACTCCCTTTTGCCCACAGGTTTCTCCCTTTTCCGTCGCTTCAGACCGGCCAGAAAGCCGTACCTGAAGTCTACGAGGACACCACTGATTCCCAACCGGCAAACGCCGGGAGCGGAGCCAAAGATCGATGCGACGCTGGAGGGACAGGATGTGCTCTCCTGTGGGGTTCACCTCACCCGCGAGGGCTGCCCGGTAGCAGTTCCCCTCCGCAACCAAAGCACGTATCCCAACGCGAGCAGGATCAGTCCGAACAACACGGTGCCATAGTACGTCGGCGCAAGTAGCGAGACAGGCATGGAAACGATGAGAGCCAGACCATACCAGCGTGGCAGCACCCTCGCCCGCAACGTGGCCACGCCGCAGAGCACGAATCCTACGAGCATGCTCGCGGTGGCTGGGAATGAGATCCACCCGAGGGCCGAGCTTCCTGCCAAGAAGACCACCGCACCCAAGATACGGGCTGTTATCGCAAGGAGGGCGATGTAGAACCCTGCCTGTCCCAGGAGGCCGTAGCTACTCCTCTGCAGGGCATGGAGCCCCACCAGTCCTGTTGCCGTGAACAGCAGCGCGACGACGAACAACACCACGTCGTCGCTGCCCGGTGTCGCCTGCAGGAAACCAAGTGCGGCTGAAAGACCCAGGACGACCCACGTCACTCCGCCCAGCATAAGTCCTATCGCACCCAACCGGACGAGCCCCGAAGATCCCAAAACTACTCCCCCTTGTCCGAAGCTGCCAACCGATAATCGCACATTACGCAACACGGCACAGCCATAGAGCCCCAAGCTAGCTCTTCAGCATTGCGTTGGTCAGCAGGTCGAGTGGATCAGCGC
>JBKPNW010000262.1:0-7123 GCA_046732815.1 Actinomycetota bacterium | reverse complement strand
CCGATTACGGGGACCACGACGTTGACCATGGAGCTGTTCAGCACGGAGACGAAGATGGCCGAGACCATAACCCCGATCAGGAGCCGCGTCGAGACCCCGGCCCGCTCCGTCGCCGCCCTCTCGGCGCTCAAGCCACGGCTCCGACGGTCTCCGCGCGGCGGTTCGCGCCGAGGCTCGTCGAGCCCTCCCGTAACGTGCCGCCTATATCCACGACGTTCAAAAGTCTGTCTCCCATTGCCAATCTAATCATCTCCAACATATGTCGTCTCAAAAGACCTGCTCTGCGCCAAATCCAGCGTCGAGGTTACTCCTTACCCGGATCAGCAACTTCCGAAATACCTCGCGTTCGCCGGCGCTGAGCCCCGCGAGCGCGGTCTGCTCGGCCCGCGTCCAACAGCGGGTGACCGGTTCCTCGAGACCGCGTCCCTCCTCCGTGAGGTGGACGCGAAAGCTACGGGCGTCCACAGGATCCCGCAGTCGCTCGACATGACCGCAACCTTCCAGCCGCCTGACCATCTTGGTGACTGTAGGGGGCTCGACGCCGAGGCGGGCGGCGAGCTCCCCTCCGCGCAGGCCGTCCTCCTGCCAGAGCTCCAACAGCACCATCTCCTGGCCGACATGCAGCCCATGCTCGGCCAGCAGCCCGCCGACGTAAGCCCGGTGTGCCTTGCAGACCTTCGCCAGCACAATGCTCATGTTCTCCCTTATGGAGCGAACCCCAACAGGGGTACCACCATTTCCACGCATCAATCGACCGACCTGCTGTTCGGCCTGAAGGCATGGGAGTCGATGCCCCAGCCCACGATGCGCCGGGGGAAGATCCGGATCAACTCCTCCGAGAAGTCCTCCATGATCTCCTTCCCACCCTCCGAAAGGACCTCGGCCCGACCCCGGACCTCTACCCCCCGCGGTCGCCAGGGCGGGAGCACGTCGTCGACCACGAACGCGGCCCTTCCTGTCTTCTCCGCGTCGCGGAACTTCTTGCTCGTCGCGATGTTGTGCCCGCCGATGTCGACCGTGTCCAACTCCGGGTTGTACCTGAAGGCGACGGGAACGACGTGCGGCCTGCCCTCGGAATCCACCGTAGCAAGCCGGCCCAACCGCTGCTCCCCCAGATACTCGATCTCCTTCTCCGTAAACGCACTCATGCCCGTACCCACTTTTGCGCCGTCAACCGCTGGTAGTTCCTCCTGAACAGCTCTAGCGCCCCACTGATGTCCTCCTGACCCCGCAGGTGGTAACTCACCCACCCGGTCTGCGGCAACACGTGGTGGGGGCGCGCCTTGCCCGACTCGACCAACTCTTCCCTCGTCTTTACCGGGAACGGAAGGTCGGCCATCCTCTCACCGTGCAGGTGCCCGATCTCATGCCCGTTTACCCGAAACTCGACCCCACCGAACCGGTGACCCCTCGCCTCGACCCCAGGCCAGCCCGTTACCTCACGCTCGATCGTCTCCCTGATGCTCGTCATGTTCATCTCCTCTCTGGCCCATATTCCTTAGCCGGCTAAATAAATGTTACCGTGGGCTGGCATCCGTACATTGGACGAAGGGTGGGATCTCACCTGTACCTTGGTACAGTCTTTGCACCCTGGTGCAGGACCAACGACAGCCAGTCAGCTACTTTGCCGAAGCGCTGACCGGCCGAATTGCTAACCGGCGCGGAGTGGGGAAGGGGCTCTTCCCCGGTCTGCTATCGCGCGATTTCGGCCGAGGACCTTGGCCTCGTAGAGTGCCTGATCCGCCCGCTTGATGAGGGTCTCGGGGGTGTCCCCGGTCTCATACTCTGCGAACCCGAGGCTCGCCGTAATCGCGGGCGCAGGCCCGAAACGGTGGTTGGCTATCTCCGACCTGAGACGTTCGGCTAGCCCGCGTGCCGCTTCGAGGTCGGTCTCGGGTGCCAAGACTACGAACTCTTCCCCTCCCCAGCGGCCGAGCCGGTCGGTCGTACGAAGCACGCGGGCCGTAACCCTTGCGACCTCGCGCAAGACTTCGTCCCCGCAGTCGTGTCCGCAGGTATCGTTTACGGTCTTGAAGTTGTCCAGATCGAAGAAGATGATGGAGAGCGGTCGCCCGTAGCGCCCCGACTCGTTCGTCTCGTTCTGCAGCTCGAAATAGAGCTCGCGGCGATTGGCAACGCCCGTAAGCTGATCCGTGTGGGCGAGCCTGTGCATGGCCTCGGCCATCTCCCTCTGTTGTATCAGCTGGTCTTTGAGATAAGACGAGGCGTAGATCAGGGCGATCACGGCCCCCATAAAGGCGTGCATTCGCACCGACCAGAGGATCGCCCCGGGGTTTGGCCCGCCGGACGCTTCCGAGAGCGCCTTGGTGAAGACCATGCCCAGTTCCAGGCCGAAGAGCGCGAGGGAGATCTGCAGGGCCGTACGGCTGTCGAAGATCAGGTAGGCAACCACGTAGAGTACGGTCAGGGTGGTATAGGAGACTTCTGTGATGGTGGTACGGGCACCTGCCAGGGTATCGTTCGCGTACAGAACGTAGGAAAGGTGGACAAAGGCGAACAGCACGACCCCGAAGAACATCACACGCTCGGCCAGCCGTATCGACACGACCCGGCTCCACAGCGCCAGGACGCACGCCAGGTAGAAGAGCATGAACACCGAGAAGGCCATGTTGCCGACGAGGCCTTCTGGCCTCATGGAGATCCAGACCAGGACTATCGCGGGCAGCCCGGCCATGGTGGCTGTCAGGTAAGTCCTGCGTTTTACTCGCTCGAGGGGATCCACGGGCGCGGAAGGTCCACGGACGACCATGGTGGGTAGATGGGCCCGCCACCGATTTACGTTCTCGAGCATCCCCGAATCCACACTCCTCATGCTTGTGGTTAGAGGATAGTGTGTCGGCCCGCGCGCCGCATACGCCAAATGAGCTATCTTTTTCTCAACCTGTGAGATTCTTACCGTTCTCTACGGGGCCACCCGCACCCCGGCGCGCTCGACAACCTCACCCACGATAGCGCAGGTCGCGCCGCGCCTCTCGAGCGCGTCGACCAGCGCGGCGGACCTCGACCTGGGCACAGCGACGAGCAACCCTCCGCTCGTCTGCGGGTCGTAGAGCGGGAGGAGGGCGTCCGGGCCCACGCCATCCGCGGTTACACGGCCCTCCAGGTACTCCCTGTTACTCTTCAATCCTCCCGGATAGACGCCGTCGTTCGCCAACGGCACGGCGCGCTCCCAGACCGGGATCTCGTCTCTGCGCACGACGGCCCCTAGTGTGGCTGCGCTCGCTTCGAGCATCTCCATCAGGTGGCCGAGAAAGCCGTAGCCCGTTACGTCCGTGGCTGCGGAGACGCCGACCTCGCGCATCGCGTCCCTGGCCCCCTTGTTGAGGAGGGAAGCCGTCTGCACGGCGTCCTCGATCTCCTCCTCCGAGACGATGTCTCGTTTGAGGGCCGTGGTCAGGATGCCCAGACCGAGTGGCTTGGTAAGTACCAGCGCGTCTCCGGCCCTCGCGCCGGCGTTGCGCACGACCCCGTCTGTTTCGACGAAACCTGTCACGGAGAGGCCGTACTTCGGTTCCTCGTCCTGGACGGAGTGGCCGCCGCAGAGCTTCGCGCCCGATTCTTCGATCTTGGCGAGCCCTCCGGCCAGGATCTCTCGCAGAACCCCGAGGTCCAGCGAGCACGGGAAGGCAACCAGGTTCATCGCCGTCAGGGGCTCGCCACCCATCGCGTACACGTCCGAGAAGGCGTTGGCCGCGGCGATCTGGCCGAACCGGTAAGGGTCGTCCACGATGGGCGTGAAGAAGTCGGCGGTCTGCAAAAGCAGGCCGCCGCCGAACGGGATGAACCCCGCATCATCACGGGTCTCCATACCGCTCACGAAGCCGTCGGACGATCCCGGCGCGAGCCCCCTCAATACCTGCTCCAGGTCCCCTGGAGCGAACTTGGAGGCTCAACCAGCCTTGGTCGAGTACTTCGTCAGCCTTATGCGCGTACGCTCGTCCACCGGCCAGAGTATACCCCCGCGCTGCGCACAGTCGGATCCAACCTCTTCGGGCGATCGCCCCCAGCCCGCCAGCGCTCACGATCGGCCTGTGCGAAAGGTCCTTGACTCGGGTTTCGGGCTCCGTTACGCTCGCAATAGATAAAGCTAGTAAAAGTGCATGGTCGGAAGAGGGAAAGGTCCCGGCCGCGCATGCTCGGGGAAAGCAAGGATAGGAGGTGGCGCGTGGTGTAAGCCCAACATTGTTCGGCTGGCTACTTTTGGAGCAGCATCGGAAGGAGAATGCGTGATGGCGGGAGATTATGTACTGGCGATAGACCAGGGGACCACGTCGAGCAGGGCGATAGTCTTCAACCACGACAGCGCGACGGTGGGGGAGGCCCAGAGGGAGTTTACGCAGCACTACCCGAGACCGGGGTGGGTCGAGCACGACGCGAATGAGATCTGGGACGTGACCCTCGGGGTGATGAGGGAGGCGCTAGAGGATGCCGGGGTGTCGCCGGAGGACATAGCGGCCATCGGCATCACCAACCAACGCGAGACCGTGGTCATGTGGGACAAGGAGACGGGCGAGCCGGTCCACAACGCCATCGTCTGGCAGGACAGGCGGGGAGCCCAGATCTGCACCGAGCTCTCCGAGCAGGGCTATGACGAGATGGTCGCCAACAAGACCGGCCTCGTTATAGACGCCTACTTCTCGGGGTCGAAGGTGAAGTGGCTCCTGGACAACGTGGACGGCCTCAAGGAGCGGGCGCAGAGCGGCGAGGTCCTCTTCGGCACCATAGATACGTGGGTGATCTACAAGCTGACCGGCGGCCGCGCGCACGTCACGGACTACTCGAACGCCTCGCGCACCCTCATGTACAACATCTTCGACCTCGAGTGGGACGACGAGCTACTGGAGATGCTGGGCGGCGTGCCGCGTGCGGCGCTCCCCGACGTAAGGCCGAGCTCTTACGTCTACGGAGACACAGACGCCGAGGTCTTCGGGGCGGAGGTTCCCGTTGCCGGGGTCGCGGGCGACCAGCAGGCCGCCCTCTTCGGTGAGGTCGCCTTCGAGAAAGGCCTGACCAAGAACACCTACGGGACAGGCTCCTTCGCCCTGATGATGACGGGTCCGGAGCCCATAAAGAGCGAGCGTCAGATGCTCACCACGATAGCATGGGGCATCGGCGATGAACCCGTCCAGTACGCGCTGGAGGGCGCCATCTTTATAACGGGCGCAGCGGTGCAGTGGCTCAGGGACGGGCTCGGCATCATAGAGAGCGCTGAGGAGACCGAAGAGCTCGCCACCAGCCTCGACTCCAACGACGACGTGTACTTCGTGCCCGCACTGGTGGGCCTCGGGGCGCCGCACTGGGACTCGTATGCCAGGGGCACCATCGTCGGGCTTACGCGCGGCAGCAGCCGGGCGCACCTGGCGAGGGCTGCGCTGGAGAGCATGTGCTACCAGACCCGCGACGCGGTCGAGGCGATGGAGGCTGATTCGGGGATTGACATCCCTACCTTCAAGGCCGACGGAGGGGCCGCTGCCAACCGCTGGATGATGCAGTTTCAGGCCGACATCCTGGGGACGCCTGTCGAGGTGCCAGAGACTCTGGAGACCACGGCCCTCGGCGCCGCCTACCTTGCCGGCCTGGCTACAGGGTTCTGGGGGGACCAGGAGGAGCTCAAGACCAGGTGGCGGCTCAGGCGCCGCTACGAGCCGCAGATGGACGAGGAGGAGCGAGAGAGGCTCTACGGACGGTGGAAAGAGGCCGTCTCACGGGCCAAGGAGTGGGCGCAGGAAGCGGTCGAATCCCCGCTCGCTTAAGGAGGAAATAGTTAGATGAAGAAAGTCATCAACGCGCCCGAGAGGGTCGTCGAGGACATGCTCAGGGGGATGGAGCTGGCCCATGGCGGCCTGATCCGGGTCCTCCCCGAGTCTACCATCGTCGTAAGGGCCGACGCCCCCGTAGAGGGCAAGGTAGCCCTAGTCTCCGGCGGCGGCTCGGGCCACGAGCCGACCCACGGTGGTTTCGTCGGGCCTGGCATGCTCGATGCCGCCTGCGCCGGCGCCGTCTTTACGAGCCCCACCCCCGACCAGATGTTCGAGGCGAGCAAGGCCGTAGACGGCGGGGCAGGGGTCTTCTACGTCGTCAAGAACTACACAGGCGACGTACTCAACTTCGAGATGGCCGGGGAGCTCGCCGAGGCCGAAGATATAGAGACCGACTATGTCGTGACCAACGACGACGTCGCCGTCGAAGACTCGACGTATACCAGCGGGCGGCGCGGCATCGCTGGCACCATCTTCGTGCACAAGATCTGCGGCGCAGCCGCCGACGACGGGAAGGACCTCGCGGGGATCAAGGAACTTGCAGAACGCGTCAACTCTAACGTGCGCTCCATGGGGATGGCTTTGACCAGCTGCACCCCACCGGAGAGCGGGGAGCCCATCTTCGATATCGGCGATGACGAGATGGAGATCGGCATCGGCATCCACGGCGAGCCGGGCGTCGAGCGCAAGAACGTCGCGCCCGCTGAGCAGATAGTCGATGAGATGCTCGCCAAGATCCTCGGCGACTCCGTGGATTTCTCCGGCTCCGAGGTGGCCGTGATGGTCAACGGCATGGGCGGCACGCCCCTGATGGAGCTCTACGTCGCCTACGCACACGTCGCGGATGTGCTCGAGCGCGAGGGCATCCAGGTCTTCAGGATGCCCTACGTCGGGGATTACATGACCTCGCTCGAGATGGCGGGATTCTCCATAACGCTCTTGAAGCTCGACGACGAGATGAAGCCCTACCTGACCGCGCCGTGCGACGTGGCGGCCGGACGGCCTTTCTAGAGGGGAGTGATAGATGCAAGCATACATCGGTGAGTTTATCGGGACGATGATCCTGATCATCCTCGGCGACGGCGTCGTTGCCGGGGTGCTGCTAAGGAACTCCAAGGCGGAGAATTCGGGCTGGATCGTCATCACCTTCGGATGGGGGCTGGCTGTGGCCGTGGCCGTCTACTGCGTCGGACAGTTCTCCGGCGCCCAGATCAACCCCGCCGTGACCATCGCGTTTGCCGTAACGGGACAGTTCCCCGTGGCGGACGTGGTTCCCTACATAATCGCGCAGTTCCTCGGGGCCTTCGTCGGTGGCGTCATCGTATGGCTGGCCTACCTGGCGC
>JBKPNW010000261.1:0-14446 GCA_046732815.1 Actinomycetota bacterium | reverse complement strand
GGCGCCGCTCTCTGGATGTTTGCACAGACGTACTATACCTTCGCCATGACGGTGGGCGTGGGATCACTGCTCGCTCGTAACCTAGTCCTCTTTGTCGGAGCATGGGTGGGATGGGTGGTGGTGGCCACCCTCATACCTTGTGTCTTGCTGCTGTTTCCCGACGGTAAGCTGCCGTCGCGACGCTGGAGATTGCTGATGTGGCCCCTCGCGGCGGCGGGGGCAGTTTTTTTGATCTCCGGCCTATTCGCGAGCGGCCTCAGCCCCTTTGCGCCGACCTTTAACCCCTTTGCCGTGGAGGGAGTTTTTGGCGACGTCATCACCGGCATCCGTGATGTCGGAATGAGGGTTTTCTTGATCGCCGTCATCCCCGCTGCGCTGTCGCTCGTTTTTCGGTTCCGTCGCGCTGGTGGAACCGAGCGCCAGCAGATCAAGTGGCTCGCCTACGCCGCCGTGCTCTTCGGGACCATCATCTCGATAGGTGTGTTCGGATACGAGGACCTATTCAGCAGGACGCTCTCGACCTTACACGTGGCCGTGGGCTTCAGCAGGACGCTCTCGACCTTACTCGTCGCCGTGGGCTTCGCCGGTCTTTATAGTGCCGTGGGAGTGGCCATCCTCAGGCACCACCTCTACGCCATAGACGTCGTCATAAACCGCACTCTCGTCTACGGTTCCCTCACGGCGGTGCTGGTTGCCGTGTATCTAGGCGGAGTACTGGTCCTGCAGTACGCATTCCGGGCGCTAACTGGGGAAGAGTCACAGTTTGCGGTAGTGGCATCCACGCTGATCATCGCGGCCCTTTTCATCCCCCTAAGAAGGCGTATACAGAGCTTCATAGACAGGCGCTTCTATCGCAGGAAGTATGATGCCGCGAAGACCCTTGATGCCTTCTCAGCTAAGCTCAGGGACGAGACGAACCTGGATGCCTTGCGTAACGATCTCGTGGGAGTGGTGAGGGAGACGATGGAACCCGCCCACGTTTCTCTGTGGCTGCGTCCCGACACGGCCTCAAAGGGCAAGCAGGCAGGCTAGCAACCCTTGGTTGCACAACGGCGGGAAGGTAGGGAATTCCACGACTTCGCCTATGGTCGGGATTCTCCGAATGTCGGCTTCGGGCTATCTAACGTCGTAGGGTAGCTTGTAGTTCATCCCCAGCATAAGGGCCAAGGATCTCTCGGCCTACCCTTGCGCCGCCGGCTTCCCCTGCTTCTTCGCCGCCGCCCAAGCCTCTTGTAGTGCCCGGGCCTGCTCTGCGGGTGACTTACTACCGTTTAGGACCTCCTGGAAACCGGACCACATCACTTCGTTAAAGTTCTGCGGGGTCAGCACGTCAATGTTGTAACCGAGGGCTCCGACCTCCGTCGATTTCGACACGTCCTCGAGAACCGCTCTGAACAGCTCGGGGACGTCGAGTCCCGCCTGATTGAACGGGTGTGCCGGAATCGTTAGCAACTTTTCGGTCAGCTGCCGAGCGGTGTCGTCCTGCAACAGGTAGTCGATAAACGTGATCGCCCCTTCGGGATTCGCCGCGTTCTTAGCCACGAACAGGCCTGTCCCTGTCCCAGCCGGAGGCGTAATATCAGAGCCGTCTATGGAAGGGAACGGGAAGAAATCGACCTCGAAGTTCTGGACCGTCTCGACGATCGCCGAAATGAGCCAGGTGCCGGTTGGCAGCATAGCTGCCTTGCCTTCGTAAAAGAGCGAGTTGGCGTCATCGTAGGTGATGGCGTTTACGCCCTCCGGATAGTAGCCGCTCTCCACAAAGTCCCTGAACATGAGATCTATGGCTTTCTCCACCTCGGGGACGTCCCACCGGCCGTCCCCGTAGAGGATCTCGTCCAAGCTCTCCTTGCCCAGCAAATTGCTGACCCCCATGCTGAACAGATGGCCGGCAGGCCACCGCTCCGAATCGCCGAAGGCGAATGGGATCGTCTCCTGGCCTTTGAGGTTGTCGGAGATCTCCCGGAGCTCATCCACGGTCTTCGGTGTCTCGGGCACGAGATCCTTGTTGCAGTAGACGACTATCTCCTGAAGCAGATCGGGGACGCCGTAGACGGTGCCGTCGTAGGTGACCTGCTGTTTGGCCCAGCCATAGATATCCCAGCCGTTTTCCTTGTAGGCTTCCTCCAGCGAACTCAGGAGTCCCGCGTCTTGCAGTACGCCAGCGAATCCCGGTCCTGTACCGTAGTTGAAAACGTCGGGCGGCTGCCCGGATTGCAACCTGGTCTTTAGGACCGTGAGCAGATCATCCGGAGTAACCGTCTCGCGCTCAAGGCTATATTTCGGGTTCTGTTCTTCGAACCTGTTGACTTGTATTTCTATTGCCATTCTCTCCAGGTTGGTCGTCTCGGGGGTCTCGGTCAGGTACTTGATGACCTCACCGTCTCCCTGGTCCCCGCCGCAACCCGTGGTGCCTAGAAGCACTGCACCCGCGAGCCCAGCGCCACTGAGCCTAAGGAAATCTTTGCGGCTTACCGCTCTCGTCGCCCTCGGCATCTGCTCTTCCTTCCATCTTAGAAGCCCTCAGGAGACAAGAAGAGTCCGGGTTGGTCGGTGATGCCCAACTGGGCCAAAAGCGATAGCTGATCCCAGTAGGTCCACTCACGTACGATCTTGCCATCCCTCACCTCGGTGAGCAACGCGCCAGACACCCTCACTCTTCGCCGGGTCGGGGGGATGGTCTCTCCCGTGACGGTAGCAAGACGTTCGGCGTGGGTACCACTCGCCATCCAGTGGATGAGGACGTGATCTCCCTCGGCGAGAATGTGCAGCACCTCTAAGTGGATGTCAGGAAGGGCCGTTACGAAGCGCTGCTGGTACCCCATACTCCTGGTCTTGTTCAGGGGGGCTGACACACCGGGATGTTCTGCTATGTAGTCCTCTGCTAGATGCCGCGACCACACACTCAGGTCGCGGGCGTTAAGTGCTTCGAGCAAGCTCAGCGCGATCTGCTTGTTTTCTTCTGAGGTCATAAGATGAGGCCTCCTTCCGCCTGCTCTTAGCCTTCCTGCGTTCAGACCCATAGAGGCACATGCTCCATTGTGGTCCGTAGCAGTGCAGGTAGCAACAGGGAGTGTACGTGCCTACCAGTGTAACGAACGCTACCATGGTCCAGGGTTTGCGCTCCGCGAGTCCTCGATCCGATCGTCAGCCAGAAGGCGCAGAGCTAGCCGAGCACGGCAACCTTATCGGATCCTTCTCGCTGCTCGTGTGCAACCGCGCAGGACTTACTTCAACCCGTACTGCGACTGGGCTAGTACAAGCTAGTACGCAACGGACGCATGATTGTCTCCGATACACCGAAAAGTCCATAGATAGGCCGATTCACCGGACGTGGTAGAACGCTATAGCTTGCGTACGCAAGCACACTCGTAAAGAGATTAGGTCAGCGGTTCGAGTCCGCTCGTCGGCCCTTCACAACCAGCTTGGATAAGCCGCATGGTCGAAACAGGAGAAGTCTACGCTTCATCTTGCACCCAATGGGCGACTTGAGGCCGCTGGCTTACCCTGCGGAGGTGCAGCTGGTGTCGCCCGGTGTGCGGCCGCCGTTTGTAAGGTCGCGCCGGGGGGTAGGGGAGAAGCGTGGCCGACGAGACGCTCCGCGGGGTAGAGTTAGCTCACCGCTATGCCGACCTCGGAGACGTGCGGCTGCACTACGTCGAGGCGGGAGAGGGACCGCTCGTATTGCTGCTGCACGGCTTCCCGCAGTTCTGGTACCAGTGGAGGCACCAGATACCGGCACTAGTCGAGGCCGGTTTCCGGGTGGTGGCCCCGGACATGCGCGGCTACAACCTCTCGGACAAACCGCCCGGATTGCGGGCATACCGCGTTGAGCTGCTGGCGCGCGACGTGGAGCGCCTGATCCTGGCCTGCGGGGAACGGACGGCCGACGTCGTCGGACACGATTGGGGCGCTTTAGCCGCCTGGATCGCGGCGATGCGCCACCCCGATCGCGTCGGAAGGCTCGCGATCCTCAACGTCCCTCACCCGGCTCGCCTCCTGGATGGGCTTCTGAGCCCGATGCAGCTGCTGAGGAGCTCTTACGTGTTCTTTTTCCAGATCCCGCGGTTGCCGGAGGAAATTATTCGAGCAGGTGACTTTGCCCTCCTGCGTTCTGTTCTGGGTAGAGACCCGGTACGGCCGGGGGCGTTAACTGCCGAGGACATCGAGCGGTACATAGAGGCGATTGCGCGGCTGGGGGCGCTCACTGCGACCATCAATTACTATCGCGCTCTCCTCAGGTACCCCGCGGGGACGCGGGCACTGCTGCGAAGGGTAGAAGCTCCGGTGCTCGTAATCTGGGGCGAGAGGGACCGGTTCTTGAGCCGGAGGCTCGCCGAGCCGCCCCACCTCTGGGTGCCGAACCTCGTGAGCGTGATGCGCCTGCCTGATGCGAGCCACTGGGTTGCGGAAGACTGCCCCTTGGAGGTGAATACTCTCATCCTCGACTTCCTGCGCTCCCCGTTTATCACCCTCTCGCGTTGACTGCGTAAACTCACACGTTCCTCCACCGCTGGATGTCATGATCACCACTCAGTAGGCGGCCTGTGCCCGCGATGTCGACGTTCATAGGCAGGACGCTTACCAATGTGCTCCTCCAGGTCGGGGCAGAACGCGGTTGCCTTGACCTGGGCGATAGGGCAACTCCAACGTCTGGTGCCTTTGGAAAGATGCGGGAGACCGGAGGAGCACATTGTATGTGCCTAGCCTCTTGGGCGCCCGGGGACCAGAAACGGCACGGCCCTCCGGTAGCGCTCGTAGGCGGCGCCATAGGCTGCCCGCAGCCTGTACTCCTCGTGCAAAGAGCCCAACACGACGTAGAGGCCCACGAGCACCAACAAGACGGCGCGGTTCGCCGTCATGCGGGGCAGGAACAGGAAGAACCCCAGGGCACCAAGGTTCCCCGGGTGGCGGACGAAGCGGAATGTGCCCGCCTTCACCACCTCGTCGTCGGAGCCGATCGGAGGTCCTTGCGCCTCAGGAGCGGGACGAACATCCCTTCCCGCAAGCAGGTCTATCAGCGGAGTTAGACCGGCGAAACGCAGAATACCCATGACTCGCACACCCGAGAGCAACACGCCCAAAGAGGCAGCCTGGCTAGCCCTGAAGAGCCAAGAGCAAGGAGGCCTAACGTGGTAGAGCTCCCGGTCGGGCACCCGCGAGAACCGCAGCGCCGCCCACACAAGCGACACGAGCGACTGGGCGTTGAAGGCGAAGCGGTACAGGCCGTCTCGGTAGCGTGACCCGGAGATTCGACGAGCCAAGTCTTTGGCCTGCTTGGAGGCCAGTAAGCTGTGCACGAGCGCCCACAGCGCGCATATCCACACGACGCGTAGTGGGGCGAAGCCTTCGTCGGCAACGTCGATGTCTCCGGAGTCCCGAGACCATTGGCGCTGCCTCGACAACCAAGACCGTCCTTCGCTACTCATGCGTTTCCGAGCCGTTCGTGCCATCCTTGGTTCCTGACGTCGTCGTTAGTCCACAAGCCGTGAGAGTAGGCCGTGTAGGCTTCTCATTCGTTCGACGATGTGTCTCATCCCCCGAAATCATCCCGATCAAACCGCGGCTCACGGTGGTCGTGCCCGGGTCCGTCTC
This sequence comes from Actinomycetota bacterium, assembly GCA_046732815.1. Classification (GTDB taxonomy): domain Bacteria; phylum Actinomycetota; class Rubrobacteria; order Rubrobacterales; family Rubrobacteraceae; genus Rubrobacter_D. The sequence continues at coordinate 8,851 of JBKPNW010000261.1, read as the reverse complement.
CATTGCGCGAGCGGCTATGCACCGACATCCCAAAGCTCAGGCCGATCCGTTATGTCCAAAGGAGAAGGTTTATCGAGGTGAGCTCGTCGGCTTTTACGATTTGGTCCACATCTCGGGACGGTGGCGACGTCTCTTCAGCCCGATAATCCAGGGATCTGGCCATTGCGGAAGGCATCCACGAACAGCCTGTGGTCATCGCGGGCGAGCTCGGAGTACCAGGTGCCGAACTCCACCATCTCCTCGACGAACCCCTCTTCGTTGTCACTGAGCGCCTCGATGATCTCATCCTCTGTCTGGAAGCTTACGAGTGTCGGATCGGAGTCCTTGTCCGCAACACAGTGCACCTTGGCTGTTGCCCGACCGAGGTACTTGAGCACCGGCGATATCTGCTCGGGCTCGGTGAGATCCGACCAGTCGAGGTCCTCTACATATGGTGAGAGCTCGGAGACTACGAAGCCTACCCCTTCAATCTCGGTGTAGCCGAGCCAAGGGTCGGCGTTGGCCTGCAGCGCTCGCTGCGAGATTGCCGTGCGGTGCCCATGGTGCTTGAAGTAGCGCTCGATGCCCTCATCGCGGACGATCCGGCTCGGCGCCGCGACGTTGCCCTGCTTCATCGAGAGCACCACGTCGTTCTCCAGGGCCTGGGTTGGGCCCTCTACCAGAATGTTGTAAGCGGGGAGCCCGGCCGAGCCGATGCCAAAACCCTGGCGACCGACGATGTCCTTTACCTCGTAAGTCAGGCTCCGGAAGCGCTTCGCCTCCGGGATCGTCTCCAGGTACGCCTTGAAGGCGGCGTGCACCCTGGCCCGTTCGGCGTCGTCGAGCTCGCGGACCCCGGGGCTGCGACGGAACCGCCGCTGGAAGTTCTCGTTGATCAGGGTCATCTTGTCGAGCAGATCGACGCGGGTGTTCAGCCGGGTCTCGAGCAGTATCTGCCGGATCTCACCGTCTGTAGTCTCCAGCCTCAGGGCGTACTCATGGTCGCGGTCGCTCTCGACAAAGTAGCGAACCTGATCTATGTAGGCCTGGACGTACGTCTCGATCAGGGACGCTATGTCGGCATCCGAGATAGCTTTCATCCAGGCTAGCAGGGCCACGCTGGCAACCATCCGCTTGATGTCCCAGGTGAAGTGCCCCAGGTAGGCTTCGTCAAAGTCGTTGACGTCGAAGACGAACACCCCGTCGCCGGCCATGTAGGTGCCGAAGTTCTCAGCATGCAGATCTCCTTGGATCCAGACGCGGCTGGTGCGTTCATCCGCCCAACGGTCCTCCCCTCGTTCCATGTCTGCGTAGAAAAGGGGCGCGCTGCCACGATAGAAGGCGAACGGACCGGCGGCCATCTTGCGGAACTTCTGACGAAACGCATCGGGGTCAGCGGCCATGAGCTCGGAGAAAGCGTCAACCAGCACGTCGACGATCTTCGTCTGACGCTCGCCGGAAGACTCGTGCTGCCGTCCTAGGTTCACAGTTCCGGCCATGGAACTCCTTTCACCCTCGGTTGCTACCGGTTCATAATTATTGGACGGGTAAACAGTATCACGATGTCGATAATTCGACGGTAATAGGAGGGGACTGATGAAACCACTCTGACACAACGGGACCGCAATACGATTCAACACAAGGCAAGGCAGAGCAGAGAAACCGGCTTAGATATGGGGGAATTGCAACTTCATGCAAGCCTCTGCAACGCCTGATTTATCACTCGTGATGAGCAGGGGTAAGTGGTTCGAGTCCGCTCGTCGGCTCTTCTATCTCCATCACGTTGTTCCGAATCTCCGGGCACTAAGTATTCTCACCTAGCTCTTGGAGACAGCTGTTACGTCGACAAGTACTCCGGTCTCCGGAAGTTCAACGTGTAGACCGGGAAGCTGCCGAAGCGTTGCACCAGCTCGAAACCAGCGGGCTCGACTTCACGCCGCACAGAGACGGGCCGACGGTAGTCAGGGTCGCCAAAGCCCTCCGTCACAGAGAGGATCCCTCCCGGCTTGAGTGCCGCGTAGAGCTCGCGGCTTGCCGCCTCCCGGTCACGCACCTCGCCGAGGACGAAGGCGAGGAGAATCCGGTCGAAAGCTTCGCTCTCCAATGCCCCCTCGCCGAGGCCAGCTTCCAGGATGAGGACGTTGGTTATGCTTTGTGCCTCCAGCCTATGCTCAAGCTTCTCGAGCATCGCGCGTTGACTGTCGAGGGCGAGGACCTCCCCAGTGGGTTCTACCGCTCTCGCGACGGGGATGGTCAGCCGCCCGGGACCACAGCCTGCATCCAGTACCCGCATCCCCGGAGCGAGGTCGAGACGCCTGGCTAGAAGCTCGGAACCCGCGAAAGCCTCCACGAGCGGGTTCTCAAAGAGAAAGGTGAGCGGGGGTGGGATCGGTATGGGTCGCTGACGCTGCCGCAGAAGCCCCGCGATGGCCAGGACGGCAACCCCTATCAATGCAAAATGGAGTAACTTTCTCATGCCATGCTAGCCCGCTTGTCGCATTGTAGTGGACAAGGATACTGCAGCTCCTGGTGCTTCGGGCGCACCAGCCCGCGACGGCGCTGAGATCGTAGCTTTGAGCCTGACGTTTCTCCTCGGGGTGCTTTTCGCGCAGCATGCACTGGTTTCGGGTCGGCTTGGGGTCGAAGCGAAGGACTGAGGCGGCACGCTACAACGTTCCTTGCCAGAGATGGTTAGGAGGAGTTCGCGTCCTTCAGATCAGCCTCGGCCTGCTCGGTCTTGTGATGGTGCTCATCGACAGGACCCTTGAGCACCTTCAGGTAGGCTTCGTCGACCTTCCTCGCGAGGGTTTCGAACCGCTCACGCTCACGCTTGCTCTTATCGGCCAACTCTTCGAGGGCAGCCTGTCTGTCTGAGGCTTCCCGGCCCGCCGGGCTCTCGAGCAACTGCCGGGCGAATTCAAGGGTACGCCCCTGGAGGGCGAAGGCTTCGCCCGCGAAGGTCTTATAGGAGTGTTGAATCTCCTGGAAGATCGCCTCGAGTTCCTTCTCGGTTCTCTCGTGGTCCATCAAGTGCGATCACTCCCTTCTATGGTGCAGATGCGGCGGTAGCACGGCGAGAATTCTAGGGTAATGAGACTGCAAAGCAAGGGAGAGGGTGGGAGAAACGAGGGATGCACACGATTAGTGCGCCCCAGTTCTTGTTCCTGCGATCCCGCCCCGATAGGTTACCCGTCGGCACTCGTTTTCTTCCCGAGGGCCGTCCTCGGGGAGGAACGCCAGGGAGGTCGATCCGCTTGCGAAAGAGTTTCCACGAGGGCAGCCCAAGACCGTTGATGTGCAATTCCCGACGGATGTAACCTTCAGCGGTGGCCCCCTACAACTAACAATTTTCCGCATTGTTGAATATACGCCTTGCAAATTTACTACGTGTACGTATAATTAGTCCACGTAGTAAATCTTGCTAGGGAGGTAAGCAGCATGTGGAGCACGGTGGCGTGGGCGACGACCCAGGCATCGCTGGAGGCGATCTGGACGCTGTGGACGGACGTAGGAAACTGGAAGGGTGGGACCCTGGGGTGGAGGACAGCTCGATCGGCGGCCCCTTCACCGAGGGCACGCGCTACGAGCTGAAGCCGAAGAGGGGGCCTAAGGTGACCTCCGTACTGACGGAAGTGCGCCCCGGCGAGGAGTTCTCCGACCACACCCGCCTGCCGCTGGCAAACCTCGACTTCTCCCACGAGGTAGAGCGGGTTGGCGAGGAGACGCGCGTCATGCATCGGGTCGAGATCTCGGGACCGCTCGCGTTCGTGTTCGCGAGGCTGATGGGCCGGGGCATGGAGAGGGGGCTGCCCGAGACGGTGAGGAACTTGGCAAGACTGGCCGAGGAGAGGGAAGGTGATCGGTCATGAAGGGCGGCGAGCGCTACTGGGTCGGGGTGGCTTCTCGGGACCACCTGCTGCGCGGGGTACAGGGAGGCTTCGCGCAGCTCTCCCACGGCAAGCGGGCGCCGCTGCAACGGATGCGGACGGGCGACTGGCTTGCCTACTACTCGCCCAGGGAGAGCAGGAACGGCGGCGAGCTGCTGCAGGCGTTCACCGCACTCGGGCGCGTTGTCGGAGAGGAGGTCTACCAGTTCGACATGGGAGGAGGCTTCGTGCCTTTCAGGCGTGATGTTGCCTACCTGCTAACGAAGGAGGAGGCACCGATCCGGCCCTTGATCGACCGGCTCTGCTTCATCCGGAATAAGCAGCGTTGGGGACAGGCGTTCAGGAGCGGGCACTTCGAGATCCACCGTGCAGATTTCGAGCTGATCGCCTCGGCGATGGGACTGAGTCTGGGCATGGAGTCCGAAGACCGCCCGGAGGACTGAAGAGGTGGCAGAGGACTTCGGTTCGCGCTACGCCGAAGCGACGGATAGCCCCGGATTGTTGTTGTGGCAGGTGACCAATCTCTGGCAGCGGCGCCAGAGGGCCGCGTTAAAGGAGATGGACCTGACGCACGTGCAGTTCGTGCTGCTCGCGTCCCTGGCGTGGCTCTCACAGAACGCTGAACCCGTCACTCAGGCACGAGTAGCCGAACACGCCAAGACTGACGCCGTGATGACCTCCGAGGTGCTGCGCACACTCCAACGCAAGGGGCTCGTGGAGCGCCGCCCGCACCCCGAGGACACGCGCGCGAAGAGCTTGAAGCCAACGCCGAAGGGAACCGAGGTCGTGAGGCGCGCGGTCAAGCTGGTGGAGCAGACCGACCAAGAGTTCTTCGCCCCCTTGAACGGCGACGTCGAGACGCTGGCGCGGCTGTTGGCTAGGCTGACGGGAGCCGGGTAGCCGCCGGTCAGGGCGCCCGGTCAGGCTCCGAGATGGATCTCGGGCTTCTGGTCGTCTCGCTTTACGTGACGATCGACGACTGGTGGGAGGTGAAGCGCCCGGCGGTCCTCCTCGGGCCCGGGCGCACCGTGCTTCTTTCGGAGAGCGAAGTCTTGACGCTTGCCGTCCTGGTCCAGTGGCTGAGGTGGCGGAGCGAGCGAGACTTCTGGAGGTATACGTGTTGGGGGCACCCGCGACCCGCTAGGTGCCACCGCGCGGAAGCTGCGGGAGAGGGGACTGGTGAAGCTCCCGGTCCGCAGTTTATCCGGTAGCACCGGTCCACCAGCCACTTAACACCCACTGCGTCGCTACCTACAGCAGCTTGCAAAGAGGTTGAGCCTCTTTGCAAGCTCTCAGCATTTGAGCACTTCAGCATTTCAGCAAAAACTGGTGGCTGACTTGCTGAAATGCTGACCTGCGCGGTATGCAAAAGGGTTGACCCTTTTGCATACCGCTCTAGTTTTCTGCTTGCCTTCCAAGAGCTAATGAGAGTAAGATTCGAAACACTGGGAAGGCTCCATATCCTGGGGTTAAAGGAGGAAAAGAATGGATGAGGCAGCGTCGCGTCGCTCTGGCACAGGTGGACATGGGCACCTTACGAGAGAAAACCTGCTCATCGTAATCGCCGCCGCGACGATAGGGCTGATCTACGGATACGACCTGGGCGCTATCGCCACCGCGATCATCTTCTTGCAGCCGGACTTCGGTCTCTCCAGTTTTATGGTTTCCGTGGTAACCACCGCGGTGGTGGTAGGGCAACTCTTCGGCGCCCTTTCAGCCGGCCGCATCTCCAACAGGATCGGGCGCAAGAACACCATGATCGTCGTGGCGCTAGGCTACTTGGCCTTCACGGGGCTGCAGGGGATCGCGCCCAACGAGTGGTTCCTCACTGGTGTCAGGTTCCTCCTCGGGTTCATGATCGGCGTCTCCATCGTAACGGCACCGGCCTACATAGCGGAGTCGGCGCCTAAGAGCATAAGGGGCTCGATGCTGGTCACGTTCCAGATAGCCACCACCTCCGGCATCGCCATCGCCTATTTCGTCGGCCTCGCGTTGGCAGGCACCGAGAGCTGGCGGCTGATCCTGTCCCTCGCTGCGATCCCCGCGATTATCGTGCTGATCCTGGTTATCCGTCTGCCCGAGACGGCCCGCGGGCTCATGATGCTTGGTCGGCGCGAGGAGGCGATAGAGGTCCTTAGGCGGGTCGACCCGGACATGGACGCCGAGGAGGAGGCAGACATAATCCAGAGGGACCTGAGCTACGAGGAGGAGGGCAGCTTCTCGGAACTCTTCCGGGGGCGTTTTCGGAAGGCCGGGATCTTCGTCGTGGGCCTGGGTTTCCTGGTACAGATAACCGGCATAAACGCCTTCGTCTATTTCAGCCCGACGATCATCCAGCAGGTCGGTCTCCAGAGTAACCGTGAGACGTTCCTCGCGACGGGCCTGATCCAGGTGGCCGGCGTAATCGCCGAGGTTGTGTCCTTCTTCCTGGTGGACAGATGGGGGCGCAGGCCCGTATTGCTGACCGGGATCACCTGCATGGGGATCGCCAACGCCATACTCGTGGTCGCTTATCTGCTCGGTCCTTCGGTGCCGCTGGCGCTCGCCGGAATGCTGCTCTTCATCGTCGCCTTCAACTTCGGGTACGGCTCCCTCGTGTGGGCGTACGCATCGGAGAGCTTCCCGGCACGACTACGCACGCAGGGCGGCTCGGCCATGCTGGGCTCCGACCTGTTTGCGAACATCATAGTCGGTGTCGTGTTCCTAAGCGCACTAGGTGCCCTGGGCGGGTCGTTAACCTTCGGGATCTTCCTGGTGCTGTCCATCATCGCGTTCTTCTTCGTGTACGCGCTGGCCCCCGAGGTCAAAGGACGCCAGCTCGAGGACATCCGCACCTACTGGTACAACGGCGGTCGCTGGCCGGAGGAGGGTCAAGAGGAGGCTACCGTGGGGGTCGCCGGGCCGGGGCGCCCGTAGAGCCCGGGTTAGAGGAGCCGACGCAGGCGAAGGGAGCAAAGATGCCCGCGAGGGGTGATTCCCCCTGACTGCACCTCATGCCATTGTCGGTAATGTTCTCGCGCCCGAATCCCTGGGTCAGGCCGCGGTGGTGATCGAGGGTAGCAAGATCCTCGACGTCGTGCGCTCGCCGTGTTTTGCCGAGCTGCCGGCAGAGCGTCGCGAGGTGCGGGGTTTTATCTGTCCCGGCTTCATCGGCCTACAGATAAACGGAACTTTTGGGATAGACATGGGGACGGACGCGAGGGCGTTGGAGGGTTTGGGGCGCGAGGTGCCTAAAACCGGTGTGACTTCCTTCCTACCCACAGCAATCTCCTAGCCAGCCGAGCGCTATGCTGACTTCGTGGACGTCATTGGGGAGAGGTGCACCTTTAGGACGCTTTGAGGGAGCATGGACCCAATTTGCGTACTCTGCTGCCTACCGCTTACACTCGCCCGAGGCGCATGTAAAGTGGGAAGTGCAAATCTTGCTTCTGTCCGGGGACTCCCCACACCTGCGCTAGGTCGTCTCTTATAAGATCTGTCGGATGAGCCCCCTTATCCTGACGGTACTTCACTGAAGAAGACCACGTCTCAAAGTAACCGAGGAGGTCCTCCATGTTCCACCTCATATCCGTTCGAAAGGGCGGTGCGTCGATAGGCTCAAAGGGGAAGGGCAAGTCGTTGAACTCGTCAACAACGTAATGCAGGCGCTGATCCCAATAGTCGGCAAGAATATCATGTGCCAAGCGCTTGATGATGGCGTCGACATCGTTACCGAACACGGGAGTGTAGTAGGTCCAGACGGCTATAACGCCTCCTGACCTCACGACACGGCTGACCTCAGCGTAGAACCTGCCCAGGTCGAACCAGTGGATAGCGGAAGCCACCGTTACCAACTCGACAGAGTGGGCATCGATTTCCGAATCCTCCGCCTCGGCGACCCGATATTCGATTTTAGGATCGCGGGGGGCTTGGGCGATCATCTCCGCGCTCTCGTCGGTGGCTAGGACCCTACCGAAGTACCTCGCCAGGTGCGTCGCCGCCTGGCCGTTGCCTGTTGCGCAATCCCACGCCACGTCGCGTGATGCCACGGTCTTTGACAAGAAAGCGAACAAGCTTTCAGGATAGGTAGGGCGCAGGTGAGCATACTGGGCAGCCTCGGTGGCAAAAGGGTTGGTGTGCATGTAAGAAGCTCCTTGCCGCGCTCGTCTTGCCGGGAGGACAAATATAGCAGAGCGTCCGAGGTACTATGCGCCGCGAGCCCCTGCATTGCGGTGCACCCGAACCTCCACCTACGAGTAGATGCACGATCTGATCGAGTAGAAAAAAGGATGATTGGGTGGCCTGAAGGTGAGCAGGCGGCAACGGCTGCTGACACCACTCTGACATCACCGGGAGCGCAACACGGGGCAACGCTGGGCAAAGCAGAGCAAAAAATCCTCCCTCGAAATGGGGGTTTGCAACCCTCGGCAAGCCTCTGCAACGCCTGATTTATCACTCGTGATGAGCAGGGGTAAGTGGTTCGAGTCCACTCGTCGGCCTGTCACGAACCGTTGGAGTGAAGAGGAGCTATTCGTCGAGACTCCGTCGCCGGCTCGCAGCTGTAATCCGTGTGCTCCACGCCGATTTAGGGGCGTTCGGTGACAACTTCGCAACAGTTTGATAACGCGCCCAAAAGGCAGCGTGAAATCCCTTGTATGCCGCACGAGAGGTGCTAGATTGATCTTGTTATATGCCGTCGGCACATAGCCGAGACGAGCGAGGTTCGAGGGGAGGTGTGATGACTATATCTGGTGCAATGGCCGAGGCCAAACAGGAAGGATTTTCTGCGTTCCAGCGGGCTACTGAGCGGGCATTCGCGCGGTTGCGGGTCGCCTTCTGGCCGGTGGTGCAGACGGCTGTCGCAGCAACTTTGGCCTGGTCGGTGGCTGCGTTCGTATTGGGGCATGATCGTCCGTTCGTTGCCGCGATAGCGGCGGTGATCTCGATAGGCGCGGTGGCCGGGCAAACGCTTAGGCGCGCGACGGAGTGGATCTTTGGGATCGCCG
>JBKPNW010000260.1:0-3989 GCA_046732815.1 Actinomycetota bacterium | reverse complement strand
CACTGCGAAGGCTGCGAAACGTCTGCAGACACTCAGGCGAACAGAGAGTTCAGGAAACACTCCGCTGCTATAGTGTCCTCTCACTAGGGAAGCAAGGAGGACGATAGGGTAGTGGCTAGCCCGCCAACCGGTACAGTTACTTTTCTGTTTACTGACATAGAAGGCTCCACCAAGCTCTGGGAGGACGATTCCCCGGCCATGCAAGCGGCGTTGGCCCGCCACGATGAGATCCTGAGGGGCGCCATAGAGGAGCGTGATGGTTACGTCTTCAAGACGGTCGGTGACGCCTTCTGTTGTGCCTTCCCGACTGCCCCTGAAGCTCTGGATGCGGCCATAGAAACCCAGCGTAGGCTCCTTTCCGAAGCATGGAAGGAGAGTGGGCTCATTAGGGTGAGGATGGCTTTGCACACGGGTGCAGCAGAGGAGAGAGAGGGGGACTACTTCGGCCCTCCCCTAAACCGGGTGGCGAGGATGCTCTCGGCGGCCCATGGCGGGCAGGTGCTGCTCTCGCTCCCTGCTCAGGAGCTTGTACGCGACCGACTTCCTGCTGGTGCCACCTTGATGGATCTTGGGGAGCGGCGCCTCAAGGACCTATTCAGGCCGGAGAGGGTCTTCCAGTTCGTGTCCCCCGATTTGCCTTCCGAGTTCCCGCCCTTGAGGACCCTGGAGGCATACCGCAACAACCTTCCCCTACAGCCCACCCCCCTAATAGGCCGTGAGAAGGAGGTGGCCGCGGTGCGCGACCTACTGCGCGGCGAGGAGACGCGCCTGCTCACCCTCACCGACGCCGAACTGTTCTTCACGGCCGTCGCGGAGACGCTCGGGGTGAAGGAGTCGGGAGATCAGCCGCCTAAGGAGACCCTCAAGGACTACCTCCGCGAGAGGCGGGTGCTGCTGGTGCTGGACAACTTCGAACAGGTCCTTGGGGCGGCACCCGCAGTGACGGGGCTGCTGGCGGCTCCAGGACTGAATGTTCTGGCGACCAGCCGCGCCCCACTGGGGCTTTAGGGCGAGAAGGAGTACGCCGTAGAGCCGCTTTCGGTCCCGGACGTAAGGCATCTACCCGACCTCAAGACCCTCACTCAGTACGAGGCGGTGAGGCTCTTCATAGAGCGGGCCAAGTCGGCGAAGGCGGAGTTCGAGGTCACTGACGAGAATGCCCCAGCAGTTGCCGAGATCTGCGTGAGGCTCGACGGGCTTCCCTTAGCCATAGAGCTCGCCGCCGCCAGGATCAAGATGCTCCCGCCCCAGGCTATCCTGCACAGGCTCGGCAGCCGCCTGAAGCTCCTCACAGGAGGAGCACGCGACCTCCCCGAGCGGCAGCGGACTCTGAGAGGCGCGATCGAGTGGAGCCACGCACTCCTCGACGAAGGCGAGCGAATGCTCTTCGGGAGGCTCGCGGTCTTCTCCGGGGGGCGTACGCTCGAGGCCATAGAGGCCATCTGCGACGTGGAGGGCGATCTGCCGGTTAGGGCCTTCGATGGCGTCTCCTCCCTTTTGGACAAGAGCCTCCTTAGGCAGGAGGAGGGAGTAGGAGGAGAGCCGCGCTTCGTGATGCTGGAGACCATCCACGAGTTCGCCCGCGACAAGCTCCAACAGAGCGGCGAGGCCGAGGAGATCAAGCGTGCGCACGCCCTCTACTTCCTGACGTTGGCGGAGGAGGGCAACCCGGGGCTCAAAGGCGCAAACCAGCTCGAGTGGCTGGAGAGGCTGGAGGCCGAACACGACAACATGAGGGGCGCCCTCTCTTGGGCATTGGAACGCGAAGAGGCAGCGTTGGCCCTCGGGCTCGGAGGCGCCCTGTGGTGGTTCTGGTGGATGAGGGGGTATCTCAGTGAGGGCAGGAGATGGCTCGAAGCGGCGCTGGAAAACGAAGGGCGGGGATCACCCGAGGCAAGGGCGATGGCGGGGGCGGGAGTGCTGGCGCTAGAACAGGGCGACCTCGATCGGGCCCAGGAGGCTTCCGAGGAGGGCCTCGATCTGCTCGCGGGCGAGGCGAGGGACAGGAACGAAGCCAGACCGTACTTGCTCACGGAATTGGGGTGGGTGGCACTGAACAGGGAAGACCCCGAGCTGGCGGTGCAGTTCTACGAAGAAAGCATGGCCCTATGCCGCCGAAGGAGGGATGCCTGGGGGCTCGCGCGCACTCTGTCGGGCCTGGCTACCGCCTATTACCCCCGGGGCGACCTCGCGAGGGCTACCGGGCTCTTTGAAGAGAGCATGAGCCTCTACAGGGAGTGCGGAGACAAGCGGGGCCTCGGCCCGTGCCTGAACAACTTGGGTATGATGGTGTACTCCCAGGGCGACCTTGTGCGTGCCGAGAAGCTAATCGAAGAAGCCGTCGCGCTGGTTAAGGAGCTCGGAGCCGGAATCGCGGCAACCGGCCTTTGCAACCTGGGGTGGATGGCCCTGCTCCGAAACGATCTCGACAAGGCCGGGGCAATCTTGAGAGAAAGCCTGGCTTCCGCGTGGGACCTCGGACTGAACCCACTGGTTCAGACCGCCCTGGAGGGGCTGGCGTGCCTGGCCGGGGCGCACGGAGAAGCCAAGCGGGTGGCGCGGCTGTGGGTGGCGGCCCAAGCCCTGCACGAGGATAAGGTCATCCCAAGGGACCCCGACTTCCTCGCCGAGGCCGACGCCCGCATCTCCGTCGTGCACTCGGGCGTGGGAGAAGAGGCGTGGGAGGAGGCGTGGCGCGAGGGCCGAGCGATGACTCTTGAGGAGGCCGTATCCTACGCCCTAGCAGGGGAGGAAGAGGCAAGCGGCTGATCCCTAACCGCTCTTGCGAACTTCGAGAGACTTCACGGCATGCACACCCCGCAGAGAACATCATCCTCACGTGCAGCGTGACAGGGGTATCAAACCCGGTCCCCTGCACACCGTCACGTAATATCCGAATGCAACGGATTTGGGAGAGCAGCTGCGAGGTGCGCCTCTCCGCTGCGGTGGGCCAGGAGCTGGAGGTAGGGTTGGCTTGAGCACCGTGCCCACGAGCATTGTGGCCACCTACCTCAGCCTTCTGAAGAATCGTGCTGAGCCGACTGGTCCCCTCTCGTGAACATGACCAGCCGTTAGGCAAGCGGCGCAACGTAGTGCAGCACTGCCCAGAAATGGCAGGCGCTTCCTGCCACCACGAAGAGGTGCCACAGCTCGTGGAACCCCAACATTCCGGGTACCAGGTTCGGGCGTTTCAGAGCGTAGATGAGCGCTCCCGTTGTGTAGAGCAGACCCCCGCCCAAGACCCAAGCTATCCCGCCGGCCGGCACCGCCAGGAAAAGGGCGGGAGCTGCGATCACAGCCACCCAACCCATACTCAGGTAGAGTGCCACAGACAGCCAGCGCGGGGCATCCATCCAGAAGAGTTTGAGCAGGATGCCGCACACAGCAAGGCTCCAGATCACGCTAAGCAAACCCATCCGCCAAGCCCCCTCCAGCGCGAGCACGCAGAAGGGAGTGTAGGTGCCCGCTATGAGCACGAAGATCATCATGTGATCCAGCCGGCGCAGCCTCGCTATGCCGGCCGGAGAGAGCGGCAGGAGGTGGTAGAGCGTGCTCGCAGAATATAAGGCGACCAAGCTCAAGCCGAAGATGCCGAAGGCCACGATCTGGTCGGTCCTCCCTGCATTCGTCGCTCGCGCTAAGAGCACGAGCAGCCCTACACAGGCGAGCAGCACTCCCGCCAAGTGAGTGAGTCCGTTTACGGGTTCGCGCAATCTCTTTTTCGTTCTTCCTCTATGCAATCCGTATCGCCGGTCTACTGATTTGCCACGATTGCCGGCAAGGGAATCCTACCTGGCGAGCACGAGAATGTCTCTGCGGCGCACATCCGGTACCTCCCCTGCAAGGTAGAAAGAGTCGAGCAACGCCATTGTTCGTCGGACAAATCCGTGGGATATCTGCTCTCCATGGCGTGCAGAGTAGGCCACCATCACCCTGGACGAGGAGTCTCCAGACAGTTTCTAGAAGGGAAATTCTTTAGAACTTCGCGT
>JBKPNW010000259.1:0-4082 GCA_046732815.1 Actinomycetota bacterium | reverse complement strand
TGCCTGCACTACCGTGGACATCCTTCACCGAAGCCGAAGTTGACAAGGAGTATGCGGCTCTGCTGTCGCGCCTGCCGCTCGCTACGTTTCGAGCGATGCCCAAGTTCTTCCGGTTCGTCTTCGGGATCCGCCGTCAGCTTGCGGAGTCCGAAGGACTGATCGGCTACTCCCTGGACGCGCACCCGTTGGCCAAAGAGTTCTGGACACTCTCGGTGTGGGAAGATAGGGACTCCTTGTGGAGGTTCGTCCAGAAGATGCCTCACAGCCAGGCAATGCAGAACCTGCTCCCGCACATGAAACAGACGGAGTTCTTCCATTTCGAAGTCAAGGGATCCTCTGTTCCTCCGGACTGGCAAGAGACCAGACGGCGCATGCGCGAGCGAGCAACAGAAGCTCCCTCTCGGGAAACTGGGGCCGGGTTCATGACGGTGGCCAGAGCCGATGACCTAAAAGAAGGCGAGATGCAGGCGTTCAAGGTGTTAGACAATAAGGTCGCCGTGGCGAACGTCGGCGGTACGTTCTACGCCTTCGATGACACCTGCACCCATGAAGGATGTTCGCTAGCCGAGGGAGAGTTGGAAGATACCATCCTGACCTGCGGCTGCCACGGTTCTCAGTTCGATGTGAGCACCGGGGCACTCCTGAGGGGTCCTGCTCAAGTACCGGTCAAGAGCCACGAGACTCGGGTAGAGGACGGCAAGTTGGAGATCGAGCGCTGACATCCAAAACAGCTAAGGGGACAACGAGGGCGCCGTCTTCTTGCTCCAGGAGATCGCAGCGCAAGAATAGGGGGTGAAAGAAAGGAGCGACATGAGTCCGCAGTCCAGGCTGGTAGCAGGCATCGTGCTGATCATCGTGCCTACGGTAGAGATCGGCAGGGCCAGCTACCCAGCCTGCTATCGGCAGCCAGACAGGAGCGCCCTACCGGCTTGCCGGGGGAAGGAGTATAGGCTTTGTTCACGAAGCTAAGCGACACGAGCCAGGCGATTATCTTCTCGGTGCTCGTGCTTGTTATGGCCACCGCGGTAGCCTTGTCGATAAGGATCCTGGAGCTCGTCCCGAACCTGGGCATGTGGACCTTGTGGTCGTGCACCCCTACCGTGGCGGCATTGATTATGCTGCTTGTGGTCACACGCGAGGGCTACTCCCGGGAAGGTTGGAAGGTGCTCGGGCTGCACCGTCTGGGCTTGAGTATATGGTGGATCGCCTTCGGGTTGACCCTGCTCATAACCGTGGCCGCCTCAGCCGTCGTTTGGGCCACCCCACTCGGCTCCTTCGTAGTGCCAGAGGGCGGCGTCATCGACACCGTCCTAAACTTCCTCATACAGGTTGTCATACTAATGCTGACGTTCTCCCTTGCCGAAGAGATCGGAATGCGAGGCTACCTGCTTCCAAAGCTATTGTCCTTGGGCAGGACGCGTGCCTTGGCGCTGAGTGGCCTCGTCTTTGCCACCTGGCACATGCCCTTGATCTTCCTCACCCCCGTCTTTCCCATAGGTAACGAGTTGTTCTCCGTGCCACTATTTTACGCGACGGTCGTGGCTGCCAGTTTCGTTTATGGCTACCTCAGGCTCTACACGGGCAGCGTGTGGCCTGCCTCCCTGGCGCATGCGGTGCACAACGCTGCGTGGGACACGCTGGCAGCGTTCACCTTAACCTCCTACCCGGTGCTGGTGAACAAGTACCTGGTGGGGGACTTTGGGGTACTGATCCTCGTAGGCGCCGTGATCGGGGCCGTATGGCTCAACCGCAGGCTCATGAGAAGCGGTCCGGACGAGCCACGTCCTAGCGTAGAGGGAGACCAGGCCCCGGCCGTCTAGCGTTTGTGGCGAACGAATAAGGCGACTAGCTAGAGGGTGCCCACGGCCCACGCCACGAGCACGATGACGACCACCAACGAGAGCACGGCCTGGATCACCGTAAGGATCTTGATCCTCCCGGAGAGCACCGGGGTGTCGGTTGGGCCGAATGTGGAGCTGGTCGTGAAAGACACGAAAAGGTAGTCGAGGAAGCCCGGCGTCCAACCGATGGCCCTCATGCCGTCGTTCTGGTCCATCTGGGGGAACAAGAAGTCCTCGCTGGCGTGGGCGTCTCTCGTGCGCTCGTCCGGCCCGCCGCCGTCTATCTCCCAGTACCACACGGCGAACGCCACCACGGTACCGACCCAGATCAGTACAGCGTCGACCAATACCGAGAAGGCGGATGCACCCCTCTCGGAGAGAGTGCTCACCAGGAAGAACTCGCGCAGCACAAGGGAGGCAGTTACGATGCCTAGCAGCACGAAAGAGATCGTGCGCGCCAAGTGGTAGCGGCCCCCAGCGTGTGCACTCAGCAGCGCCACGACCAACACCGTTATGAGCGCCGGCAGCCACAGACGCGGTACGACCGTCACGTAATCGGAGAGCGCGATGTAGGAGGCTCCGATCGACAATAGGGCCACTGCGCCGGGCCATCGCGGTACATCCCTGGGGGGGTGACCAAGTCCTCGCCTGCCCACGCTCTTCCCTCCTTTTCGCTTGCCAGCACCCAAGTTCCCTGATGTGTTCCGAGCCCATGATGCGTGTAAGGCACCAAGAACGCCACCAACCCGACGCGAGGGTGTGAGTAGCGCTGCCGTTGCAAGCAGCTCATTCACCCAAGTGCGTGGAAGAGGGATTCTGCGAACTTCGCATGTACGGAGTACTAGGAAGTTCGCTATCAGCAAGCCACGCCCCGCGATAGCAAAGGTATTGCCACCTGGCTATAGACATGGCGTGCTCCTGCCTCGACACTTATGAGGCTATAGCAAGCAGGGGCGGAGGATGATACCTTTCTTCCTCCCACCAAAGAAAGGTAGATGGGTATGAGAAGGACGGCATTGTTGGTCTGTGCGCTGACGGCGGCTCTGGTGTTGGCGTCGGTAACGTTTCTCGTCGCTCAGGAGGACACCCACGCCGCGACGAGTCCCCTCTTCGGAAAGAAGGTCGTGATCGATCCCGGCCACGGAGGAAAGGACTCGGGTGCTCAGAACACGACTTATCCCTCGTTGTTGGAGAAAGACCAGAATCTGGATGTGGCCTACAAACTCAGGGACCTACTCCAAACCTCGGGCGCGACGGTCTACATGACTCGCACCGATGATAGGTACCTCACCAACACCCAGCGTGCCAACAAGGCCAACTCCTTCAAGGCTGCCGATCCGGGGGACTACGTGCTGGTCTCGATCCACATGAACGGCGCCTCGAACCCGTCCACCGACTACACCACCACGCTTTATGGCAAGCCGCGCAAGGACCAGGCCCTGGCCGACACCGTCTTCGGGTCGCTCTCGGCCATACCTGCGGCGAACGGAACGGGAACCATGACCACGAGGACCCCTTACCAGTTCGCCTCGGGCGTACTGCTCAAGAGCGACATGCCCGCGACCATCGCCGAGAGCGTCTTCATAACCAGCGACTACGAAGGTGACCTACTCACGAACGGTGGCGGCACGCGCCAAGACCAGATAGCGGAGGCGCTCAAAGCGGGTCTCGACTCGTACTTCCTCAAGAACCCTCATGGTCAGCCTTAGAGCTCGGTTAGAGTCTAACGCTAAACAAGAGCGGGTTCCCTGCGCGAGGGCCGAGGTAGTCTGCCGCCCCGTCCTCTCTGCATGCCCTTATACACCCGAGCTCGTAGAAGGCTTATCCCGCGAACTTCGTGCTAACGGAGTTCTGGGAAGTTCAGGCTAGATGACGGGGGATAGGAGGCGGGGGTTCCCACTTCCTTCTGCGATCCAGGCGTTCCTTGAGCCACCCCACCTCTATCCTCACCGCGGCGGTCCTGAAGCGCATCTCGATGGGGCGGAGGTCCTCTAGGTGCTTGTAGTAGATCGGGCCGTTGATGCTCATGAGGGCGACGAGCCCTAGCTGGGTCCTGAGCCGGTCTCGTTCTCCAAGGCGGTCCAGTTCCTCGACTGTTTCGCCCGCCAGCGCCGAACCCAAAGCGCTACGAAGCTGCCCCGCGCTCCGCTGTCGGAGTCGCTTGCGCTCCACCTCTATGAACCCTTGCCAGCCCACGCACCCTATGATCCGTCCTTTTTCACCGGAGTGCGTGGAAGGGGT
>JBKPNW010000258.1:0-5029 GCA_046732815.1 Actinomycetota bacterium | reverse complement strand
TGCGCATCACGATCGAGCTTGTCGGCGGCGTCGAGGGCGTCTATCCCTCCGAAGAGATACCTGCGCGGGAGCTGCTGGTACGCAAGACGGCTGGTAACGCGGTCGAGATAGCCAGCTTCCTGGCGGTCGGCTGGTCGCCGGTCTGGCTCCTGGCAGGGGCTTCCGACCTGGTCGGTGGTTCGAAGGTCTACCTGCGCGCGCTGGTAACGGAGTTGCAAGATGCTGGCGTACTCGCGCAGGAAGAAGACGTATCCTCTTTCGAGGAGCTGTTGAGTGCGCTAGAGGGCACCTCCGGCGTGCTGGCTGACACGGTAGATGTGCCACCGTTGAACGTCCCAAGCGTGCGCACCTCATGGCAGGAACTAAAGAGGCTGGCGGCGGAACTGCCGGACGCCGACGGTCTAGAGAAGATCTTCGCCGAGCTGCAGTCGGCGGCCCGTCAAGAGGATCGTTCGATAATGGAGATCTCTTCCGTGGTTGCGCTCGGTGCGGTGCATGCGGGTGTGAAGCTTGGAAACGTTCACGTCTTCGACTATTATCGCGGCGCGCTAAGGACGATCGTGGAAGAGGGTGTGCTCTCGTTCCTGCGGCGAATCAGCACCCCCTACATAACTCGGGCTGGTTCGCACTACGATCCTCGGTCGAGTACCTACTCCGAACGCCTGCTTCGGCGCTGGGCGGATCGGCGCTCGTCCGTGGAACGTAAAACGATGGTGCAGACCCAAGCATCGGATGAGGAAAGTGCCGCCGGTGGCTGATACCAAAGGCACCTCCGCCCACCTGATCATCAACCCCGCCTCCGGCAGTGCGGCGACCCTAACGGAGAGCCTGACCAGGGCAGCTCGCGAACGCGGGATCGGAGTGCGCATGCTGGAGCCCGGGGAGGACGTGGGGGACACCGCCCTGGAGGCAGCGGATGACGGTGCGGAGTCACTAGCCGTGGCCGGCGGCGACGGGACGGTGGCAGCGGTCGCCGGGGTGGCTGTGGAGCGCAACCTGCCCCTCGTGGTGGTGCCCACGGGTACGCTCAACCACTTCGCACGCGACCTGGGCTTGGATCTTGCCCGCCCGCTGGCTGTTCTCGATGCCTTCGCATCCAGCCACCGCGAGCGGCGCGTGGACGTGGGGCGGATCAACGGACGCCCGTTCATCAACAACGTCTCGCTCGGTCTGTACGCCGAGATGTTGGCAGATCCGGGCTACAGGCAAGACAAGCTCGGCGTGGCGCAAGCGAAGCTCCAGGCCGCCTTCTCCGACCCCAAGCTGCGTCGGGTGTTGCGTATCACGCCGCCCGACGAGGCTCCACTCGAAAGCATCGTCGCCGTGGTCGTCTCGAACAACCCGTACGAGTTCGCACGGTGGGACAGGCTCGGACAACGCCACAGCCTGGACGCGGGGACGCTGCAGGTCTCGGTTATCGACGCCGGCACGCTCGAGGAGCTCGAACGTCTGCTCGCAGGAACGTTGCTTGGTGCCATCGAGTTCCGCCCAGCTTTGCGCCACTGGACCTCCGAGCGCCTGGAGACGGGTATCCTTGGTGAGGTGGTGCGGGCGGGAGTAGACGGTGAGCCGATCACCTTCGAGGCGCCGCTGCGCTTCTCGATTGACCCAGGTGCGCTGCGCGTGCTCGTGCCTGAAGGCTCGACCGCGAGCCGGCAGGTGCCGCCGCTAGAGGCCGGCTGGCAAGCCGCCCGTGCGCTCAGCCGCTGGCTGCACCCGTCCGCAGGCTCCCAACCGCCAGATCGCCTATATCCCATAGAAGGGAACCACACAGAGCAGTAGATCTACCTCAGCAAGATCTCTTGCCCCTGCTCTCAGACACAACACAGGTTCTATTTCTGCATCGCTACAGGCCAATCCGATCTTGCCGGGGGGGGTACCGCTGTCCTCGGCGCCGGTTCGTGGGGCCTTGAACGGCGGATGCTCGCTCGAGACATGATGAGCTACTTCTAGCAGCGAAATACCAAGCGGCGCTGCTGCGGAGTAATAACCTGCCACTCTTCAGCAGCGCGAAACTGGTCTTGGTCTTTGAAAAGTAACCTGCGCTAGCGCCCGCCGTTGTCTCAGCCAATGTGTTCCTCCAGCGCACGGGCGAGCTTCCGAAAGGCCTCTTCGATCGTCATCAACTCTGGTGGAGCAGACGGCCGAACACCCACCCTGGCGCAGTAAGCCGCCAGCTCGAGGAGCCGCTCGTTCATAAGTACCCACGCGGCGTGACGGTGCGGCAGCAGGTAGCTCGTGCGGTAGAACTCGAAATTCGGCCCCGCACTCTTACCCGGATACTCCGCTCCCACCGGCAGGGTAGTGAGAAGTTGTCCCAAAGGCTTGATGAGCAAGGACATCGCGTCTATGGCGGTCTCACTCAACGTCTGTAGTTCCGCTTCGGTCTCCTCGGTGTGGGCGAAGAAGCGGACCATCATCTGCAGCATCACCTCGTAGGTGGCGTTGAACAGGTCAGCCACCGCGGCCGTGGTGGGGTCGGTTATCAGGGTGGGGTTGGGCAGCTTCGCGTCGCCCGGCGGCCTCACCCATGCCGCCGTCACCGGCCTCGCCGGCTCGAAGTCCTGATCCCGCCTCTTGAACTCGAGGTACTCCACCAGAACCCGGAGAAACATGCCGAAGTGGGCGTCGTCTCTGTCGCTCCGAGCCCCCTCGCCCTGCTCGACGATCGTCTCGATCGCTGCCTGTGCAGAGGCGAGGTCGGTGACCGGGACCAACTCGGGCCACCAGAAGTACGTCCAGGTAGCCTGGGCTTCGGGCGGTCCGACAAAGACTCTGTCCTCCCCGTGCTTCTCGACCAGGCGCCTGAAGCCTTGCTCGATCCCCCGGTAGAGGTGGCCAACGGTGGCGAATTCCTGCTCGTGAGGCACAACGACGCCGCCAGGGATGAGGGGGGCTATCATCTCGCTAGCGAGCTGCAGCTCCGGCGCGTTGTACTCCATGCCCTCGGGTCGCTCGTAGAAGACGAAGCTCCCCAGGGTCTGCTCGCTGAAAGGCATAAGAGCCAGCTCGAATCCCGGTGGATAGTATTTTGCCGGCTGCGGGAAGTTCGGGCGGCCAAAGTGTGGGGCGGCGCCTATGGCCGTGAGCAGGTTGCTCGCCGAGGCCAGGTGGAGCATCTCCTGGGCTGCGACCGCCGATATTATCCGCTCCCACCGTTTGACTGCCTCGAGCTGCTCCTCGGTCAGTCCTTCGCTGGCGTCGGTCTTGAGACTGAAGGCTGCAAAGAGGTACGCGAGCATTAACATGTGCTCCAGCTCTGAGGCTTCGGTGAGTAGAAAGATGAGCTCTTCCCGATTCTCGACAACGATCGGGGCTTCCGTCAACTAGTCTCCTCCTTCCCTTCCCTGGAGTGTAGATCGTACTTCATGCGAAGTATCTTGTGAATACTCCTACCGATAACTGTCCACCACTTCAGTTGGACGAGCCTGCTCGTAATTTCTACTGCCTTGAGATAGGTTTTGAGCCCGACACACAAGTCCAGCTATTCTGCCATCAGCCAGCGTGCGCAGGGTTATGGGTTCGCCTTCGGCCTTCCGTGTGGTGTTCCATCAAACGTCAGACCTCGATTCTCGCTGCGCGGTACGCTACGTACTTGCGGTTCTAGCACCAAACTATTTGCCGCAAAGCATTGCGCTACACTAGTGGTACACGAGAGTCATAAGGTGGTAGGAGCAAGTCACGTTCCCGTAGAATACGAATGGAGGGTATCGACACAAAGCTACTAGAGATCATAATGCCCCGCTTTCGCACGTCCCAAGTAGTGGAAGGCGAACAATGGAGGGAAGAACACCAGGAGAAGGATCAGTACTTTGATCGGCAATTCTCGAAAGAAGAGATTGACAATTGAGTAAGAGTAGCTGCTTTATTCACCCAGCGTCCTACATGAGCAGTCGCACTCGAATGGAGCAGACCATGAACGACGTAGAGGTCCGCAACAACCCAGCCGAGTATCGTTACGAGGTCTTCGCGGACGGCGAGCTGGCAGGCCACACCCAGTACGTCCTGGACCGCGGGCGGATCGCCTTCCTCCACACTGAAGTCCAAGACTCTCATGAGGGCCTTGGCCTTGGCACCCGACTGGCCCGGGAGGCGCTCGACGATGCGCGTGCCAGGGGACTCTTGGTAATGCCGTTCTGCCCGTTCATCGCGGGTTACGTCGAGCGTCACATCGATGAGTACGGCGACCTTGTAGCCCCTGAGATGCTCTCAGGAGACAGACCATGAGCCACAAGCCTCCCGCAGAAGATAGAGAAGGATCGGCGATCTCCCATGCGCGGGCCTACACAGCTCCGGGGGTGACGGTCTTCTATGACAGAGGGAGGTGCCTGCACTTCGCCGAGTGCATCCGTGGCCTGCCTGAGGTCTTCGACGGTAGAAAGCGGCCATGGGTCCAGCCGGAGAACGCCTCCGCGGAGGATGTGGCAGAGGTCGTGCGTCGATGCCCGAGCGGCGCGCTGCACTACAGGCTCAAGGACGGACCCCCCGAAGAGCCCGAGCAACCGACCCGGGTAGGGTTCGTCGCCAACGGACCGATAAACCTGCGCGGAGACCTGAGCATCGACGTACCAGCCGGGCGGATGCGGGAGGTGCGTGCATCGCTTTGCCGCTGCGGGCGGACCGAGAACGAACCTTTCTGCGACAAAGCATGCAGCCGTAGAAGCGGCGTGGCATGAGCAAACCCTTGACCCTTCGCCACACCCCCTCGATGAGGTTGAGGTGCGGGTAGTACGCCGGAAGCCGGTACACAGAGAAAGCCCCACTTCTAGCCAGCCCTCTTCGCGCTCGCGTAGCGCTCCGGCGGTGTGGAAAGGCGCGTTGTCGAGGACCACCACGACCTCCTCGCCCGCCTTTCGGCCTCAGAAGCCAGCGTGTCGAGGTAGCCGATGACTCATCTGATGGCCTCCCGCAAAGTATCCCCTACCGCAAGCTCCCTACGCAATCTCCTGAAAGCGCTCGCGGTCCTGCTCTTGACGGTGCCCAATGGCCTGCCAGTTCGTTCGGATATCTCCCTCTGAGAGAGCCCCCC
>JBKPNW010000257.1:0-7715 GCA_046732815.1 Actinomycetota bacterium | reverse complement strand
AAGTAATGATAGACGGTCTTCCAAGGGGGGAAGTCGTGAGGCAACAGGCGCCAGGCGCAGCCGCCGCGCACGACGTAGAAGATGGCGTCTGTGATCTCGCGCAAGGTGTGTAGCCCGGGGCGGCCGGGAGCATCCGGGACGGGAAGATGAGGCTGGAGGCAGGCCCACTCGGCATCGGAGAGGTCGCTCTGGCATGCTCTTCTCATGCTCGGTATCCTACCGAGCGAGCCCCTCAGAACCCCTTTTCAGACAGTTTCATAACGGAGTTCTCCGAAGTTGGTGGACAGCGCGCGTACTACGCGTGAAGGATCCGAGGGCTGCGGATTCTTTCGGGATTCATCGCCTTCGTGTATGGTTATGGGTGTTTTAGCGAACATAGAGTGGAGGGTCCGATTGCCTGTCTTTCCTCCGCCGCGCTTGGGAGGAGTGCCAGGCATGAAGAAGATCGTTCTACCTTTGGCTTCGGTGGCCTTAGTTGTGCTGCTCTCTTTGGGTGTCTCGGGCAGCACGCTTGGAGAAGCCGGGGCGCGCACTGCTAAGCCCAACATAGTCTTTATCCTCGCCGACGACATGAACAAGGACGACCTCAAGTACATGCCCAAGACTCGCAATGTGCTCAAGGAGAAGGGCATGAGCTTTCAGAACGCCTTCGTCTCGCATGCGCTTTGCTGTCCGGCTAGGGCCACGATCATGCGCGGCCAGTACGCCCACAACACTAAGGTGTGGACCAACCAAAATACCGAAGGTGGCGGCTGGCACTCGTACCGGGACAACGGCGACCAGCGGGACAACGTGGCCACGCGCCTGGATGCAGCGGGCTACAGGACAGCCCTCTTCGGCAAGTACTTCAACGGCTACCAAGACACCAGGGTGGTACCGAGGGGATGGGACCGCTGGTTCGCCCACGTCAACGGCGACGATTACTACGACTACCAGATCAACGACGACGGCACCATAAGGCGCTACGGCTCGAGCCCCTCAGACTACGACACGGACGTGATAGCGAACCACGCCGAGACCTTCATCGATAGATCCGCGAACGCGGGTGTGCCCTTCTTCGCCTACGTGGCGCCCAGAGCCCCTCACGGTCCGGCCATCCCTGCTCCGCGCGACCTGCACACCCACGACGGCCTTAAGGCCTCGCGCCCGCCCTCCTTCGACGAGCGAGACGTCTCGGACAAGCCGCCCTGGATCAGACAGCTGTCGAGGCTCAGCGACGCCGATAAGGCGAAGATAGACCGCCTGCACGAGGGGCGTGCCGAATCACTGCAGGCCGTAGACGACCTGGTGGCGGGGGTGGTAGGCAAGCTCAGGGACAAGGGCGTGATGGGCAACACCTACGTCTTCTTTACCTCCGACAACGGCGTTGAAGAGGGCGAGCACCGGATCCCGGGAGGAAAGTGGCGGCCCTACGAGGAGGACATACACATGCCGCTCCTTGTGCGCGGCCCCGGTGTGGCGGCGGGCCACGAAGCCCGAAAGCTCGCCCTAGACACCGACTACCTGCCCACCTTTACGTCCCTGGCGGGCGTACGGAGGCCACCCTACGTCGATGGGCGCTCCCTTAGGCCCGTTCTCAAGGGCAACTCCACCTCCTGGAGGAGCGCCATCCTGCTCGAAGCCGCGCGAAACGACGTCTACGCACCCCGCTCCCCCGCCTACCGCGGCGTCAGCACCAGTGGCGGCACCAAGTACGTGGAGTACGCGAGCGGCAACAGAGAGCTCTACGACCTCGGGCGCGATCCCTACGAGCTCAATAACAGGTATCCCGCTACCAGGCCCTCCGCAGGGTTGGTCTCGCGGCTGCAAGAGCTGAAGGACTGCAAATACAACGGCGCAGTCACTTGTCAGGCGGCCGAGAACGGGCAGTAGGCCTCCGGAAGCATAGTGCGGGCGCGATGTGCATTCCGTAGTGTAGACTGTTTAGGTACGTAGATTCCATGGATGATGGGGTGCAGTGATGAGGAGAGCTGGGTTGTTGGGCTCGGGAGTGCTGCCGGTGCTTCTCGCATGCGGGGTGGGCTTATCGGTGGGGCTTATCCTACTATTGATCCTGTATTCAAAGCCCGCTGCGGCTGTCATGAAGCCGGACAATTTCACGGATGCGCTCGTCGCGAACGTTGACTCTCCGACCGCGGTTGCCTTCACGCCGGGCGGCCGCATGCTTGTCACTTCCAAAACAGGTACCCTGAGCATATACAAAGATGGCATGTTACTCTCAAACTCGGCCCTGAACATTTCCGGCAAGCTCTGTACCGACAACGACCGTGGCCTGCTAGGGGTAGCAGTAGATCCGAACTTCGCGAATAATCACTACATCTACCTCTACTATACTTACAATAAGCACGATGCATGCAACGACGTTTCCAAGAGGCCGGTAAACCGAACGGCTCGTTTCTTTCTGTCCGATAATAATGTCGTCGATCGGGCGAGCGAGACGGTGCTTATCGACAACATCCTCTCGACCGGTTCCCAGACTACCCACCCCGGAGGCGACTTGCACTTCGGCAAGGACGGCTACCTTTATGTGAGCGTCGGCGACGGCGGCTGCGATTATGCAGCTCCGACCGAGTGCACAATACGCAATGACGCAGCCCGCGACCGGAACGTACTGCTCGGCAAGATCCTGCGCATCACTCGAAATGGCGGAGTTCCGCCAACCAACCCGTTCCTGGGGGCTGGCACCGCGCCCTGTAATGTCACGGGCCGCACTGATCCCGGGAAGATCTGCCAAGAGACCTTTGCCATGGGTCTCAGAAACCCCTTCCGAATGGCCTTTGATCCCAATGCCGCCGGCACGCGTTTCAACGTCAACGACGTCGGCCAAGGTACCTGGGAAGAGATCGACAGAGGGAAGGCGGGAGCCGACTACGGCTGGAACGTCCGCGAGGGCCACTGTGCGGCCGGCTCGTCGACCAACTGTGGAACGCCTCCCAAAGGCATGACCAACCCCGTATACGACTATAATCACAACACAGGGTGCTCTTCGGTCACTGCCGCCGCGTTTGTCCCTAACGGTGTCTGGCCGGATGCCTACGACGGGGTCTACCTCTTCGGAGACTACGCCTGCGGCAAGATCTTCAAGCTCGTCCCCATAGACGGCGGCGGCTATAAGAGAGTAGCGTTCGCCACCAATCTAGGACAAGGTGGCCCTGTCGCCATGGCCTTCGGCCCCTACAAGGGCAGCACAGCACTCTACTACACTACCCTCGGTGGCGGAGGAGAGGTGCGCCGCATCACCCACACCGCAGGCAACAAAGAGCCCGTGGCCGACATCAAGGGGAGTCAGCTCTGGAGTCCCGGCCCGACCATAGACTTCGATGCATCCCGCGAGCCCGACGGCTCCGCCGGCAGCTACGACCCTGACGGTGACACGCCGTTGACCTACACCTGGGACTTCGGCGACGGCTCTCGACGAGAGACCACCGATCCAACGATCTCCCACACCTACCAGACGTCGGGCAAGTACACCGCCACGCTGACGGTGCGTGACAGCAAGAACGCCGTCTCCAACCCGGACAGGATCGAGGTCTTCCCCGGCGACACGCCACCGAAACCGGTCATCGAAACCCCTACCCCCGACAAGCTCTTCGCGGTTAATGAGAAGATCACGCTCTCTGGTTCCGCAACCGACGACGAAGACGGCTCGGTACCGAATGCTGACTTGAGCTGGGAGGTTGTTAGGCATCACAACGGCACCCACACGCACCCCGGTTACTTCACAGGGACGGGCAACAACCTGAGCTTCCTGGCCCCCGCCCCCGAGGATCAGCTCTCCACCGGCGAGGGCAACTACCTGGAGATCCTACTGACGGCTACTGACTCTAAGGGCCTTTCCACGACCGTCTCCCATGAGCTGCAGCCCCATAGGGTTGGGGTTAGGTTTGCCACCAAGCCACTTGGTCTACGGCTCCAGCTCGGAGGCAAGACGTTCACGGCGCCAAAGACGTTTGTCTCCTGGAAGGCCTACAAGCTGATCGTCAACGCGCCGGCGCAACGAGACGCTGAGGGACGCTACTGGGTCTTCAAGTCCTGGTCGGATGGCGGGGGCAGACAGCACACGATCACGATTCCCGCGACCAGCACCGGCTACACCGCGATATTCGAGAGACGTTGATAGCTAGAAGAGCCATCAGCGACAATGACCGCATCGACGCGGTGGACGAGGAGCAAGACTATGTCGCCTGAGAATGTGGCACAGATACGGTAAACAGCAGCGTTCGCGCAAGGGGAGCAAAGGCAAGTCGCCTGCGAAAATTCGCGGACGACTGCTGCCTTGGGTCATGTACCGTTCTGTGAGACTACTACTTAATTGGGCGCTTAGTAGTTGTCTCAGTGCGCAGCCGGCGCTGCTCTAAGCCCCGGCCCTTCTTGTTACCCTAATTTACGAACGTCGTGGAAGGGGTGTTCTCCGAAGATGAGATGAGAAGGCCGACCCCTGCGCAGTACCCTTAGAGGGTCTGCAATGGTTGACGGGCTCTAAAGGCCCAATATGGAAAGGAGGATCGGCCCACCATGGATCTTAGCAAAGAGCAACCGATGACGACGGCCGGATTGGACATAGGCGACAAATACTCCTACCTGTGCCTCATCGACCAGCACAGTGGCGAGGTCATGGAGGAAGGTAGGCTGCGTACCACCCCCGAAACCTTCAAGCGACGCTTCGCCTCCGAGCGGCCTCCTATGCGCATAGCCATCGAGGCCGGGACCCACTCGCCCTGGGTTAGCCGGCTCTTGGAGGAATGCGGCCACGAGGTGCTCGTAGCCAACGCTCGCAAATTGCGCCTCATCTACGCCAACAAAAGCAAGACCGACGAGGTGGATGCCGAGAACCTGGCCCGCCTGGCTAGGGTGGATCCGAAACTCTTGTACCCGCTCAAGCATCGGGGCAAGTGCTCCCAGGCCCACACCGCGGTCGTCCGCTCGAGGCAGGCGTTGGTAGATTGCCGCACGCAGCTCGTAAACCACGTGCGCGGGACGGTCAAGTCCTTCGGGGCCAGCCTGCCCAAGTGCCCGGCGAGGACCTTCCACAAGAGGGCCCAAGAGCACATCCCTGAGGTGCTCCGGCCGGCCCTCGAACCCGTCCTGGAGCAGATCGGCTCGCTCACCGAGCGCATCCGGGATTACGACCGAAAGCTGGAGGAGATCTCCAGGGAGCGCTACCCAGAAACGGATCTGTTGAGGCAGGTCGAGGGGATCGGTCCTCTTACGGCGCTCACCTTCGTGCTCACCATCGAAGATCCCCACCGCTTCGAAAAGAGCCGCTCCGTAGGGGCGTACCTGGGGCTTGTGCCGGCCACAGAGCGCTCGGGCAACAGAGATCCCCACAAACGCATCTCCAAGGAGGGAGACGAGATGCTAAGGAAACTCCTGGTGAGCGGCGCCCACTACATCCTTGGTCCTTTCGGATCGGATTCGGATCTGAGGCGCCACGGGGAGAAGATAGCCGCCAGGGGCGGCAAGAACTCAAAGAAGCGGGCGGTGGTAGCAGTGGCGAGGAAGCTATCTGTGCTCTTGCACAGCCTGTGGGTGAGCTGGGAGGTCTACGAGCCGCTGCGCAACGCCCACCGCTCAGGAGCACATGCAGCCTAAAGGAAGGAGGAAGCCGAAAAGCAGAGCAGGAGGTGATGATCTCGACGAAGCACTTCTAGACTGAGCCGAATGGCTCCTGTGTGTCCGAACACTTCGGATCTTTAGCCTAAGAGGACTGCGCAATTGCGAACTTGATCCGCCCTCCGTGAGGAGCAGAGACCGATCCGAAGATCGCAGCGTCTTCGATCAGTCCGAAAAGAAGGATCTCATCACATATGCACCGAGTCACCAAAGAGCGGGCTCACTAACAGTGCGGATGGAAGCATAGCGCGAAGGACAAAGAGTCGTTGCGCTCGACAGCAAGGAGCCGCCACGTCGGCCTTGACAAAATGTGCCTTCTCATGGAAGTTGGCATCGGGCTTCAGCAGGTGGCATCCTGCTTGTGGTGGAAATGGCTAGAACCCGCCTTAGAGACTCTAAGGCGGGTCAGAGAGGAGGTAGTGTAAAGCTATGTACGTTGCGGTGCGGCGCTACGACGGCGTGAGCGACTCGCAAAGAGTGGCGCAGCTGGTCGAAGAGGGCTTCCTGCCCATCATCAGCGAAATGCCGGGCTTCGTGGCTTACTACAATGTCGACGTCGGGGATGGCGTCATAGTTTCTACAAGTGTCTTTGAGCATAAGGACGCCGAGGAGCAGTCGAGCTTTAGGGCAGGAGAGTTTGTGGAGGAGCATTTAGCTCCCTTGATGCCGAACCCGCCCCAAGTTTCAGCTGGTGAGGTCGTCAACTACAAGACGAAGTCGTAGGCGAGAAGCACACAGAGAGGGTACTAGAGCAAGAGATGTGAGGGAGCCGAGGCGTAGCAGCTCCGGCCCTTCTTCTTGCCCTTGTACGCCCAAGTGCGTGGAAGAATTCTCAGAATTCCGCATAGCCCCGGTCCAGCATCCACGAGCGTCTCAGACCTCCCCAACCGCAGCCGACCCATAACACCCGTGGAATGCCTTGATACCTCTCTGGCGTCCCTATCGTACAGGACCGGGGCAGAGCGTCCTAGACCGGCTTCTCACAATCGGTTGACACAGCTTTATCGCCACCGTTGCCACTGTATCGCTTGGGCTTAGGAACGAGGAGTAGACAGCGCAGGTAAAATCCCGAGTTAACTGCGAACAAAGGGGCGGAAGATGCGAGACACCAGCCTTCCCACCGTGGGCACTCGGACACCAGAACCTGCCGACGCGGGCGGCTACCTGCCGATAGCCGAACACGGCCTCATCGGCAACCTCCGCACGGTCGCGCTCGTCGGCACCGAGGGGACGATCGACTGGTACTGCTGCCCGAGTTTCGACGCTCCAAGCTTATTCGGGGCACTCCTCGATCGGGAGCGCGGCGGCTACTGGAGGATCGCCCCGACGGGCACGGACTGGACGACCAAACAGCTCTACTTCCCCGACACCAACGTCCTCATCACCCGGTTCCTGAGCCCCCACGGCGTCGCAGAAGTTCTGGACTTCATGCCGCTCGTTTCATCGGGCCGCCAGCCTCCCCGCCTGGTACGATGCATATTGTGTGTGCGGGGGCGGGTGCCTTTCCAGATGGAGGTCGAGCCGCGCTTCGACTACGGTAGGCAGGCGCACGAGACATACTTGCACAAACATGGCGCGGTCTTCGAGTCTCCGACGCTCACGGTGGCGCTGAGTTCGCCGGTGCCGCTCGAGCGCTCGGAGGAGGGCATCGGGGCTAACTCCATCCTCAAGGCGGGGCAGAGTGCCACCTTCGTGCTGGAGACCCTCGGTGATGACGAGGAGCCGCGGTTTTACAGCGAGGAGGACACCCGCCGGGAGTTCGATGAGACGGTGGCGTTCTGGCAACGCTGGCTCTCGCGCTCGCGCTACGAGGGCAGGTGGCGAGAGACGGTGCACCGCTCCGCGCTCACCCTGAAACTCCTGACCTATGCGCCGACCGGCGCGATCGTGGCCGCACCGACCACCAGCCTGCCCGAGGAGCTGGGTGGCGGGGCACGCAACTGGGACTACCGCTACACCTGGATTAGGGACTCCGCCTTCTCGCTCTTCGCCCTCTTGCGGTTAGGCTTCACCGAGGAGGCCGAGGCGTTCATGGATTGGTTGACCGAGCGCTTTTGTGAGAGCCGGTCCGCGGGGAAGGGGCCGCTACAGATCATGTACGG
>JBKPNW010000256.1:0-3019 GCA_046732815.1 Actinomycetota bacterium | reverse complement strand
TGGGCGAGGATCCTACACCATTAGAAAAACGCACACGCAAGACGGCCCGCGCGATGAACGAGAAGCTCTGGGACGAGCAGCATGGCATCTACTTAGACTTCGACCTCACCACGGGTCGTCCCCTCCACGTCTACGTCGGGCCGAACTTCGTGCCCCTTTACGCGGCCATACCCGACGAAGGGCGGGCTAGCCGAATGGTTGAGGCTCTGGAGAGCGCGGGCTTCGGCCTTTCGGACGAACGCCTCACGCCCGTGCCGAGCTACGACCGGTACGGCTTCGCCTTCTTCCCG
This sequence comes from Actinomycetota bacterium, assembly GCA_046732815.1. Taxonomy (GTDB): domain Bacteria; phylum Actinomycetota; class Rubrobacteria; order Rubrobacterales; family Rubrobacteraceae; genus Rubrobacter_D. The sequence goes on along the minus strand of JBKPNW010000256.1, from coordinate 2,729 downwards.
ACCCGCTACTGGCGGGGACCTGTGTGGGTCAACATAAACTGGTTGCTCATGCGAGGCTTGCAACGCTACGGCTACGAAAAGCAAGCCCAGCGCCTGCGAGAGACCATCCTCTCATTGTGCAGGGACCAGGGCTTCTACGAGTACTATGACCCAACGACCGGCTTGGGACATGGATCCGACCTGTTCTCCTGGACGGCCGCCCTCTGCTTGGACGTAGTGCTTGAAGACCGAACTTCGGAGAATTTGCCTTCCACGCACTTGGGTGAATAAGCCCTCGTAGGGAGCGGGGGGCTCCCACGCGTGCGATCATGTTCGCGTCTCCAGCAGGAAGGAGGGGCATGAACTGGCTGAAGCGCCACGACCTCTCGGCGTTTTTGGTCCTCGCGTTCGCTCTGTCGTGGTTCATCTGGCCCCTCGTGCTCGCCAACCCCGAGAGCGTGCCGATGATCCCTTACGGCCCCTTCGCCGCCGTCTTCGTCGTGCTCGCCCTGACGCGAGGGTGGGCGGGTGTCAGGGACCTGCTGGCGAGCATGGCGCGCTGGCGGGTCGGGCCACGATGGTACGCCGTCGTGCTGCTCGTCCCCGTCGCCATAACGCTGATCGCCCTCTACCTCGCCGTCCTGTTATTCGGCGCCCCGAGCCCCACGGCGGCGGACTTCGCAGGCTGGTATACCCTCCCCTTACTGTTCCTCAGCACGACCCTGATCAACGGCCCCTTCACCGAGGAGCCGGGCTGGCGAGGTTTCCTGCTGCCGCGTTTGCAGAGCAAGTACGCGCCGCTAACGGCCAGCTTGATCGTCGGGGCCGTCTGGGCGCTCTGGCACCTGCCGCTGCTGCTGAGCGACCCTACCGGCCAGCGACCTGCCCTGCAGTTCGTGGCGATCTTGCTGGCGCAGTCGGTGGTGTTCGCGTGGGTCTACAACGGGACGGGGGGCAGCGTGTTGCTGGTGATCCTGATGCACGGCTCGGCCAACACGATAGCCAGGTCCTTGGCCCCGATAGTGATGGGCGATGCCGCCTACGGCCTGTTGTGGTGGCTGCTGGCCGCGCTGTGGTGGGTCGTCGCCCTGGCGGTCGTCGCGGCCATCGGGATGGCAAGGGAGGGAGTGCCTTCGATTGGTGCCCCAGCGGCAGCGCGGGTAACGTGAGGATCCCCACTTCCTAGAACGCCGTTTCTAGGCGAAGTTCCGAGAATTTACCTTCCAAGCACTCCGCTGAATAAGGGCAAGAACAAGGGCCGGGCATAGCCGCCCCGGCCCGACCGGTTCGCTGACCGGCAGGTGTCGCTAGTGACTAGTAGCCTGCGCGCTTTCTTCTCTCCCCGACTCAGGAACGACGCCTAGCTGCTGCATCATGTCCAGGGTGTCGGTGATACGCCTGTGCTCCTCGATCTTGCCGCCCGATACCCGCTCCACGGTCATGCTCTCGATGCTCAGCCTTCGGCCCGTTGGCGGTACGCCGAAGAGCTCACCCTCGTGGGTGCCCTCGATCGTGTAGCGTGTCGCCACTTTGTCGCCCTCGGCGATCATGTCATCGATAGTGACCCTGAGGTCGGGCATGCCGCTGCGGAACATACTCACCACCGCTTTGACTCCCTCCGGGCCCGTGGGCTGGTCGGGCATCCCGGGGCTGTGGTTTACGTAGTCCGGCACCAGCAACTCGTCGATGAGATCGACGAAGTCCTCTTCCTCCCAGACCTTCCAAAACCGCTGCACGACTTTCTTGTTCTCCTCTGCCGACATGAGCTGCCTCCTTTCCTTGGCCCTACCCTTTGGGTAGCGCTCGTCCCGTAGTTCGTGGCCTCCATCATGGGTGGGGGGGAAATCCTGTCCACCGACAAATCGTACAAACGCTCGGACAATTGCCCGGATTCGTACGATTAAGGACCTGGTCGATTTCCGGCACTATGCCGAGTGTGAATTTTCGAGAACTCCGTCACGGCGAAGTTCGCGGAATACCCTTCTACGCACTCCGGTGAATAAGGGCTAGAAGAAGGCCGGGCCGCCGTTCCTCGGAGGGGGGATTAGGTGGCCAGCCCGGCCCCACAATGGAATTGTAATACAAGCGACAAAATCGGAGAACACCCTTTCCACGCGGTTACTAGATATAGCGCTGTATGCGCTGCTCATCCCCAAGGACCCCGAACTTCTCAGAACTCCGTGCCTACGAACTTCGGAGAATACCCCTTCCACGCACTCCGCTGAATAAGGGCATGAGAGAAGGCGGCTATGAGTCGGGATAGGATAGACTTGGGGCGTGGATAGCAAGTCGCCCCACACGGACCCGCATGACCGCCAGCTGAAGTGCATCGCGCGGCAGAAGGGCTTTACTTGCCCCGACTGCGGTTCCTCCGAACCCGTGCCCAAGGAGGGTGGCGAGCTAAAGGATCTGCCGGACGGTGGTTTGGAGGTCCCGGTGCGCTGCGAAGCGTGCGAGGGCGCATCTGAGATGGCCCTCGTCCTCTCCCCCGAGGAGGCCCAAGCGCTAGGCTTGCACTCGCTGGGAGGGGCCCCGGAAGTGCCCTGAGGCTTTCCTAGACGCCCTCCTCACATAGGACGAACTTCGGAGAAGGCACCTTCCACGCACTTGGGTGAATAGGCCTCCTATCCATGCGCCGCACACAGGACAATGGCACTATAAGTTCGGCTGGTTCTGTGAACATGCCAGGAGGAGAGAAGCATGTCGGTGGAAGAGGAGAATAAGGCCCTATCCAGAAGGGTGGCGGAGGC
>JBKPNW010000255.1:0-8069 GCA_046732815.1 Actinomycetota bacterium | reverse complement strand
GAGATAGAAGAGCCGGCGCCGGCATCGCCGTATCCGAGCGGATGGATACCGGGGACTGCCCCGTACGGGCAATTCGACCACAGGCCGCAGGAGAGGCTGTTCCCGATAACCTTCTCGGCCCCCCACACGACGCCCATGCAGATCACGAACGCGACGGTGGCGGCCAGGAGGCCCTTCACGAGGATGGAGCGCCGGCTGAAGGCCGGCAGGTGCCGGAACCAATCGAGGGCGGCGCGCATCCTGCCGACGAAGTTGTCCCTGAGGTCGGGACGCCCAGGTATCGTGCCGCCGAAATCTCCGTCTTCGTGTTGCTCGCGTCGGGCCCGCAGCTTCGTCGGCACCTTGCGAACGCGGCCGGAGACGGCCTCGAGATACGCCCTGAGGATCGCCGACCCGCCTGTGATGATCATGGCCGTAAGGGCGGCCCCGAGCAGGGTGCCAGCGACGCCGAAGCTGGACGTGACGAACGACGCCCCGGTGGCGGCAAGTCCCGCCGACATGACCTGGGGCGGGCTTATTAGAGGATCTGCGCTTCTGGCACTCACGGGGCATGAATCTATCAGGGGACCCGCACCGTTTCAAAGACCGCGCCGGGGTTTTTCGTGAAGATGTTCTCGCGCCTCATGACATGGCGGCGGGGGCCGCGACAGGAGTAGAATCCCGGACAGGCGATCAGTGGAGGATGAAACGATGGCGGAGCCTGACGAGACGAAATTTGCGGAGCTTTTCGAGCTGATACGATCCTACTCCCGCAGGGGCTACGATCACCAGGACAAGGCGCTCCAGATCATCGCGGGGACCTACGTCTTCATGTTCGAGAAGGAGGAGATGCCTGACGTTCGTCCCATCGTGGACGAGATCCTCGAAGAGTACGACTACATCTTCACCACCCTGGAACGCGGCAACCTAGATCCCTTGAGCGTGGACGCCGTCGTTCGGGTCGCCCTCTACAAGGAAGAACACATGGAGTGGGGCCTGAACCGTCTCGGACGCATCCTGGAGAGCCTCCACCGCCGCTCGCGCGCCGACGAGAACTACCTCGATTACGTCGAGGACGCGGCGGTCGTGATCCGCGGCCTGGAGAACATCGTCGCCGGCTCTGCCCTCGAAGAGATCGTCGAGGGGGCGAACGGGGACTAGCCTGCCGCCACGACCTCGGGCATGAGGCCGCGCAGGAACCGGCCGGTGTGCGATTCCTCGACGCCGGCGACCTCTTCGGGGGTTCCTGTTGCGATGATCTCGCCTCCCGCGTCCCCGCCCTCGGGACCGAGGTCGATGACGTGGTCTGCGGACCGGATCACATCGAGGTTGTGCTCGATGACGATGACGGTATTGCCCGCATCGACGAGCCTGTGCAGGATCGAGAGCAGCTTCTCTACGTCCGCGAAGTGGAGGCCGGTCGTGGGTTCGTCCAGGATGTAGAGGGTCTTGCCCGTCGCCCGCTTGCCCAGCTCGCTCGCCAGCTTGACGCGCTGCGCTTCGCCGCCGGAGAGGGTGGTCGCCGGCTGCCCGAGCCTGACGTAGCCCAGGCCGACGTCGCGCAGAGTGTCCATGCGGCGAGAGATCGCGGGGACGGGGCCGAAGAACTCGCAGGCCTCCTCGACGGTCATGTCGAGAACGTCGGAGATGGACTTGCCCTTGTAGGTGGCGCGCAGGGTCTCGTTGTTGTAGCGGCGGCCCTTGCAGACCTCGCAGGGGACGTAGACGTCGGGGAGGAAGTGCATCTCTATGCGGATCTGGCCGTCCCCCCGGCACGCCTCACAACGCCCCCCCTTTACGTTGAAAGAGAAGCGCCCCGGCTTGTAACCCCGGATCTTGGCCTCGGGCGTCGAGGCGAAGAGTTGGCGGATATGGTCGAAAACCTTGGTGTAGGTCGCGGGGTTGGAGCGGGGCGTCCTGCCGATCGGGCTCTGGTCTATGTCTATGACCTTGTCGACGTCCTCGATGCCTCTGAGGCCGGCGTGCCTGCCCGGACGGTGCTTTCCGCGGCTTACGGCGTTGGCGAGGGCCTTGTAGAGGATCTCGTTTACGAGCGTGCTTTTCCCCGAACCAGAGACCCCCGTGATGCACGTAAATACTCCGAGCGGGAACTCGACGTCGACGTCTTTCAGGTTGTGCTCCATGGCCCCGAGCAACTTCACGGAGCCCGTCGGCTCCCTCCGCTCCTCGGGAGGTTCGATCCTCCGCCGCCCCGCGAGAAAGTCGCCGGTCACGGAACGCTCCTCGGCCTCGATATCCTCGACGCTGCCGGCCGCGATGATCTCACCGCCGTGTACGCCCGCGCCGGGGCCGACGTCAATGACGTAATCCGCGGAACGTATGGTCTCCTCATCATGCTCGACGACGATGAGCGTGTTACCCAGGTCCCTGAGCTTCTCGAGCGTGGTCAAGAGCCGCCTGTTGTCCCGCTGGTGCAGCCCGATGGAAGGCTCGTCGAGCACGTAAAGAACACCGACGAGACCGCTCCCCACCTGCGAAGCGAGCCTAATCCTCTGGGCCTCTCCCCCCGAAAGCGTCCCTGCAGAACGGCTCAGGGTGAGGTATCCGAGACCGACGTCGACGAGGAAGCCGAGGCGTTCCCTTATCTCCTTGACCACCCGCTCGCCGATGATCCACTCCCGCGTGGTGAACTCCACGCCGTCGAAGAAACCCTGCGCGTCCGTGACAGAGAGCTCGGTGAACTCGTAGATGTTCTTGCCGCCGACGGTAACGGCGAGGGCCTCGGGCCTTAGCCTGGCGCCCTTGCACTTGGGGCAGGGGACGTGGCTCATGAACTCCTCGATCTTCTCCCGCCTGTACTCGGAATCGGTCTCGACGTAGCGACGCTCGAGGTTGCCGACGACGCCATCGAACCGGGTCATGTACTGCCTGCGGCGGTTGTAGCGGTTGCGGTAAGAGACGTAGATACGGTCGCCGTTAGTGCCGAACAGGATGAGGTGCTTGTGCTCCTCGGGCAACTCGCGCCAAGGGACGTTCAGGTCGATCCCATACTTCTCCGCCAGAGAGCCTAGCACGCTCGCGTGGTACTCGGTCTGGGAGTTCGCCCACGGCACGACGGCCCCCTCGTTCACGCTCAGATCCTCGTTCGCCACTACGAGTGTGGGGTCAATCTCCAGCCGGCTCCCCAGCCCGTCGCAGCGGTCGCAGGCCCCGTGAGGGCTGTTGAACGAGAACGTACGCGGTTGTATCTCCGCGATGGAGGCCCCGCAGTTCGTGCACGTGAAGCTCTCCGAGAAGAGCAGCGACTCGCCCGCGCCGTCCCTCTCTACGGTCTCGATCTGTACCAGGCCCTCCGCCAGGTTCAGGGCCGTCTCGATAGAGTCCGTGAGGCGGCGCTCTATGCCATCGCGGATCACGAGCCTGTCGACGACGACTTCTATGTCGTGCTTGTAGTTCTTGTCGAGCCCGAGGTCGACGGGCAGCTCGTGCAGCTCGCCGTCGACCCTGACGCGGGCGAAGCCGCTCTCGGCCAGCTCCTTGAACATCCTCCCGTACTCGCCTTTGCGTCCCCGCACCACCGGCGCGAGCACCATAAAGCGCGTCTTCTCCGGAAGCGTAAGGACCTTCTCCACCATCTGCTGCGGCGTAGAAGAGGCGACGGGGAAGCCGCAGACGTGGCAATGCGGCCTCCCTGCGCGGGCGTAGAGCAGGCGCAGGTAGTCGTAGATCTCCGTTACCGTGGCGACCGTGGAGCGGGGGTTGTTGGAGGTGGTTTTCTGGTCGATGGAGACGGCCGGGGAGAGGCCGTCGATGTGGTCGACGTCGGGCTTGTCCATCTGGCCCAGGAACTGCCTGGCGTAAGCGGAGAGGCTCTCGACGTAGCGGCGTTGTCCTTCGGCGTAGATCGTGTCGAACGCGAGGGAAGACTTGCCGCTACCGGAGAGGCCGGTCACGACCACCATCACGTCGCGCGGCAGGGAGACCGTTATGTCCTTGAGGTTATGTTCGCGCGCCCCCCGCACGACGATCTGCTCTTCCGCGATCTCTGCTCTCCCCTCATTTCGAGACGCCTACCGGCAAGTATACGGCCCCCTATTGGGAGGCCAAAGATGCAGTTTGCTTTTGGTCATATTCTAGCACCAGAAACATCTATTTCCGTGTCCGGGTTTGCGATTTTCTGCCCCCGGGCCCAAAATGAGACGCGTAGCTTACACCATGTTGCGAACGGAGCCAGCAGTGATCCTGAAGGACTTCTCCCGAATCCTTCTAGAAGACGTCGACGCGGACTGCCCACTTCCCGGTGACCCGACCAGGAAGGTACGCGGTCTCGCCGTCGACGAACCGGTGAAGGGTTGGATCTCCCCCGACGAAGTGGCCATAACCGCCCGCGAGTCCCTGGATGAGGACTTCGTGCACTTCGTCGCCTCGAGCGGCTCTCCCGCCATCATCTGGCGTCGCGAAGGTGATGCGCCCGCGGAATCGGTGGAGAGGGCGACCTCGTGCGGAATCGGCCTGTTCGTGCTCACCCCGGAAGTACCCCTCCGACGGCTCTTCGGGATCTTCGCCCAAGACGACGGGCTGCTGTTGCTCTCCCACGGCGCCGGCCGATCTCTCCTGGAGAGCGCGGGCGGTGAGACGACGCTCGAAGAACTTGCCGGCAGGGTCTCGAGAATGCTGGGACGTTCCGTGGTCCTCGAAGACCCCGTGGGACGCCTGATCACCAGCTCCGGGGACGAAAACCGTCTGCGCGAGACACTCGAGGAGCTGGGGCTGCGCGCCTCCAAAGGGTCTGGGATCGACGAGACCCGTAGGGAGCGCAGGGACCGTTACGCCAGGCTACCCGACGGATATCTCTCCGTACCAGTCGAGCGCTGGCGGGTCGCCGATGGCGAGTTGTTCTGGACTCCCATCGGAACCGGCGCCCTGGCGGGGTACCTCTGGCTCGACCTCGAAGGCGGTAACCTCAGGCCCGAAGACGTGGTGCTTCTGTACTGGGCCAGGCGCGTCCTCGAGGCCGAACTCGGCAAGCAGCGTATACGCCTCGAGACCGAACTCGGTGTCAGGGGAGATTTCGTCGATGACCTCGTTAGCGGCCATTACGGCTCCGTCGAGCTTCTCCTGCAACGCGCGAGATACCTCGGCGCAGATCTTGCCGCAGGGGCGCTGGTCATGGTCGTCGACATAGACGACTTCGCCCGCTACCTCGCGCGCCGCCGTCCGAAGGAGCCGGCCATCCAGGAGCTCAAGCGACGACTGGCGGATGCGGTGCGCCTGCAGACCCGCCAGCTCTTTTCGAACTTCCTCCTCGGCCCACGCTCGGATAACGTCATCCTCTTCCTTGGTTGCGCAGAAGGCGAGGAATCCGAGGAGCTGACCGAGAAGGCGCAACTGCTGGCCAAAGGGGTGCAGCGCTACGTCAAAGGCCTGCTTCCCGACCTTACGGTCTCCGTCGGGATCGGGGGTTTCAAGCAGGACCCCGCCCAGCTACCCGAGGCCTACTCCGAGGCCGGAGTAGCGCTCGAGATCGGGCACCGCATCCACGGTCCCTCGAGCGTCTCGACCTTCGGGACGACGGGAACGTACAAACTCCTCTTCAGGGTGCTCCAGGAGAACCCCGAAGAGCTCGAGGCCTTCTACGGCGAGACCCTGGAACCCGTCGTCCACTACGACTCCCGCTACGGAACCGAGCTGGTTCAGACCCTGATCACCTACCTCGGCAACGACGCTTCGACCGTGAGAACGGCGGGCGACCTCTACGCCCACCGCCACACGATTCGCTATCGCCTCGACCGCGTGGGCGAACTCACAGGCCTAGACGTCGACAAGAGCGAGGACCGCGAACGACTCACACTCGGCATAAAAGCGATGCAATTACTGGGGCGTGTCCCGGAGAGGCCATCAAGCTTCTCAGACAGATAGCAATTCAGCACTTCAGCACGCTTCGGCCGGCGGCCTCGCTTGTCAGCTTGTCAGCTTCTCCCTTTCCGGGCTCGCCCTGCCGCGCACGACGAACCACTACCAACGTCGGTCGGGTTCGACGCTCATGGCGGGGTTTCGGGACGACTCGCTGAAATGCTGAATGCTGCCCCGCTGCCTTGTACATCCGCTAGAAGTGGAGCTCCAGGCGGGGCACCCATCTTTGTACATTCGGCTAATGACCATTCTTCGGCCGGTGCCTAGACTAGGTTCCAAGAGAATTTACCCACAACAGGAGGAAGCTTTTGCGGAGGCTCGCGTTACTATCTACCGTGGTCTTGTTGGTGCTTGCGTTGCCCGGGCTGGCGTTCGCGCAGGATGGTCCTTCCACGGCTGATCTCTCGCTGGCGATGGACACGGTATGGGTGATCGTAACGGCGTGCCTGGTCCTGTTCATGCAGGCTGGGTTCGCGATGCTCGAGGTCGGCTTCTCCCGGATGAAGAACGTCGGGAGCGTGGTCGCCAAGATACTGGTGAACCTGGCGATCGCGGCGCTGCTATTCTGGGCCGTCGGTTTCGCGCTGGCCTTCGGTTCGGGCAACGCGATCATCGGCACCGAGGGCTGGTTCCTCGCGGTCCCGGCCGGTCAGGTCAACGACGTCTACACAGGGCTCTCCTGGACGCAGGTTCCACTCTCGGCCAAGTTCCTGTTCCAGGTCGCCTTCTGCGCCGTCTCTCTGGCCATCGTGTGGGGCACGATGTTGGAGCGGACCAAGTTCGCCGTCTACGTGGTCTTCGCCGTCGTCTTCGCCGGCCTGATCTACCCGATGGTGGGACACTGGATCTGGGGTGGCGGCTGGCTGACGGAGCTCGGCATGCAGGACTTCGCGGGCTCGACGGTCGTCCACCTCTCCGGCGCGATGGCGGCTCTCGCCGGCACCCTGCTCCTAGGTCCGCGCCTGGGCAAGTACGACGACGACGGCCGCCCCGTGACCATCCCCGGTCACAACATGCCACTCGCCGTATTGGGCGTCCTCATACTCTGGATCGGGTGGTGGGGCTTCAACCCGGGCTCGACGATGGCCGCCGTTCCCGACATCGCCGACATAGCCCTGACGACGAACCTGGCCGCCGCGGCAGGCGTCCTCGGTGCGATGGGCATGAGCTATATGTACAGGCGTAACGTGGACGTGGGGATGGGCGGCAACGGCGCCATAGCGGCCCTCGTCGCCATCACCGCGCCCTGCGCTTTCGTCGCGCCGTGGGCTTCGATCGTGATAGGCTTCGTCGCCGGCATCATCATGTACGCTACCCTGGTCTACGTGGATAGGATCGGGGTCGACGACCCGCTGGGCGCCATAGCGGCGCACGGTATGGGCGGTATCTGGGGCACGCTCTCCTGCGGCCTGTTCACCACCCCGGCCCTCGCCGCCGTCGGCGAGCCCGGCCTGTTCTACGGCGGAGGCCTCTACCAGCTCGGCATCCAGGCCCTCGGTATCGTCGCGGCGGGCGGTTTCGTCTTCGTCGCCTCGCTCGCCGTCTTCGCCACGCTCAAGGCGACCATCGGCATCAGGGTCAAGCCGGAGCAGGAGCTCGACGGGCTCGACATCCACGAGCACGGAGTCTTCGGCTACCCAGACCTCGTCGCCACCGATTACCAGAACGGGAAGATCTCCGATCCCATGGAAGGCGTCCCAGAAGGCACCGCCTAGGTTTTGGTGTGCGGAAGGCCCGAGGCCTTCCGCACATCGGGCTTCAGGCACCAGGTCTTGCACGGGGTTGGCACCGGCCGGATCTCTTCCGGCCGGTATCTCTTCGCGCCTGACCGAAATCTCTGACGCCGTCTTGTATCCTGGTGCGAAAGGCGGACCGCTAGCGGTACGGAGGAAAGCTTGGAAGGACCCGCAAGACCCATAACGCAGGCCACCGGCCACAATAACACCATCGTCAGTGTCTACCAGGACCGGGTCGAACTCAAAAGCGGCTGGCAGTCCCAGAACGTGCAAAGCGTAGGCTTGCGCGACGTAGCCGTGATCCACCTCAAGGGCCTCGTCAACGTTACCCTGACGATAGTGACCAACAAAGGCCGCGTCTACCAGCTCAACCGCATGGCCCTCCCCGACGCGCGCAGGATCAAGAACACCTTCGAACAACAGAAACGCAGGGCCGGCCTCTACGATTAGGGCATTTCAGCTTGTTGTTCTCGCCCGTAG
>JBKPNW010000254.1:0-7600 GCA_046732815.1 Actinomycetota bacterium | reverse complement strand
GCTCAGGCGACGCCCGATCCTGATCCTCGCGGACGTCGGGCGCGGGGTGGTGTTGGCTACGATCCCGCTTGCGGCCCTGTTCGGGGTGCTCGGCATCTGGCATCTGTACGCGGCGCTGCTTCTGGTCGGAGCTATGACGCTGTTTTTCGACGTGGCCTACCGCTCCTACCTGCCCTCGCTGGTGCGCCGCGGGCTGCTCGTGGAAGGCAACAGCAAGCTCGAAGTTAGCCGCTCGGCGGCAGAGATAGTGGGGCCCGGTCTCGCCGGAGGGCTCGTACAGGTCCTTACGGCTCCTCTAGCCATCCTTTGCGACGCCCTTTCCTTCTTGCTGTCGGCGGCGTTTCTGGCCCGGATACGCAGTTCCGAGCCCACGCCGGAGTCCAGGAAGAACCAGGAAGAAGGCACCACGACCGAAGAGCAGGGCCGGATCTTGCAGGAGATCCGGGACGGTCTGAGGACGCTGGTGGGAAACCCGACCGTGCGCTCGTTGGTCTCCTGCACGGGGACCATACGTTCTTCAACGCCGTGATAGAGGCCGTGCTGGTACTCTACCTGGTGAACACTCTCGGTCTTTCGGCCGCTACGATAGGGATAATCTTCTCCGTAGGGGGGCGTTGGTTTTCTCGCGGGGGCCGTGATGGCCGGACGGATCACCAGGTACGTTCCCCTCGGAGTCGTGCTCGTCGGTGGTCCGCTACTGATCGGCGTCGCCGATCTGCTGATCCCGCTCGCCAGAGGGCCGGCTGTCCTGGCCGTGGGGCTGCCGTGCGCGGCGCAGTTCCTCTTTGGGGTGGGGTTGCCGCTCTACCGGGTCAACGAGGTGAGCCTCAGACAGATGATCGTGCCCGAGAGATTTCTAGGGCGCGTCAACTCCGGGGAGTATTTCGTCCGCGAAGGCCTGGTCCCCATCGGCGCGCTCCTCGGAGGTTTGCTGGGAGAAGTGATCGGGCTCAGGCCAACTCTCGTGATCGGTGCCTTGGGCGAGGGCGGTGCGCTAGTTTGGGTTCTCTTTTCTCCCGCGCGATCAATACAGAGACATCCGGAAAGCTCAACCGAGTGAGGTCATAGCGCCGCGCATGAGGCTCAAGCCTCATACCAAGTTCGGGTAAGTGGTAACGCCAGCGCGCCAGGGGCCGCATCTTCGGCTACTCGTGGATTCCCGCATTCGCTGGAATGACGTGTGTGGGGTTGCGGGGATGACGGGGAGCAAACGAAGCGGGCTCCCGTAGTTTGAAGACACCATCGTTCGACTGGACTCGGTATCAATCCATGTGCCATTGCAGGGGGAGGAGGTAAGGGAACCGGGTGCTGGGGTCGATATCCACTTTCATGACCGGGTCCATCCACTCGCTCCACCTCTGGTTGGTCTCATCGCTGGCCAGATATCTCTGGGTCTCCTCTATGTCGTCGGTCTCGAAGTAGCCGAAGAGGGTGAGACCGTGGCGGAAGATGGAGTAGTTGCTGATGCCGGCGGAGCATAGCGATTCGACCATCTCGGGCCAGATCTCCTGGTGGCGGCGCACGTACTCTTCTTCGTACCCCGGCCTGACCTCCAGAACCCACGCATACTGGGGCATCCATCACTCCTTATCTTTGAACCACCACCGCGCGTCATGATAACGCTCAGGAGGCGGCCTCAGCGAGCACTCCGGCCAGCATCTCGGGCCGCGAGAGCATCGGGTGATGCCCGGTCGGTAGCTTCACCACAGAATCGGCCCTCCTCGCAAACTACCGCTGCGCCCCTGGAGGCGTCGCCCGGTCTTCGTATCCACGCCCTTGGGGAATCGTTCAGTCCCTCCATGCGTCGTGCACCAAATAGTTAGGTTTACCACGATGCAGGTTTCGTGCACTCGCGAGGAGCCCGTTTCTCAACGTGCTGATGACTTCTGGGAACTTCTGATGTACGGGCTTCTACAGCAGCTTGCAAAGAGGTTGAGCCTCTTTGCAAGCTCTCAGCATTTCAGCAAGAACTAGTAGCTGACTTGCTGACTTGCGCGGTTTGCAAAAGGGTCAACCCTTTTGCAAACCGCTCTAGGACGTTCGCAGTTAGGGATGCTTCGATCCATCGGGCATGGTGGTGCCTTCGAGGGAGTAGGCCTGGTCTAGTTGCCCAACGGTAAGGTCCTTGACGTTGCGCAGGTCTGCCCCTCCGAAGTCGGCCAAGCTCAGATCGGTCCTGCCTACGTAGGCCATGCTCAGGTTGGCCGCGATGAGATCAGCCCAGTGCAAGCTGGCCTCGCGCAGGTTTGCTCCGCTCAGGTCGGCCCCACTAAGGTCGGCCCCTCGCAAGTTGGCTCCGCTCAGATCGGCCCCACTGAGGTCGGCCCCTCGCAAGTTGGCTCTGCTCAGGTTGGCCGCGCGCAGGTCGGCTCCGAGGAGATCGACGACTGGGCGGTCCTTGTTGATCAGGCCCGTCTCATACAAGAACTGCAAGACGCGCGCTTTACGGTCGCCATCTAACCTTGGCAGCACCCTGAGAGTGGGCCCCTTGGCTAGAATGCTCACCTCGTCGCCCGCTTTGGACTGGCGCAACGGCCTATCTTTATCGTTCAACAGTTGAATGATCTGATCCAGGTACGCTGGTAGCGCGCTCTCCTGGGCGCGCTGCACCTTGAGTTCTCCTCGCCGCTTCAGGTTCGTACGTGAGATGTAGAGACTCCCTACCGCGCTGGCGCAGACAAGTAAACAAGCCCCTCCGGCCACGACTACAGCAAAGGATTGAACTAGGTACTTCCTTTCCTTGGCGGTTTGGGGATCGATGTAATTGCCCAACGACTTCCAAAACCCGATGCCGAGTAAGATGACTACGATCAATGCTAATAGTACGGCTACGCTTATCAAGGTTATCCTCATCAGCCGCAGCACTCGGTCCCGTCCCCGGTCGGGCGCTGGCCGGGTACCGGCTCCCTCATAAACGATTGTTGATCGGTTCGTCTCTTTCCGATCCATTTTGTGCTCCTTTGACCTACCAGGAGAAGTATGTAGCATCGCACAGACTAGATCGAGTACGCGCTGTAGTTTACTTTATGTCGTTGGCGAAGAGCTTGAACACGAGACCGAGATCGGCGCCCCCGTCGATCTGGTGCGCGAGGTTTGGCCATAATGGAGGCCCGTGGCATGGCGGACCGCCGCAAAGAGCGTGACCGCATGCGTAGGAAGAGGAGGAAGGCTAAGGAGGTTGACGAACGCCGCCGAGAAAAGAGGGACCAAGAGAGGAGGCTTTCTAGCTCCGTCCGACTTCGACGAACTCGAGGCCGAGCAGGCGCGCGACCTTGCGCAGCGTGCCAGCGTGGTGGCCCACGCCGAGGGCACAGTGGTGCGTCGGTCCTTCCTCGCACCAGGCGTTCATAAACGCGGCGGGCGGTAGTTGGAACCTGAGGCGGCTGTTGGTGTTCCCGATCTTCAGCGTCGGACCGGACAGCGATTCGCCTTCGGCCGCGAGCAACTTGAGGTTGCCTGCGCGGGTCTGGGTTACGCCGAAAATGGTGACGGGCCCGGTCTTGACACCGAACTCGACAGAGACGCCGAAGCCGGCTTTGCCGTGGTAGACGCCGAGGCCCCGTAATACCGGCTTGCCGTCGCTGATGGCGACGTGTCCCGGGCCGTCGTGGCCCATGAGAATAAAGTCCTCTTCGAAGTCCATGGCGTAGAACTCCGTGAACGACCCGCCTGCCTCGAGAGAGTCCATGATCTTCATGGCGACGGCGTTCTTGAGGTCTCCTTCTCCCGAGGCCGGAATGCCGCGCGCGGTGAGCAACGACTTGCCGAGTGCCCGTCGAACTGTTCCCAGTAGGCCTCGAGCCCGATCCCAAAGACCCCGACTTTGGTACGCTGATTCGTGCCCTCGCTCACCCCTATCATCCTCCATTCGGATCTATCTCGGGTAGGCGTCTTTGACACCGCCGTCGACGTTGAGGACGTTGCCGGTGCTCCTCGAGGAGCGCGCCTCCGAGGCGAAGTGGAGCACGGCCTCGGCGATGTTCTCTGGCAGCACCTCGAGCTTCAGGACGTTGCGCTTCCTGTAGTAGTCTTCGAGCTCCTCGGGCTCTATACCGTAGGCGGCGGCGCGCTCCTGGCGCCAGCCCGAGTCCCAGATCCTGGATCCCTGCAACACCGCATCGGGGTTGACGGTGTTCACCCTGATGCGCTCGGGCCCTCCTTCCTCGGCGAGGCACCGCGCCAGGTGCAACTCCGCAGCCTTCGCCGAGGAGTAAGCTCCGGCGTTCTTGCCCGCGGCCATAGCGTTCTTGGAAGCCACGAAGATGAGGCCGCCGCCCACGCCCTGCTCTTTCATGATGCGGAAGGCCTCGCGCGCCACGAGGAAGTACCCCTTCGCCAGCACCGCGTGGTTCTTGTCCCACATCTCGACGCTCGTCTCCTCGATGGGGCCGCTGGAGGCGAGGCCAGCGTTGGAGACGACGATGTCCACGCCACCGAACTCGAGGACCGCGCGCCGGTAGGCGCGGATGACCTCATCTTCGTCCGTTACGTCGGCCCGCGCCGGGATGCCCGGCTCGGGGAGACTCTCAGCGACCTCCGCTGCGCCAGCCTCGTCGAGATCGCAGACCACGACGCAGGCCCCGTGCGAGGCCAGCGACCTGGCTACGGCGCCGCCTATACCGCCGGCTCCGCCCGTGACAAAGGCGACCCTGCCTGCGAGCTCGTCCGGTGGCGGGGCGAGGGTGAGCTTGTAGAGCTCGAGCGGCCAGTACTCGACCGCGTAGGATTCTTCCTCTGTAAGGGAGACGTAGCCGCCAAGGGCGTTGGCGCCGCGCATGACGTTGATGGCCCTGTAGGCGAAGTCCCTGGAGAGGTTTGCCTCCTTGGCATTCTTCGCGGCGGCGACGAGGCCGAGACCTTCTATCAGGACGACCCTGGGGTTGGGGTCGAACATCTCCTCGTCGGCCTCCTCGTGGCGCGAGAAGTACGCTTCGTATTCTTTCCTGTAGCGCCCGACGCCCTCGCGGAGCTTCGCTCTTAGTTCTTCCGCACCCTCGTTCTTGGGGTCGAAGTCTACCCAGAGGGGCGTGACCTTTGTTCTTACCAGGTGATCCGGGCATGCCGCGCCGACCTGGGAGAGGTCCTTCGAGTCGCGCCCGCAGACGAAAGCGAGGACGTCTTCCGAGGTGTGATCGGTGCGCAGGATCTTGTGCGACGGCTCCTCGAACCCCGCAGAGAGCGCCCCGCGCAGCGCCGGCAAGACTTCGGCAAGCAAGGCTTCTCTCTTATCTGGCGCCGGTGGCTCGACCTCTCTGCCTCCAAAGGGCTCACCGGCACGGCCTGCGACGAACTCCGCGGCCCGGTTTATGGCCTCGATGGTGCGGCCGTAGCTCTCCTCGTGGGTCTTCCCCCAGGTCACCAGGCCGTGCTTGGCGAGCAGGATGAACTTCGCATCAGGGTTGTTCCTTACGGCTTCGCCCACCTGTTTGGAGAGGGTAAAGCCTGGTCTGATGTAGGGGATCCAGACCGCCTCTTCGCCGAAGCATTCGCGCGCGAGCGCCTCGCCACCCTCCGCACAGCAGATCATGTTGATCGCATCGGGGTGCGTGTGGTCGACCTGCGCGTAAGGGACGAAAGCGTGCAGGAGCGTCTCTATGGAGCCCCGCGGCATGTCGGGCCTGAGCTGGCAACTGGCCAGATAAGCGACCATCTCCTCATCGCTCATCTCCTCCCGCTCCTCGAGCGCAAGGACCTCCTCCAACTTCAGACCCGTAAACTGCCCGGCCTCTATGGTCGCCAAATCGGAGCCAGAACCCTTGACCCACAGGACATCCACCTCGCGCCCCGTATGATCCCTATCTCTGCCCTTGGCCGAGGTGTTGCCGCCCCCGTAGTTAGCGACGGCCCGATCACGTCCCAACAGGTTGGAGCGATAGGCTAGAGCCTCGAGCTCCGAAAGGCTCTCCGCCTTTTGCGAGTCCCAGAGGTTTTCCGTCGCTCCGGGTGTTCGGGTCTCCAAGAGGTACTCCTTTCGGTCGTCACAGCATTTCAGCTAGTCAGCACTTCAGCACGCTCCGGCTAACGCCTCCGCTTGTCAGCATTTCAGCATTCGCAAGCTCTAGCTGACTAGCTGACAAGGCGCCATAGGCGCCGTGCTGACAAGCGGAGCTGAGAGGGCGCAGCGTGCTGACTAGCTTTAATTCCATCCTGCTCCTGCGCCTTCTTTGCGCTCCTCGGCGACCTTTTCGGCGTATCTGCTCTCTT
This sequence comes from Actinomycetota bacterium, assembly GCA_046732815.1. Taxonomy (GTDB): domain Bacteria; phylum Actinomycetota; class Rubrobacteria; order Rubrobacterales; family Rubrobacteraceae; genus Rubrobacter_D. Next base: position 1,396 of record JBKPNW010000254.1, on the reverse strand, counting down.
CGAAGGTTGCTATCGGGTCGGTTGCGCCGCCGAGGTCCTCGCGGACTTTGGCGCACAGTGGACGTACGTCCGTGGCGTAGGCGTCGAGGAGAATGCGGTGGGCGCCGAGTACGTCGCCGGCGCGTTGCGCTTCCTGGAGGGTCGTGCGGTCGACCAGGAGGGCCCTGGCGTAGGCTTGTTGCAGGTTCATTATGGAGAGGAGCATGGCCTCTATCTTGGGCTCGATGTTGTGTGTCTGGTCGATCATGTAGTCGATGCGCGTCTCGGAGCGCTCTTCGGCCTCGACGAGCTCGACATAGATCAAGAACAGCTCGAACGGGTTGACGCTGCCCACGATGAGATCGTCGTCGCCGTATTTCCTGTTGTTGAAGTGGAAGCCTCCGAGACGCCCCTCGTCGAGGAGGAGGGCCACGACGTACTCTATATTGACCTCTTTGGCGTGGTGGCCGAGGTCGACCAGGACTTCGGCCCTCTCACCGAGCCTCTGGCAGACGGTGAGGGAGGCGCCCCAGTCGGCGAGGTCGGTGTGGTAGAAGGCCGGCTCGTAGGGCTTGTACTCGAGGAGCATCCGCATACCCGGAGGCATGGCGGCGTAGACCTCGCCAAGGGAGTCGATCATCCTGTGGCGGCGTTCCGTGAAGGAGTCCTGACCGGCGTAGTTCGTGCCGTCGGCGAACCACAGGGAGAGGACGTCGGAGCCGATCTCCCTGGCGACGTCGACGCACTCGAGGAGGTGATCTGTGGCCTTGCGTCTCACCGCAGAGTCGGGATGGCAGACGCTGCCGAGCTTGTACTCGGGTTCCTGGAAGACGTTGGGGTTGACGGCGCCGATGCGCAGGCCCAGGGACTCGGCGTGACCCTTCAGTTCGCGGTAGTCGTCCACCCTGTCCCAGGGGATGTGGATCGCCACCGAGGGGCATACGCCGGTGAGCGCATGCACCCTGGCGGCGTCGGTCAGCTTCTCGAACGGGTCGCGGGGGACCCCCTTCTGCGAGAAGACCGCGAAGCGCGTGCCCGTGTCGCCGTAGCCCCACGAAGGAGTCTCTAATCTCTGGGCGCGCAGTCGTTCTTCCACGCCCGTTACGTCTACTCCGTTATCGGCGAGACTCTCGGTCAGGACGCGGTAGGAGCGTTCGTCCGTGCTCTTCAATGCTCTATCCTCCCTCTGGGATGTCCATGGCGTGGGCTTCTTCGACGAGGCGCGAGAACCTCTCGTAAAGCCCGGACCATTCGTCGGCGTCGCCGCCAGGCTCGTAGGCCGAGGCCTCGAACGAGCCGCCGACGACGGCCCTAATCTCCTCCAGCGATCTTACCCTGCCCTGCGCGAAGGCCTGCACCATCACGTTTCCCACGGCCGTAGCTTCGATGGGCCCGGCCACCACGGGGAGCCTGGACG
>JBKPNW010000253.1:0-3781 GCA_046732815.1 Actinomycetota bacterium | reverse complement strand
TGCGACGCGTGCCGCCTCGGGGATGGTCCGGTGGATGTTCTCCCAGCCCGCGGAGTGTATGGAGTGCGCCCCCCGCTGCTTGCCCAGCCCGATGGCGAGCATCTTCGTCGGCCCGCTCTCCACGGTTCCCCTGAAGGCGGTGTGGGGCTTGACCCTGTTGACCACGATGACCGCGTCGGCCTCGTAAGCGTTACGGTCCATGTAGACGGCCACGCCCGAGGGTGTCTCCCCGATCCTCACGCTCTCCATCGTCGCCCGCACCGGACAGCCTACGCTCTCCTCGCTCACGCCGAGGTGGGCGAGCACCTCCGCCTGCCCCTCCGCGGTCGAGGCGCCGTGGCTCCCCATGGCGGGGACCACAAAAGGCTCGGCGCCTGACTCCTGTAGAGCCCCGACCAGGGCCGCGACTACCTCCCCTATCCTGGCGACACCCCTGCTCCCGACGCCTATGGCCACGGAGCCTGATGGTAGCTCTACGGAGTCCAGCGCCTCACGGACACTCTCCCCGATGTTGGTCAAGGCCGGAGGAGATTCTATTCGTTGCCCGACGAGCGCGACGCCAGGAAGCTCGACCGCGCGCAGGATCTCCTCGATCTCCTCGTAGACGGGATTCTCTGTCTGCATTTCCTCTCCTCCGTAGAGACCGCCCTTACCGATCCGGCGGGCCACCCTGTTCGAACCGGGGCAGATCGTCGTTTGCAACATCCCAGGCGAGTCTGTCTTCCAGCCAGATGTGGCGCGTGGGAGGGAACTCCTCAGGACGGTCCAGGCTCGCGGTGGTCACGTCGATGGAGTCGGGATCGCCGTCGTGCCTGTAGGTGAGTGACGTGCCGCAACCCTGGCAGAAGGTCCTGCTCACCTCATCCGAAGAACGGTAGTCGGCCGGCTCACCGTGAACGAAGGAGAACGTTCTGTAAGGAAACGTGAGCCACGCGACAGACTGCGCGCCCGACGTCCTGCGGCACGAGACGCAGTGGCAGACTATGGACGCCAGAGGCTCTCCGGCCACCCTGTATCTCACCCTCCCGCAGAAACATCCACCCTCGTGGGGTCCACTGCTCATCCCTGCTCCCTAACCTTCTACATACCCGTGAACATTCTAGCAGCGCATCGCGGAGCCGAGCCGGTTGGCATTGCTATACTTCGCGTGGGAAGCAGCCACGAGGTGGAAAGGTCGCGGATATTGAGGGTAGCCCTGTTCGTACCGTGCTACGTGGATCTGATCAACCCCGAGGTCGGCGTAAGCGTGGTGCGCGTACTGAGGAGGCTGGGGGTAGATGTGATCTACCCCGAAGGCCAGACCTGCTGCGGGCAGCCGGCCTTCAACTCGGGATTCTTCGACGAGGCCCGCGCCGTGGGACGTCACTTTCTCGATGTCTTCGAGGGGAGCCGCTTCGACTACATAGTCTGTCCCTCCGGCTCGTGCACCACGATGGTCTCCCACTACTACCCCTTCATCTTCAAGGACTTGCCGGATGAGCGCGAGCGTTCTGAGATGCTCGCAGGACGGGTGAGGGAGTTCTCGGATTTCCTCGTGAACGTGATGGGAGTGAAAGATCTCGGGGCACAACTCGAAGGGAAAGCCGTCTTCCACTGCGGCTGCCACCAGCGGCGCGAGCTCGGCGTACTGGAGGAGCCGCGCGGGCTGCTTTCGAAGGTGGAGGGACTCGACCTCGTGGAATGGGAGAACGAGGAGCTGTGTTGCGGGTTCGGGGGGACGTTTGCCGTAAAGATGCCCGCTGTTTCGACAGCGATGGCTGATGAGAAGATCAAGGCGCTCGAGAAGAGCGGTGCCGACACCCTGATCTCGGGCGACTCGAGTTGCCTGATGCACCTCGAAGGACGCTTGCGGCGCACCGGGCACGACACCCGCGTCCTCCACCTCGTGCAGGTACTCGACGACGGAAAGGCTGGTTGAGAGCGTGGAGACCGATAAACCGGCCCGCAAGCGCGAGACGGAGGACCATCGCGGTGAGGGCATTGCCACCAGTGTCGAGGGCTTCAACGACAGGGCCCGCAGGGCCGTCGCCGACGAGCAACTCCACGATTCCATAGAGCTCTTCACCCACAAGTCCGTGGCCGGGCGCAACGCCGTCCTCAACGCCCTGCCCGAGGCGTCCGAGCTAAGGGAGCAGGCCTACCGCATCAAGCAGGAGACGATGGCCCACCTGGACCGCTACCTGGAGCAGATGGCCGACGCTGTCGAGGCGCGCGGCGGCAACGTCTTCTTCGCCGCCGATGGGGAAGATGTCGTCCGCTACGTTGGGGACCTCGCCCGGAGAAAAGGCGCGAAGATCATCACCAAGTCCAAGAGCATGGCGACGGAGGAGATCGAGCTGAACAGGCGTTTGGAGGAAGACTACGCCGGCCTCGAGATCGTCGAGACGGACCTGGGAGAGTGGATCGCGCAGCTCGCCGGTGACACCCCCTCGCACATCGTCGGTCCCATCCTGCACATGAACCGCAAGCGCATAACGGAGGTCCTCTCCCGTACAGCGGGCGAGGAGCTTTCGCCCGACGTAGAGGCCCTGGGCTCCTTCGCCCGCAGACGCTTGCGCGAGAAGTTCCTTACCGCGGATATAGGCATAACCGGCGCCAACTTCGGCGTCGCCGAGACGGGGACCGTCGCCACAGTGACCAATGAGGGTAACGCCAGGCTGGTTACGAGCGTCCCCCCTGTTCACGTCGTCGTGATGGGTATCGAGAAGCTCATCCCGCGCTTTGCGGACCTCTCGGTCTTCATCAGGCTCCTCGCGCGCAGCAGCACGGGGCAGAAGCTCTCGGTGTACACCAACTTCATCACGGGACCTCGGCAGATGGGGGAGCTCGACGGGGCCGAGGAGCTCCACCTCATCCTCATGGATAACGGCCGCTCCAAACTGCTCGGCACGGAGTTCGAGGAGGCGCTGTACTGCATCCGCTGCGGCGCCTGCCTGAACGTCTGCCCGGTCTACCGCCAGACGGGTGGTCACGCCTACGGCTCGACGTACTCGGGCCCGATAGGCGCCGTCATAACGCCCCTCCTCAAGGGACACGACGAGGCGAAGGATCTGCCCCACGCTTCGAGCCTTTGTGGAGCTTGTTGGGAGGCCTGTCCCGTAGGGATCCCGCTGCACGACCTCCTGTTGAAGCTCCGCAACCAGCAGGTCGAGGAGGGCCTCGCCGGCAAGGCCCAGGAGATCGCCTTCAAAGGCTTCGAGAACACGATGAAGAGACCCATGCTCTACAACATCTCCTCGCGGGCAGGCCGTCTGGCCCAGAAGCCTCTCGAGAAGGAGGGTTCCGTAAGGTCACTCCCCGGACCTCTTAGCGCCTGGACGGACTCGCGCGAGTTACCGCCTTTGGCCGAAAAGTCCTTCCGCGAGTTATGGAAGGAGGGGATCTAGGTGTCAAGCAAGGCCGAGTTCCTCGAATCCATCCGCCACCGTACCCAGGCGGGACGCTACAAGCCGACCAACGCCCCCGACGTCGCCTGGACCAGGGAGGGGGAGCCCCGCGAGAGCGAAAACATCGAAGATCCACCGGCGCGTTTTATCCAGGAGCTCGAAGCTCTGGGTGGTCATGGTAAGAGGGTAGAGAATCCGAACGAGGCCCGCGAGTACGTGCTCGAGTTGGCCCGTGAGAGGGAGGCGAAGCTCCTGATCAGGTGGGATGTCGATGAGCTCGAGGAGCTCGGGATAGACGCGTCGCTGGCCGAGACCGGAGTAGAGGTCGCCGTGTGGCGTGGCCTCGACGACTTCAGAGGGGTTGCAGGCAAGGCGGATATCGGGCTCTCCACGGC
>JBKPNW010000252.1:0-13168 GCA_046732815.1 Actinomycetota bacterium | reverse complement strand
CGGCGTAGTCGGCTTTGCGGCCTTCGCTAACCAGGTTCTGGACCACGCTGACGGCGCGGGAGGCGTCCTTCACGTGGATCACGGGCTGCTCGTAGCGGGGTGAGATCTTGACGGCCGTGTGCGTCTGGGAGGTCGTGGCCCCGCCGATCAAGAGCGGTATCTCAAAACCCTCGCGCTGCATCTCCCTGGCGTTGTGGACCATCTCCTCCAGAGAGGGAGTTATGAGGCCGGAGAGGCCGATAGCGTCGGCGTTCTTCTCCCTGGCGGTATGCAGGATCTTCGCCGAGGGCACCATGACGCCGAGGTCTACGACCTCGAAGTTGTTGCATTGCAGTACGACCCCGACGATGTTCTTTCCTATGTCGTGCACGTCGCCCTTGACCGTCGCCATCACCACCGTGCCGTTGGGCTTGCGGGCCTCGCCCATCTCCTCCTCGATAAAGGGAACGAGGTAGGCTACCGCCTTCTTCATCACCCTGGCGCTCTTTACGACCTGCGGCAGGAACATCCTGCCCGACCCGAACAGGTCCCCGACCACGTTCATCCCTTCCATGAGGGGACCTTCGATCACGTCGAGCGGACGCACCGCCCCGAGACGCGCCTCCTCCGTATCCTCCTCGACGAACTCGGCTATGCCCTTGACCAGCGCGTGCTCGAGCCGCTTCTCGACGGGCCAGCTCCTCCATTCCAGGTCCTTATCGTCGGATGCGGCTTCCCCCTGATCGCGGTACTCCTGTGCCAAGGCGAGGAGCCTTTCGGTGGAGTCGGGGCGGCGGTTCAGGACCACGTCCTCAGCCGCCTCGCGAAGGTCATCGTCTATCTCGTCGTAGACGGCGAGCTGTCCGGCGTTCACTATGCCCATCGTGAGGCCTGCTCTTATGGCATGGTAGAGGAACACGGCGTGGATGGCCTCCCGCACGGGGTTGTTGCCCCTGAACGAGAACGAGACGTTGGAGATGCCTCCGGAGGTCTTGGCGTGGGGGAGGGACTCCGAGATCTCGCGCACCGCCTCGATAAAGTCGACGCCGTAGTTGTCGTGCTCCTCGATTCCGGTAGCGATGGCGAAGACGTTGGGGTCGAAGATGATGTCCTCGGGAGGGAAGCCGACCTCCTCTGTGAGGATGCGGTAGGCGCGCTTGCAGATCTCGACCTTCCTATTCTTCGTGTCGGCCTGGCCCTTCTCGTCGAAGGCCATTACGATCACCGCAGCGCCGTAGCGCTTCAGCAAAGACGCCTGCCTGACGAACTCCTCCTCGCCCTCCTTGAGGCTTATGGAGTTGACGACCGCCTTGCCCTGCACGTGTTTCAGGCCGGCTTCTATGATCGACCACCTGGAGGAGTCGATCATGACGGGCACCCGCGAGATGTCGGGTTCAGAGGCCACCAGGTCGAGGAACCGGACCATCGCCTCCTCGCCTTCGAGCATCCCCTCATCCATGTTGACGTCTATGATCTGGGCGCCGTTCTCGACCTGTCCTCGCGCTACCTCCAGGGCCGTCTCGTAGTCTTCTTTTTTTATGAGGTCCTTGAACCGCGCCGAGCCCGTGACGTTGGTCCGCTCGCCGACGTTTACGAACAGGGAGTCGGGCCCTACGTTGCACGGTTCGAGCCCGGCGAGCCTGAGCTTCCTGGGGATGTCCGGTATCTCGCGCGGCGGGTAGTCCGCGACAGCCTCGGCCATGGCCTTCAAGTGATCCGGCGTCGTCCCGCAGCAGCCGCCGACGATGTTCAGCCAGCCTTCCCTCGCCCACTCCCCGATCTCCGCCGCCATCATCTCCGGTGTCTCTTCGTACTCACCGAACTCGTTCGGAAGGCCTGCGTTCGGGTAGGCGCTGACGGGGACGTCCGAGATCCTGGAGAGCTCCTCGACGTACTGCCTGAGCTCCCTGGACCCGAGCGCGCAATTCAGCCCCACGCTGATGGGGTTCGCGTGGCGCACGGAGTTCCAGAAAGCCTCCGTCACCTGCCCCGAAAGCGTGCGGCCGCTCGCGTCGGTGATCGTGCCCGAGATCATGATGGGCACCTCGAGGCCCTCCTCTGCGAGGTAGGACGTGATCCCGAAGATGGCGGCCCTGGCGTTCAACGTGTCGAAGATGGTCTCGACCAGCAGCAGGTCCACCCCGCCCTCGACGAGCCCCCGCGCGGCCTCCGCGTACGATGCGGCGAGTTCGTCGAAGGTGATATTCCTGCTGCCGGGATCGTTGACGTCCGGCGAGAGCGACGCTGTCCGGTTCGTCGGTCCGATGGCGCCGGCCACAAAGCGTGGCCTCTCGGGCGTCTTCTCCGTGTAGGCGTCCGCAGCCCCGCGCGCCAGGCGGGCCGCTTCGAAGTTCAGTTCGTAGGCCAGGTCCGCCAGCCGGTAATCCGCCTGGGCGATGGAGGTCGAGGTGAAGGTGTTCGTCTCGATGATGTCCGAGCCCGCGTCCATGGCTGCTTCGTGAACGTCGCCGATCACGGCAGGTTGCGTGATCGAGAGCAGGTCGTTGTTGCCCGTGAGCTCCGCCGGGTGATCCGCGAATCGCTTTCCGCGGTAGTCCTCTTCGGAGAGATCGTAGGATTGGATCATGGTCCCCATCGCGCAGTCGAGCAAGAGGATGCGTTGCTCCAGGAGCGCCCGGAAACGGGACGACCGGACCTGCCTCTCTTCGTTCTTCGTGTGCTGGAGAACCATGGACTCCTATCCTGCGGGCACGCTTATGGCCTCGAGTACGTCCCCGGCGAGATCCGGGGCGCTGGCCGGCGGCATTATGTACGCGCCGCCGGCCAGGGGCCGCGCCAGGGCGAGCAGCTCCTGGGCGACCTCGACGCCGTACTTCGGCGCGTCTTGTGGGGAGAGGTCGGCGAGCTTCTCGCGGACGCGTTTCGGGATGTGTATGCCGGGGACCTCGTGGTGGAGGAACTCCGCCTGCCTGGCGCTGCGTAGTGGCATCAGGCCGAGCAGGATGCAGACCCCGTCGTCGCCGATGCGTTCGAGGGCGTCCTCGAGGGCTTCGATCTCGAAGACGGGCTGCGTCCAGAAGGCGTGGGCCCCGGCCCCGAGCTTGCGCCTGAGCTTCTCTACCTCCCCGTCCAGGTCTTCCGCCGTGGGGTTGAAGGACGCCCCGATGAAGAAGCCCGGCGGCTCGCCTATGGGATTACCAGCCAGGTCTTCTCCCCGGTTCATCCTGGAGAGGACGTGAACGAGGCCGACCGAGTCGGTATCGAAGACCGAAGTCGCCTCGGGGTAGTCCCCGATCTGGGCCGGGTCGCCCGTCACGGCCAGGATGTTCTTTACTCCCAGTGCCGCCGCCCCGAGCAGGTCGGCCTGCAACCCGATGATGTTCCTGTCGCGGCAGGAGATGTGGGCGACGACCTCGATGCCCGCCTCGTCCTGCACGATCCTGGCCGCCGCCACGGGGTGCATCCTGAGCCTGGCCCGCGCCCCGTCGGAGATGTCTATGGCGTGGACCCCGCGTTCCTTCAAGCGCCGCGCCGCTTCGACCACCTGCGTTATCGCGTTGCCACGCGGCAGGTCGACCTCGACCGTCACGGCGAAGCCGGTGCGCAAGCGTTCCGCGAACTCCGAGACGGGCTCTGCCGGGGCCTCTGTCTTCCCTGCCCGTTCGGCCACCGTCACCCTGCGGCGTGCTCCTGTGCCTTCGATCCTGAAGTCCCGCAGCGCCTCCGAGAGCGCCTTCACATGGGCGGGCGTGGTTCCGCAGCAGCCGCCCACGAGCCGCGCCCCGGCCTCGGCGAGTTTGACGCCGTATTCGGCGAAGTGGTCGACGTTCCCCTGGAAGCGGACGTGGCCGCCGACGAGCTGGGGGAGGCCCGGATTCGGGAGCGCCGCGACGGGGCCAGCTTCGTCCGCCATCTGTGCGACGATCTCTACCATCCGTTGTGGGCCGACCGTACAGTTCGCCCCCGCAAGCTCGGCTCCCCAGGAGGAGATCTCCCGCGCCGCCCTCTCTGGCAGCCCTTCTGCGAGCGTCTCGCCGTCCTCGACGAAGGTCTTGTACGCGAGTACCGGAGCGCCCAGGACCTCTACCGCCGCGTAGGCGAGCCGTAGCTCGAGGAGGTCGGTGAAGGTCTCAAGGAGGATCGCGTCGGCGCCGCCTTCGAGGAGCGCTTCGGCCTGCTCCAGGAAGACGGACTTGGCCTCCTCGGGACCGACGGGTCCCACCGGGGCGAGCGGACGTCCGAGCGGTCCGATGGCCCCGAGGACGAGCGCCCTGTCTCTGGCTCCCGCGACGGCACCTGCCGCCTTGCGGGTGAGGCTGGCGCCTTCGGCATTTACCTCGCGCACCCGCTCTTGGAGGCCGTGGGTCTCGAGCTTGAAACGGTTGGCGGCGAAAGTGTTCGTCTCTATGACGTCGGCGCCGGCCCTGAGGTACTCCAGGTGGATGGCGGTGACCATGTCGGGATGGGAGAGGTTTGCGCGGGCGTAGGGATGCCCAAAACCGACGCCGCGTTCGCCGAGCAGCGTGCCCACGGCGCCGTCCCCGATCAGGACCCGCCTCGCGAGTAGTGCTCTCAAGTTCGGACCCAAGAAAAGACCCCTCTCCATCTTCGTCTCACATTCACGCGGAGGAGGGAGGCTGTTATCTACTCTTTCACCTCATCTCTCGGAGTCTCCTCCGCGGGAGTTGGCACCTGGCACGAGGCTTGTGCCTCGCCGGTTGCCGCGGCTTCGAAGGGCCCGTCCCTCCACCGCTCTCGATGAGCGTCGCGGCCGGCACGCCGGCCTTCGACCAGGCAATTACAGCACGATAACCCTTGGATTTCAATCGGGGTTGTCTGTGGGGCTGGTGCGCCTGTAGCGGATGCGGTCTGCTATCTCCCTGGGGTCGCGGGCAGAGCACCTGGCCGCATAGAGTAGCTTCCCGGGACGCGAGACCTGCGCCCTTCGCGAGAAGACGTCGTAGTCGTGGGCTTCGATGCGGTCGAGGATCGCCGCGTAGAGTTCGCGCGCTACCACGACGGGGAATCGTCTTCCCCTCGGTATGTAGCCCATCCCCTCGTCGGCGACCCTGTAGAGTCGACGCGCCCTCTCTATCTCGAAGCGCATCAACGCTACGAACCGCTCGTCGACGACGCCCGAGGCGAGGTCTCGCTCCTTGTACCCGAAGCGCTCCAGATCCTCGAGCGGCAGGTACACCCGGCCGCGTCGCCAGTCTTCCCCGATATCGCGCAGGAAGTTGGAGAGCTGCATGGCGACGCCGAGGGCCTCGGCGTGGATGTCGGCTTTACCCGAGGGAACCCCTACCACCCTGCACATCATCAGGCCGACGACGGCGGCGCTCCCGTAGGTGTATACCTCCAGGTCAGAGTACGTCTGGTAGCGAAAAACTCGGGTATCCATCTTCATGCTTGCCATAAAGGCGGTTATGGTCTCGGGGTCGATGCCGCAGGTTCGCACCGTGTCCGCGTAGGCGCGCAAAACAGGGTTGGGGACTCTCTCCCCGGAGACGGCGGCCAGCGTCTCGGCCTCGAAGTCCTCGAGGACGGAGAGCTGGGCTTCGAGGGGCAACTCGTGTGGGTGGTCCACGATCTCGTCGGCGTAGCGCATAAAGGCGTAGAGGGCGTGGACACGCGGCCTGACCTCGGCGGGGAACAGCCTGGTCGAGAAGTAGTAGGTCCTGCTGTGCGCTTTCTGTACCCTGCGGCACAGGTCGTAGCTCTCGGCGAGCGAGAGCCCGCCGTCGAGCTTCTTGCCGCCGGCAGGGTCGAGCCTCAAGGGCCGCCGACCTCGCGCCGAATGCGGTCGGCCACCAGCCTGGCCCCTATGGTCACGAGCGGTACCCCGGTACCCGGCCTGGTGCTCGCGCCCACGAAGTACATCCCCTGCACGGCTCTTGACACCATCGGGGGTCGGAAGTAACCCACCTGGAAGATGCCGTGCCCAATGCCGAACGCGGCCCCCTCCTCCAGGTTGTACTCGTCCCTCCACTCGAGCGGCGTCCTCGCTCTCTCGTAGACAAAACTGTTCCGGTCGAGCCCGCACCGCCGCTCCAGCAGACCGTAGACCTTCTCCTTGAAAGCGTCGCCTTCGCGGTTCCAGTCCACTTCTGGGCCCAGGTGCGGTACGGGAACGAGCACGAACAGGCTCTCCATCCCGTCGGGGGCCATACCTGGCTCCGTCTTGGAGGGGACGACGGCGTAGAACGAGGGGTCTTCGGGGAGTCTGCGATCCCTGAAGATAGCCTCGAAGTTCTCCCTGTAGCGTTCGGAGAGGTAAAAGTTGTGGTGAACCATCTTCCCTAGCTTGCCATCCACGCCCAGATAGAGCATGAACGCCGAGGCCGTATACTTCAGTTTCCCACGCTTTCTTAGCTTGAAGTCCGCGTCTGCCGCGCCGCCAAGGAGCTCGCGGTAGGCGTAGGGCAGGTCCGCGTTGGCCAGCACGGCGTCGGCCCCTATCTCGCTGCCTTCTACTACGACGCCGCGCGCCCGGCCCTTGGTGACGACGACACGCTCGACCCGGCTGTTCAGGTTGAACCTCACGCCGAGCTCGGTAGCGAGCCTCTCCATCGCGTCGACGAGGGAATACATCCCGCCCTCGGGGAACCAGAGGCCATCCTCGGCTAGCTCCGTGTAGGGCAGGAGCGAGTAGACCGCCGGGGCTTCGAAGGGGGAGAGACCGAGGTACATCGTCTGCAAGGAGAAAGCCTGCCTGAGCTTCTCCGAGGCGAAGTACTTCGAGATCTGACGGTAGTAGTTGCCCAGTGCTTTGGTCTTCATGAGGAGTCTGAGGTTGCGGAGCCCGAAGAAGTCCCCCGCCCCCTCGAAGTCGCGCTCCACGAACTCCGAGCGCCCGAGGCGGTACTTGTTGCAGGCATCTTCGAGGAAGCGGTAGAAGCGCGGGGTAACGCCAGGCTCTACGCGCTCGAGCTCGTCTATCAACTCGGGGAGCGTGCGGCGGATGGTCAGGGTGTCGCCGTCACCGAACGTTACGCGGTAGTTGGCGTCGAGCGGTATGAGCCTGACGTAGTCGTCCAGATCTCGCCCGGCAAAGCGGAAGAGCTCGCGGTAGGTGTCGGTCATAAGTAGGAGCGATGGGCCCGTATCGAAGGAGAAGCCTTCTGCCTCGAGTCTTCCCACGCGCCCACCGACCTGGGCATTCTTCTCGAAGACATCGACCTCGAAGCCCGTGGCGGCCAGCCGGATCGCCGCCGCCAGGCCGCCCATCCCGGCCCCCACGACCGCCACCCGCTTGTTCGGACCAACCGATGACGCCGCCAGAGCGCCCACCTTTCTCAGTGTCTGTCGAGAGTATACGTTGCAGATGCTAGCAGCGTTCACCGCGCATCCGGGTAATGGAGCTTACACAGCATTTCAGCTTGTCAGCCTCCTTCGCCGGGGCCTCGCTTTCTCGTCAGGACGAAGCCCCCGGCACGGCCGAACTGCCATCCGGCGCGAAGCATCATGCTGAAATGCTGACAAGCCGCCGGGCTTCGCCAGGCGGCGTGCTGAAGTGCTGACCAGGGCGGATTCCGGAAGGGTCAACCCTTCCGGAATCCGCTTCAGAGCATTCCTGCGGCGTGGAGTATATCTTCCAAGACCTTGCGGGCCTCGGGGGCACGGAGGAAACGGCCGTGGGGCCCCTGGTACCAGCCAATTCGCGGCTTCCCCCAGTGGCGCCACAGGCTATCCGCTTCAGACGGCGGTACCACGCGGTCGATCACCCCGGCGAAGATGGCTCTACGCTCCGGCGGTACGAGTGGTGTCATGGCGAGCGGTGAGACGGGGCGCAGGAGTTCTTCGAGCGTCTTCTTGCGGATGCCCTCGGCGCTCAGTGAGTGGGTAACGATCGCGGGTGCGTTGGTCCAGAACAGGTGCGCGGGATCGACCGCAGGGTTACCGGCGACGGCGCAGTCCAGATCCTTCTCCAAAGAGGCGAGCAACGCGACGACGTAGCCGCCAAGGGAGTGTCCGATCGCGCCCACGGCCGGCGCGCCCTCGCTCCTGCGCAGCCACGAGACGAGCCGCCTGAGGTCCCAGATTGCCTGCTCGCCCGCATGCAGCGAATCCATCACGTCGCCCGAGAGCGTCCTCTCGCCGCTGATGGGGCCGGTACGGCGTGGACCATGAGCGGGGAGAACAGGCATCACGACGTTCATGCCCAACTCCTCGTGCAGGTACTCGGGGCGGAAGAGGTCGAGATTATGCTTCAGGGTGCCCACTCTTATCCCATGGACGCAGACGAGCCACGGGCGCTCCTCGCCGGGGTGGCGCAGAACCCAGGCGTACGCCGTAGGGTGGTGCCTGCGCGAGAGCCAGCGCGTGCTCCCAGGCTCCTCCTGGCGCGGCTCGTAGAGGCTATCGAAGGTGAGACACTCGACTCCCCACCCGCGATGGCTCGTAGAGCGCACCCTGGGCTCTTCCAGTGGCGGAGGTTCTCTGTGGTAGGTGGCCGGCTGTGCCAACCAGCCCCTCTCCTCGAACAGCGGGTAGGCCTCCGAGGTCTCGCGCCTGACGCGGCTAGCGACGGGGCCCACTGCCACGGGCCAGGTCGTGAGGACGATAGCGCACATCATGACCTCGTCCGTTGCAGCCCTAAGCGCGAAGACGGGACTCATCTTCGGGTCCGGAACGTCGGAAGGGCACGGGCACCGGCCGAGAGCCAGGTATCCTGCTGCAAGGAAGCTCGCTGCCGAGGATGTCCCAAGGACGAGGCCGACGACCGGGCCTAAGATCAAGGCCGCGGGGAAGGAGAGCACCACCCCGAGTCCTGACGCCAGCGCCATGTATTGTAGAGTCCTGGACCCCGTATCCAACAGAAGGTCAGAGAGACCCGTGCCGAGCAGCAGTGCTCCTGGCAACGCCCCCAGTAGGATCGCCATCTCGCCCCGTGCAGCCAACCCCAGCCAGAGCGCGCCACTGAGCGCCGGGACCAGCGACGAAATAGACCACCACAGCGAGTCTATGGACTCGGAGGACGCTTCGCTTCCCCGTTGACCTTTCTCCGACCGTCGTTTTTTCACCAGCCAGCCTTCCCACGCAGCTCCGACCGGTTCATTCTAGACCCCGAACCTTCCGGGGGTGGGATCGGGGACGTCGCAGCCCCTACTCGTACTGAACGGCCTCGACGATGCTTTTTCGGGCGGCGGAGCGGGCGGGAAGGAGGCCTGCGAAGACGCCGATGAAGAGGCCCGAAAGCAGGGCAGCGAGGGCCGGTAGCTTCGGGTAGTAGAAGTCGATCTCGAATCCTCCCGCGCCCGAGCCCCGCACGAAGAGGTAGCCGAGCAGAGATCCGAGCGCGACGCCGATCAGGCAGCCGATCAGGCTTATGACGACCCCCTCGTCAATGATGAGGCGGCCTATCTGGAGGCGCGTCGTCCCCACGGCCCTGAGGATGCCGATCTCGCGGGTCCGCTCGAAGACGCTCATGGAGAGCGTGTTGACGACCCCGAAGGCGGAGACGGCCACAGAGACACCCATAATGGCGTAGAAGAAGACGTACTGGCGGTTGAAGTCGCTCTCTATCTGCGCCTTCCATTCGGCGTTCGAGTACAGCGTGAACTGCGGGTAATCCTCGAGGACTTCTTCGATCCTGCGCGCCAGGGCCTCGCGGTCGGAGTTCGGCCTGGCCTTTATGGCGAGGAACTCGCTCTGGTTCTCGTGGAAGTCTCTTGCGAGGATCCCTTTGGAGAGGTAGATGCCCATCCCGCCGCCCACGATGTCGTTCTTGAGGATACCCTCGACCCTATACTTCTTCCTTCCCTCGGGGCCGAGTAGCGCTATGCTGGAGCCCACGTGGAGCTTGCGGTCCCTGGCGAGCTGCTGTCCAACGACGGCATCGCCGTTCTTCAGGCTGGAGAAGGCGTCGGGTCCTCCGGCAGCGTAGTCTACCCTGAAGATCTCGGGATAGTTCTGGTCCACCCCGAAGACGATGTCTGCCTTCTTGCCGTCCTGGCGGAAGGTCGAGGCGATGCTCGTCGTCTTCTCCACGCCCGGTACACGAGCTATCTCATCGGGCAACCTCGCGGAGAAGCCGGTGTCCGAGTTCTGCTGCGAGGGCTGCACCACGTAGTCGCTGCCGAGCGAGCCGTCGAGGTAATCCTCGATCGAACCGAGGAGGCTCCCGCCGAGCGCCGAGAACGCTACCACGAGCGAGATGCCGACCATGAGGGCCGCGGCCGTGAGCGCCGTCCTCCCTTTGTTGCGCGTGGCGTTCGCCGCGGCCATCCTCCCCTCTACCCCGAACAGGAGCCTCAGCACCGGCGAGAACAGCGCCGCGAGCGGCCTGACGAGGACGGGGATCACCAGGGAGATGCCGAGGAAGGCCGCGATGATCGCCACGATCCCCGACGCGTAAACGAGGCCCCCGAGATTCGCGGAGAGATTCTTGGCGAGGTAGTAGATCCAGGGCACCCCCGCTCCGGCCAGCAGGAGCCCCAGGACGGGCGCAAGCAAGGAGACGCCGCGCGAGGGTCCGGTCTCAGCCGCTGCGGACAGGGCGCGCATCGCCGTGACGGGGCTTACCCTTCCTGCCTTCATCGCCGGGTAGAGGGCGGCGACTACCGTCACGGCGATACCCACGACTATGGCGGAGACGAGGGCGAAAGGAGAGAGGATCAGGGATGTGATCTCGAACAGGAAAGCCTTGCCGAAGAGGTAGACGAGCCCCCTTGCCATCCCGTACCCGAAGAGCACCCCGAGCAGCGAGCCAAGCACGCCAAGGAGCATCGCCTCCACTACCACGGAGCGGGCGATCATCGCCCGCGTCGAGCCGAGGGCGCGGAGCATCCCCAGCTCGCGCGTCCGCTCCAGGACGGTCATGGAGAGGGCGTTGAAGACGAGGAAGGCCCCGACGAAGAGCGAGGTCCCGGCGAAGAAGAGCAGCGCGATCTTGAACCCTTGCAGTTGGCCACTGATCTCCTGGGTGCGCGTCTCGGAACGCTCGGCCTGCAAACCCTCCCCTAGCTTCCTGTTCAGATCGTCACGGAGATCCGAGACGGAGACGCCATCAGCAGCATCGACGGCGATGCCCGAGATCTGGCCCTGTTTGTCGAAGGCCTTCTGGGCGAAGGGCAGAGGCACCATGCCGAAGGCGAGCCCGCCGAAGGACCCCCCCGGTATCCGCAAGAGCCCGACGAGCTTCAACTCTTTCGGTCCTTCCGGCGTACCCACCGTGACCTTCTCACCTAACTCGAGTCCCGCCCTCTCGGCAGAGGCGCCGTCGAGGGTGAGCTCCCTGGCGCTGCGCGGGAAGTGTCCGTCGGTCAGCTCGAAGCCCGTCGCGAGCTGTGCGGACTGCGGCTCGACGCCGAAGAGCTGCATGCTCATGACCTCGGGCAGACCGTTTTTCTGCACCCTGTCGAGGATGAGCGACGAAGAGAGCGAACAGTACGGCGCGGCCGACCCAATCCCCTCGTAGCCACGCACCTCCTTCAGCACCTTCTGGTCGAACCCGCCGCTTCCGCCCGCCGCGGTTACGGTGAGGTCGGCGGAACCGTAGGCCCGGGTAAAGAGCTCTTTGAAGGTGCCCGACATGGTATCCGAGAGGGTCAGTACGCCGAAGACGATACCCACCCCGAGCACGATGCCTACGGCCGTGAGCAGGGTACGTTGCACCCTGGCGCGCAGATTCCGCAGGCTCAGCCCTGAGAAGCGCCTGAGCTTCACACTTCCCTGGCCATCGACAGGAAGAGATGCTCGGAGAGGAACCGGTAGCCGGACACCGCACTATCCATCTGACTCGAGTGTCCTGATGCGTTCGAGGATCTCCTCCTGGTCCGGGTCTATGGCCTCGTCGACCACGCGTCCGTCGGAGAGGAAGACGGCGCGGTCGGCCGTGGCCGCGGCGCGCGGGTCGTGGGTGACCATGAGTATGGTCTGCTCGAAGCGGGCCGCCGATTCTCTGAGGAGGTCGAGAACCTCGGCTCCGGTCTTCGAATCGAGGTTTCCCGTCGGCTCGTCGGCCAGGATGATGTCGGGGGCTTTGATCAGGGCCCGTGCTATGGCGACTCTTTGTTGCTCGCCGCCGGAGAGCTCGTCCGGCCTGTGCGTACGCCGCCCCGTGAGCTTCACGAGGTCGAGTAGCTCGTCGAGCCTCTCGCCGTACTGGCCCGATCTCTTGCCGGCGATGAGCACGGGCAAGAGCACGTTCTCCTCGGCGGTGAGCGTGGGGATAAGGTTGAAGAACTGGAAAACGAAGCCCATACGTTCCCGCCTGAGGAGCGTTAGCTTCTTATCCGACAGCCCCGAGAGCTCGGTGTTCCCGACGACAACGCGCCCCGAAGTAGGCTTGTCCAGGGCACCCAAGATGTGCAAGAGCGTGCTCTTCCCTGACCCGGAAGGGCCCATGATCGCCGCGAACTCCCCGTTCGGAAACGACAGGGAGACGTCTTCGAGGGCGCGTACAGCGGTCGGACCCTCACCGTAGACCTTCTCCAGGCCCACGGTCTCGACGGCGATACCGGCTCCGTTCTCCACGCGCAGAGTATAGACCCGTGGGAAAAACGGACCGTGGAAGAGGAGACGCGCAGCATGCTGTGGGTGAAGCTGATGGCTTGAACCGCTAGATCCCACTGTTACACTATCGGGGTAATCCCATAAGCCCCTGCTTCTTCTCGTGCAGAAGAAGCCGACACTAGACCGGAGGAGGCAAACATCGACACTTACGAAGCCATGCTCATAGTGATCCCCGAGCTCGATGAGGAGCAGGTCGAGAACACCGTAGGGCGTTTTCGTACGATCATCGAGCGCACGGGGGGCGAGGCCGGGGAGCCGAACCACTGGGGCCGCCGCAAGCTGGCCTACGAGATAGACCACCGCACGGACGGTTTCTACGTGGTTATGGAGTTCACCGCCGGCGAGCGCACCCTCGTGGAGTTGAAGCGCATACTGCGCGTCTCCGACGACGTGCTCAGGCACATGGTCGTGAAGCTCCCGCCGAGCTACGCGCACGAGCCGCTGCCTGAGCCCGCCGAGGAGGTTACGGCTTGACCATTACGGAGGTTAGGAATGGGTAGGAGAAGAAACGGGCCGCCCCGCGGTGGACGGCCGCCGAAGAGCAAGCCTTGCGTGTTCTGCAAGGAGAATGTTGCCTACGTCGACTACAAGGACTACAACATGCTGCGGCGGTTCATCTCCGACCGTGGCAAGGTCAGGGCCCGCAGGGTCACGGGCCTTTGCCCCCAGCACCAGCGGGAGGCCGCCTCGGCGATCAAACGCGCCCGCGAGA
>JBKPNW010000251.1:0-22102 GCA_046732815.1 Actinomycetota bacterium | reverse complement strand
AACCAACCCAGAGGTCTTACCTAGTATGAGCGGATGGTGGAACCAGCGCTCGCGGCTCACAAGGCTACTAGTGTACGCTGTGGCAATAACTTTGGTGTTCGTCATGGCTGCAAGCATAGGTGCAGTGGCGGCCCTCATGATAAAGGACAATCTTAGCTTGCCCGCAGGAGAAAGGGCCAAACCGCACTTTCCTAGCCCGGCAGGTGAGCAAGGCAAGTCTCCTCAACGCCAACAAGCGAACGCTGATCGATCGCAACAAGAGAATTCAGAGGCTAAGCGAGGGCAAGCTGCGCCTCAAGACAAACAGACCGCATACGTCCATGAGGTTGGTGAAATACAAGCCGACTCTGTTGAAACGTTCCTGGATAGCCATGAGAAGCTTCTACGCTACGATGCCCTCACGTCCGATGACATCGAGAAGATGCAAGCCAACCAAGCTGCCCTTCAGAAACTCGCCGACCAAGCCAGCGATCTAGGGGTACCTCAGAAGTATGTGGACCAGAATGATGCGTTTGTTTCCGCGATCGTCGAGTTGCACGAGGCTGCCCACCTAGCGTACACATTGGCCGCCGATCCGATCTCGGCCACTCAGGCCGATTTCGACGATTACGACCGCCTCGTCGACGAGGCTGGTGCGGGTCTGCGGCAATCCAACGAGATCTTGGGTAAGGACTACAAGGCGATCGAAGGGGTACGAAGTGTCAGTACATCGTAATAGCTCAGTACGCTCGCGTAGGGCAGGAGCGCAGTGAGCATAAGCGAGGAGCGAAGAAGGAGGCTCGTGAACCGGCTGAAAAGCGTGGCCACAATGGTCTGTGGCGCTATATTATTGTCGTCGCTGATTCTGGGCGGAAGCGCCTTCGCCAAAGAAGCGAAGAGCGTGAAGCTCCACCTTACGCCGAGTCGCGACTCTGGAGTGAGCGGGACTGCCACCCTCACAGACGTCGAGGGCGGAGTAAAGGTAGAGCTAAACATGCAGGGCCTGCCAGAGGAGGGCGTCAAACACATCAATCACATCCACGCAGGTGGGACCTGCGCTGACGATCGGAACGGTAGGACCGCGCCAGTGACCATACCCCTCCACACTGTGGTGGCCGACGCCGATGGGACGGGATCGGCGACCACGACCATCAAGGACGTTACGCTGGACAAACTCCTCGGAAACGACAAGCACCGCTTCATCCTACTCCACGACAAGGTCAAAGAAGGGCAGGGCGTCCCTCCCGGTATCTCCTGCGCCGATCTTCCTCAAAAATCTACCGATACTACCTTCGAAAACCTGCCTTCGAGCGGCGGGTTACCGCCTGTAGTGTTGTTCATTTTCCCATCGGTGCTGCTACTGGTGGGTATGAGCGCTGTGCTTATGCTGGTGCGCCGCAAAGCTTAGCCTATGGTCTATCCACCTCCTAACTGCCCTACCATGCTCTATAGGAAAGGATTGGGTAGGCTCCCGTCGTTGGGCAGAGGTAGGAGGAGCGTGAGATCCAGAGCGTGCAGCTATGAACCATCGGGCGGATTCGAGTGCGTCTGCACTGTGGTTGCGGGGCGGTGCAGGCCATGGAGGTAAGCAGCATGGTCACGTAGCCAGTTGCACCTAAGGTGTGGGTTAGGTGGTGGGGAAGTGGCGTCGTGGTGGGTTTTTCCAGGGGGCGACGTGTTGCCTCGAAATCTAGTACGCTTCAATTATGGATACTCAAAAGAGAGAACTCTGGGATAGATTGGAAAACGAACCCGAGCGGGCCTACAGGGCCTTTGAGTCCTTCCTGAGCCTTCCTAGCGGCGAGAGATCGTTCTTAGAGGCTTACAGACAGCACGTCGGCAATGCTGCTGCGCCCAAACCCTCCGACACGTGGAGCGGGTGATCTAACACCTTCGCCTGGCGCGAGCGGGCTGCGGCCTACGACGATCACCTTGCGAGCCTTCGGCGAGAGGTTTACGAGAGGGCGATGGAGGAAGAGGCGGCGCGTCAGGCTCGTGATGTGGAGAAGGTCCGAGGCAACTTGAACGAGCTCTTGATGAACGCCCACGTGCGGGCGATGGAGTTTCTTGAGGAGGTGGATGTCTCGCAGATGAGGATGTCTGATGCGATCCAGTTCACCAGGCCGCAAATGGATTTCGCAAAGACTTTCGCCGCAGAGCCAGAACCAAGTCACGACGATGACTGGACCGAAGAAGACGACGCGCAGCTAGAACGGATCGCTAAGAAGGTCAAAGCGAGGCGGAATTCGGAGGAAGGTGCGCAAGATCCAAACGAAGAGGATTCGGAGTCAGATGATCCAGACGCAGGAATCTCTGAGGAAAGCGAAGACGAAGGAGCCTAGCACGCATTAGGTGCCCGAACCTTAGTCAAGAGCCCACTAGCGAAAATCGGTGTTGCTGGCGTAGACGGTGTTGTCTACTCATCGTGCGGGTCTACACCGACAACACCGTCTACACGGGCTGTCGGGCTTTGGCTTTGCACCTCATCTCATAACCTGATCGGGCGAGTGGGGCAGAGAGCGTACTAGCTGCCCTGTTCATTCTTCCAGCGATGACCGGGCGCGGGAGTCAATGGGCGAAGCGTGAGGGGTGGGTCACAGGAAACTAGTTGCCGATACTCTTACTTGCACACCCCCGCGAAAAAAACTCAGCAATTCACGAACACAGCACTTCCCGAGGTAGTGGTCGTTATGGGCGACCACAAGGCGCTCATCGCCCGTTGCCTGATCCTCTTGATCCTCTTTCGGCCACCGAGCCGGTCTTGGCGAGTCAAGGAGATCAAGGGGATCATCCCTCGGTGTCTGACTCTCTTTGATCCCCTTTGTCCTCGGGTAACTGCCACGTCCACGGACCGTCGGCTTCCCTCTTCGAGCGAACCCTTAGCTTCCTCTTAGCCCTCTAGAGCGTTATCTCGGAGATGCCAACCCTGCTTGCCTCCTCCTAGCAGGCCTTCGCCCAATACCATAACAGACCTGCTCACGGGCCCTGCGAAGCATGGCTGTCGCCACGATGAGAGGAATTACAGGGCGTTGGCTCGCCCGTAGCGGCGAGGCGACGGCGGTGGCATGATGGCTTCTCCAAGGATCTCAGGCACGAGGAGGAATCGAACGCTGGGTGGCGAGCTCGCTGGTCCTTGTCGTCCGGGGCGAGCATCTGGATCGCGCCGTCGAGGCCGAAAGGACAGGAGATGGGAAAGGTGATCGTGATTAATTGGGTGACGCTCGACGGCGTCATGCAAGGACCGGGCCGCATGGATGAGGACACGCGGGATGGGTTCGCGCATGGGGGCTGGGCTACCGCCTACAGCGACGAGGCGACGGTCGCCAAGATGGGCGAGCGGATGGGCGGGGATCGCGCGTTCTTGTTCGGGCGGCGCACTTACGAGGATCTGCTGGCCTCCTGGAACGCCCAGGGCGGGCCCTTCAAGGACGCGCTCAACAACACCCGCAAGTACGTCGCCTCGAGCAACCCAGAGGCGAGGCTCGACTGGCCGAACTCGACCCTGCTGCGCGGCGACGTCCCGGCCGCCGTTGCGGACCTCAAGGAGAGCTCTGAGGCGAACCTCGTTGTCATGGGTAGCGGCGAGCTGATCGGCTCCCTGATGGCCGCCGATCTGATCGACGAGTACCTGCTGATGATCGCACCTGTGGTGCTGGGCATCGGACGGCGGCTGTTCGCCGGCGGCACGCACGCATCGCTGCGGCTGGTCGACATAAGCACCACGAGCAAGGGCGTGTTGATCACCACCTACGAGCCTGCTCGGGTATAGGAGACGAAAATGAGCCTCCCGGCCAGGCTCGGGCCACTCGAAGAGCGGAGCGAGATTGCCTCTAGCTACTGCTCTCTAGGTTTCGTCGAGACCCGCGAGGAAGGCAAGGATGCGCTCGTTCACACGCTCTAGCGCCACCTTCGAAGGGACGTGGCGGCAGTCTTCGAGGATCTCGGCCAGAGCAAGGTGGGGGAAGATCTCCCTCGCCCTCGGGAGGACCACCCGAGCTGGAAAGAACACGTCATCCTCGGAGGCGAACACCGCAACGGGCCCCCTGAAGCCTCTGAGTTCCACCTCGGTGGCCGTCCGGGGAAGATCCGCGTCCAGCCGGAGGTACCGGAGGGCCGCTCCTAGCTGGCGGACGGCGGGGGTGAAAGCCGGATCCTCGGGCTCCGTGTACAGAGGCATTGCCGCGCGCATGAGTCGCTCCTCGGTGGGTCGGAGGCGGTAGAGGAGCGTGGGGACGCCGATCTCCACGAGAATCCGCAAGAAGGGCCCCGTGGCTATCCCGGCGGGGGAGACAAGCGCTGCCCTGGAGACGCGCTCCGGGGCTACTCCCATGGTCCTGATGGCTATACCGGCCCCGTAGGAGATGCCGACGAGGGACGCGGGTTCGATCAGGCCGATGCCGTCGAGCACGTCCTCGACCCAGAAGGCGTGTCCGTCTCCCTTGGGTGAGGGCCTCTCGTAAGCGCTCCTGCCCGGCTGTCCGACGATGTCGAGTGCGTAAAGGCGGTGGCGCTTCGCCAGCGGCAGGAACCATTTCAGGCAGGTGGGGTTCAGGGCGTTCCCGCCAGGGAGGAACACCGCGGGTGGTGACTCCTCGGGGCCGAGAGCGAGTACGTGCGTGTCGCCAAGGCGCGTGCCGACGGTCAGGCTCTCGTAGCCGAGGCCCAGCTCGGCCAGCGCCTCGTCGTAGAGCTTACGGATCTCGGCCTCCCCCTCGGGCGTTTTGTAGATGGATCTGGGCATGGTGTACCTCGCACGAGAGGAGCAGACATGTCCCGTCAGTGTCGCAGGCTTCCTCGGCCGCGTCCATAACGAGCCAGATGGACCTCCGACGGTGGTGGTCGCTATCCGAGATCCACTCTTTCGAGGGCGTCGGACTCGCTATTCGGCCCCCACTTTACGGTAGGTCAGGAGAGTGCCAAGAGTGGTATTCTCGCCACCGTCATAGTGCATACCGAATAATCGCTGCTATCGTCTCGTTACCCGGCACGTCCACGTCACGTACGGCGAGTACCCGTCCGCCGCCTAGCAAGACGCGCCTTGCGATCTCGTCGACGACGTCGTAGCTGATCGCGTCGTCCTCCGAAAACGTGACGGCGCCACTCTCCTCATCGAGCTCTCCTGGCACCCTATCTTCGATGTCATCGATCCGCAATCGACGCCTTGCCCGCCGCGCTCGCGGCGTCGGTGGGGAGGTCTGGAACGTCGACCACGAACGGCGCACCTTCGCGCGTCACCTCCACAAGACGCACCGCGCCGGCGGAAAGCGCAAGCACGAACGCCGCCTGCGGAAACGTGATCGCACGAAGCAGCGGCTTGACGTAGAATCGGTCTGCAACCTCGACCGTGCTCGTGAGCCGGTTGGGTAGCCGAAACGTCTGCAGCCGCGCCGGGGACGCGAACACCGCAAGGCTGCGGGCCTGCTCGGCCCAGAAGGCGCCATCCTCGACGAGATCCCTCAGCCCATCACGAATTTCCGATACGGCGCGTTGATCCGCCCCCGCCTCCTCCAACTGCTCGATTGCCGAGGCAGCGAGGTTCTTCAGTTCGATCCGATCCGCCCGCGCCTCCCTCGTTATCGTGCTCGTCGACAGGTAGATCGACACGCAACACGCGTCGCGCGTCGCGAGCAGTCGCTCGATCTCAGAGTGCGTGGGGATGTCGGTGTGGAGCGTCAAGGCGTTTTTCTCCTCTCGTGCTCTCTTGTGCCCATACCTGTGCCAGAGTCGGGCGCCACGTCTTCTACGTGCGCGGGCAGGGCAACGGCCGGGACTTCGCGTTCTACGGCGAGCGGCATCGCCATAGCATAGCCGTGCTCGATGAGCACGGCGTCTGTGAGCCCGGTCTCATTCATCTCATCTACGAGGAGCCAGGCGAGGTCGAGCTGTCTGGCGGTGCTCGTTACGGTTGTAGAGGCCGGGTTTGCGCACGTGTCGATGCCAACGTAACGGAGGAACCGTTGGAGCGCGTTCGGGGCCGTCTCGCAGGCGAGCTTCGGCCGATGGTCGTCGTCGTGCAGCTTCTATCTCCCTCAACTGCCTGTCACCTCCTAGGGTAGCACCCCCCGGAGCCCGATCAAGACCAGCGCCACCACGCTCTATGTGGCGAGCGACGGCCACACCTATCAGACGTACTTGTCGTAGACGCCCTTGGCGAGCAAGAGACCGCCGTTGACCAAGCCGGCATCGAATCATCTGCCCGGCGCCAATCGACTGTAAAGCGCTCCTCGCCCCGTTCCATGTGCCCGGCAGGGTCCCTGCGCATTGCGCCTGTACTCGCCTACCCGCCGCCACTCGGACGGGAGGCGGTCGTCGTGGACGCCGGTCAGCTCGCCGGCGAGTACAAGAGGATCAGGCCGCTGGTCCTCTGAGGCACCTCATCGCGTCCTCCCGGTACGATAGTAGAGGTAAACCATGCCGCTGGAGAAACGGCGTTCGTCCAGCAGCTCGAGCTTCAGGTGGACGTTGTGGGGTAGGGACCGCTTGCCGCCTCCCACCAATATCGGAGCGACGAACAGGTGGCACTCGTCGACCAACTCGGCCCTGAACGCCTGGGCAGCGAGCTCGGGCCCGCCCACGAGGAGATCACGTGCCGCCAGGTCCTTCATGTGCCGCACAGCTGCGGGATCGAAGTCTCGTTCGATCCATGTCCTTGTGGTAGCTACCGCCTCGAGTGTCTTGGAGTACACGATCTTGTCGGCGGCCTGCCAAATCTGGGCGAAGTCCTCCATCGGGGGCGACTGGTCCGCGAGTGTGGGATCGGTCTCCCAGCCGGCCATCGTCTCGTACATCCTGCGCCCGTAGAGGTAAGTGCCGATCGGCCGGTCGAGGTCGTTGATGAAGGCGTGCACCTCCTCGTCCGGGACGGCCCAGTCGAAGTT
Source organism: Actinomycetota bacterium (assembly GCA_046732815.1). Taxonomy (GTDB): domain Bacteria; phylum Actinomycetota; class Rubrobacteria; order Rubrobacterales; family Rubrobacteraceae; genus Rubrobacter_D. The sequence goes on along the minus strand of JBKPNW010000251.1, from coordinate 15,245 downwards.
GCCGTCCTCGTCCGCTACGTAGCCATCGAGCGAGGAGATCGCAGAGTAGATCATCTTGGCCATGGTGAGCCTCCGTTTGCACAACCCGTTTGCATGGTGTTGCGTTTGTAACCGAAAGACGGGTGATTTTCACCGCTACAATCTTGGTCAGGAACGGGTTCACGACAGCGTGCAGCAAGCTCTGCAAGATAATCTGCCAGGATCGACGACGCCGTGATGCGGCCGTTCTCCACCGTCGCCCGCATCCGCGCAGCGTGTCGATGCACCTACTGGGAGGCGAGCGGAAGGCGCGCAAGCACTTCCGTTTCCAGTGACGGATACACCAGCTCCCTGGAGATGACCAGCTCGTCGACCTCGGCTGCGGTTTCAGCACCTGTGCCCTCGAGCCTGGCAAGGAACTTCTCCGGATCGGAGAGCGGACCGCGATAGCGAAACAGCGTAGTATGCACCAGATCCGCCTCGTTGCGGGTCTCGGATGGCAGGCGCAGGCGTTCGCGGATCATCTCGCGGATGCGGTTCACCGGCTCGGTCGGCTCGGCGAGGGCGATCACGGCGGAGTCGGTGGCCACGACGTGTTCGTAGGTGATCCGAAACGGCGTGCTCTGGGTCGCGATACGGGTCAGTTCAGTCGTCCACTCCTCTGCGTGACGCTCCCAGAGGGAGTCTTTGTCCATCGGATAGCTCGCATGAACAGCGAGCAGCCAGGCGAGGCTCACATGAAGTGACTCGAGGGGACACACCAGCAGGTTTGGCTCTGCTCGCTGCAAGGTCCTCTGCGTTTTCCCTAGCGACGCCTTGGTGTGGGGATCCAGTTCGATGTGGACATTGTAGGCCCGACAAGGCTGCGCCCACAACGCATCGACTCGCACTTCGTTGCGCTCCACCCTTTCTAGGTGCGCCTCCCGAAGTTCCATGGTCCGCTGCCCGGCCGAGCTACGCAAACACCGCTCCTCTCGACAGTTACAGTCAAGGTAACGGGCTCATTGTGCATACAACTTGCCAGATACGCCAATGTGGCGCTTTTCTCCCTACGGGACTTTCCATGGATTAGAGGCTCGTCGCAAGCCCCGGGTGTTCACTGTGGGTTTAAGACGTGCCATCCTGTCCTCCGCAAAACCGAAGAGTAGTGAGAATCAAGATCGTGGTTCGACAGGAGTGCCGCGTAGGGTATTCAGCTTCGTGAACTCATCTCGTTCCCCGCTCTAGGTGCCCGACTCTTGCTGCGTCGCTTCCAGTCGGCCGAGCGTCTCGGCGCCAAGTGGTTCGCCGGCGAGCTTGGCCGCGTAGATCGCCGCCCCGACCACGGGCGTATACAAGGGCTCGCGCAATTCGTACCCGCCGTGAAGATCTTCCAGAATCGCTTCGAAATCATCGACGATGGAGCGTACATTGAAGACACCACCGGAGTAAGACACCGGAACCTGCTCATCCGGACCGAAATCCAGGAGTCGTCTTGTGGTGTCCACGAGCCCTGCGAGTTCGTCTGCCGCCTCTGAGAGGATCTGCGCCGCGCGTTCGTCCCCACTCTCCGCCGCCCTGGCGACCACAGGGCCGAGCGCTGCAATCTCGCTCCGCCCTCCCTGCCAGCGGTTAAGGACGACGTCGACGAGATCAAGGTCAGCCTCCAGCTCGAGGTGGGCGCGCAGTGCTTCGTGCAGCGGTCCTACCGGAAGGCGCCCATCGCTCATCCGGGTGAAGGCGTTGAGCCCCTTGATGGAGATCCAGTACGCAGACCCCTCGTCGCCGAAGAGATCGCCCCACCCTCCAACCCTGACGCCGTGCCCTTCCCGTTCTCCGTAGGTTATGGACCCGGTCCCGCTCACGACGTTTATGCCGTCCACACCCCCCAGCGAACCCGCCCACCCACAGACCGTGTCGTTGTCGCAGGCGTACCGGCCGTGGCCGAGAACCTCTTCCGGAATCGCCTCGAGGGTGGGCACATCTGCGCTTACCTCACCGTAGGTCGGCAGGCCGAAGAACGCGTAGCGAATCTCCGCCGGCGTTACCGAAGCCTGCAGGCATACTTCATCGACGCCCTCCCGCAACACCCGGCCCACCAGGCCTATGCCTTCCGTGAAGTAGTAGCAGGACGGGGCCCGTGCCTGTGCGGCGACGCGCCCGTCTTCATTTAGCAGACAAAGGGCGGTCTTCGTGCCTCCACCGTCGACGCCGAGATACATCGTCATCTCCTTTCCGGCAGAGGATGTATGGAAACGCCCTGTACCACGCGATTCACCTCCTGGTCGGGGAAGGGATTGTCCGGCGTGTAGCCGAGTTCGAGCGAGAAGCAGAGCCCGAGGAGCTGGGCGACCAGAACAAACGGAAGCGCGAGCGCCGCATCTTCCAACCCCCGAAGACCATCCACGAGCCAGAAGCCGGGATCATCTGCCCCCGCATCCGTCGCGGCGACCGCGATGATGCTTTCGGGACGCATCGAACGTCTCAGCTCGGCGAGGAGGTCTAGGTCGTACTTGCGCGTGTACGGATCCCCCGAGATGTAGCAGACGGCCAGCGTCCCATCGTCGAGGATGGACTTCGGTCCGTGCCTGAAACCCAGAGGAGACTCGAAGTACGTCACGATCTCGCCCGCGGTCAACTCCAAAAGTTTGAGTGAGGACTCGTGGGCGAGCCCCTTGAGAGGACCGCTTCCAAGGTAGACGATCCTCTTGTAGCCCGAGGAGGCCAAACTTCGGATGGCTTCCTGACGGGTATCCAGTATCCTTTCTGCGGCCGCCGCAAGACGCCCCACCAGCTCCTCAGAGTCGGCTGCGCTACCCAGGACGAGCCAGGCCGCAAGGACCATCGACGTGAAGCTCGACGTCATGGCGAAGCCCTGGTCGTTTGTGGCCTCCGGCATGAGAAGAACGAACGACCCACCTGCCTGGGCGTGCTGGTCGTAGAGTCGGCCGCCCCGGTCGCAGGTCAGCACCAGATGGTGGCATTCCGAGAGAAGACGGTCGGCGAGCCCGGTCGCCGCCACGCTCTCCGGGCTGTTGCCCGAGCGCGCGAACGAGACCAACAGGGTGGGCCTGTCATCGGAAAAACACTCTACCGGGTTGGAGACGATGTCCGTCGTCGCGACGGCATCCACGCGACGCCCCATCCGTCGAGAGAGCGCCGGGGACAGGATCTCTCCCGCAAAGGCTGAAGTTCCCGCGCCTGTCAAAACGACCCGCAGGTCCGAATATTCCAGCAGCGGTCCGAGAAATGCGTCGACCTCACCCCGACGCGAGGACACGATGTTCTCCACTTCGCGCCAGACGGCCGGTTGCTGGGCGATCTCGCGCGCCGTCGCCCCACCGCCCTGCTTTTCGCTCAGTTTCATTAGAAGCTCCAGATGATCGTTCAAATCCAGGTCCACTCTCGCTTCGGTCTACAGGCGACGGCGTAGTCCTCGAGCGTCTCGCTTATGCGGTCGAAGACCAGAGGTTCGGGATCGCTTTCCAGCTCCCCGCGCCGCACCCTTTCGTACTGGCGCGGCAGATACTGGCTCAGCAGGGTCTCTGGTATCTCGCGGGCGGCCAGGTTGGTAAACAGGCGCTCCCTTGCGCCCTCGACGTCGGGATACGCCCAGTAGTAGCGGATCCTGTCGCTGTAGCTGTACCGTCGGAGGAGACGCCGGGCCGCAGGTCCACCTGGATAGTAGCCCTCCCAGTACCCCGGATCTTCCTGCATCCGGTGCTCGACAGCAGATAGCAACTCCGACCGCTCTCCTTCCGCCACCAGTTCGTCCTCTATCGCGGCGAGCGCGAACAGCGCCTCCCGCATCGCGAAGGTGAGTGCGGGGCCCACCTTGAGCACGGCCCAGTGATCCTCGACGAGCGCCCTGAGGTTGGCCCGCGCCTGGTAGTCCGTGGAGTGGGCTTCGAAGACCAGCCGATCGTGATCGTCGAGCACCCGTCGAAGCTCTACGGTCGCAGACCTTTCGTAGTCGATCACCCGCTCGAGATCGAACTCCACCCCGGGCTGCACGACCAGGGCTACTACCCGACCCCACGCCCCCTCCACACCCTCGGCACGAAAAGCGTCCTCGTGGGCCGCCAGGGTCGCGCGCGCCGCATCGGCTGAGGTCGGGGTGAGTTTATCCAGAGCCTCATGTGCTCCGCCCGGCGCAGGCACCTCAGTCCCCACGACGTAGACAAGGTCGTCGGCGACGCCATGAGCGCGGGCGGGCGCTTCCTGCTCTGCCCTGCCGGCGAGCGTCGCGGCCCGTCGGGCGACCACTTCGTCGTCCAGCGGTCCTTCGTCGTCCGCGCAGGGCATGCTACAGTCGAGGTGAATCTTCGTGAACCCGGCGGCGACGTAGGACGCAACGAGATCGCCCGCGTGGGTCAGCGCTTCCTCGGCCGGAAGATCCTGCCATCGGTTGGGGCCGAGGTGGTCGCCGCCCAGCACGACGCGATCTTCGGGCAGTCCATGCCGCCTCGCCAGATCCAGTACGAGCCGCCGAAAGTCCTGGGGCTTCATCCCGGTGTACCCGCCGAACTGGTCGACCTGGTTCGACGTAGCCTCCACCAGAAGGTAGCCATCGTCGTCGAGCGCCTGCAGAACCGACGCCTCGATAACCAGCGGGTGCGCCGAGCAGACCGAGTAGACGCCCACGGCCTCGCCGGCCATATGCTTCTCCACAGCCTCCAGCAATAGCCTGCTCACGATCTCTCGCCAACCGCGAATTCGACTTCCCGCATGCTACAGCCTTGGGCGGTCTCGTTGCTTGTGGCCGACGTTCAACACCCCATTCACTTCCCACTAGCCGTTACGCGGTTCCCCTGGCGCACGATCCTGGTAACCAGAACATTTTGCCCGAGCGCGCCTCCGCTCAAACTGCTAGCCGGTCCGCGAGGAACTCCTCCCAGCTCCGGCGCCCTGTGGCCCGCTCGGGGGCGAGGTTGCCGCCGGCCCGGAACACGCGGGCGGCCTTGCCCGGCAGCCAGAGAGGCACGATCGGCCGACGCTTCCGCTTGCTGGCCCGAAGGTAGCCGCGGAGCAACTCGGCCGCGCCGTACACCCGTGGCCCACCCATGTCGGGGACCAGGCCAGCAGGTTCTGTGAACGTGAGCTCGACGAGCCGCGATGCCACCTCGTCGGCCTCGACGGGTTGGACTCGGAAGCCGGCCGGGAGTGGTACGACCGGCAGCTTCGCCAGCTGCCGGACCACCGTCAGGATCAGGTCATGAAACTGGGTGGCCCGCAGCGTCGTCCACGGCAGGCCGGAGTCGGCCACGACGCGCTCGGTCTCCCGTTTGGACTCGAAGTAGCCGAACATGGCGTGGTCGAGGCGGCTCTCCACGGGGATGCGCTCCGCGCCGACGACCGAGATGTACACCAGGTGCGGGGGCCGCGGTTGCGATGAGGCCGCCCGCACGAGGGTTCGCGTCAGCTCGGCGTCGCCCGTGCTGGTGCCGGCGCAGTGCACGATGGACGTTACCCCGTCCACCGCGGCTTCGATCCCCTCGCCCGTGGAAAGGTCACCGGTCGCGAACTCGATGCCTTCGTTGAACTCATGATCGTGCCTGCTGAGCACCCTTACGTCGCATGCGGCGTCCCTGAGGCGCCGGACGACGAGTCGCCCTAGCGTACCGGTACCGCCAGTGACCAGGATAGGTGATGCGATGGTTTCTCCTGACATGATCGCCCTCCTTCGGGGATCTCGAAGTGCCGTTGATACATCGGGATGTCGGACTTAGCCGTTGAGACTCGGCCTCTTCGTCACATCGGCCGGGTTTCGTACGTCACTACTACAATGACGGAACGCAACGGGAGAATGTGACCGATGGACGAACACGACTTGCTGGCACAGCGCTTCGAGGCGAATCGCACCCACCTGCGGGCGGTGGCCTACCGGATGCTCGGCTCCCTCAACGAGGCGGACGACGCCGTCCAGGAAGCATGGATACGACTCAGCAGCTCCGGTGCCAGCGGCGTCGAAAACCTGGGCGGCTGGCTGACTACGGTCGTCGCAACAGTGTGCCTCGACATACTACGCTCGCGCCGCTCGAGGCGCGAGGAGCCCCTGGGCGTGCGCGTGCCCGATCCGATCATAGACCGCGAGGACCGTACCGACCCTGAGCACGAAGCGCTCTTGGCCGACGGGGTAGGTCTCGCGTTGTTCGCGGTGCTCGAAACGCTGACTCCTGCCGAGCGGCTAGCTTTCGTGCTGCACGACACGTTCGCCGTGCCCTTCGACGAGATCGCCCCCCTCGTGGGACGCTCCCCGGCCGCCTCCCGGCAGCTCGCCAGCCGCGCACGCCACCGGGTGCGGGGGAGGTCCCTTGTTCCTAACACCGATCTCGCCAGCCAGAGAGGTCGTCGATGCCTTCCTCGCCGCCGCGCGCGAGGGCGACTTCGAGGCGCTACTCCAGGTGCTGGACCCTGACGTCGTGCTGCGCGCGGACGCGGGTCCCCTGCCCACAGGCGCATCGCGGGAGGTCCGCGGAGCGGCGGTCGCCAGACAGGCACTCTCATATTTGCAGCTTGGCCTGCTCATGCGCCCTGCGCTCATCAACGGTGCTGCGGGGCACGTCTCGACGCGCGACGGGAAGCTGTTCGCTGTCGGCGGCTACACGGTCAGGAGCCGAAGGATCGTTGCGATCGACATCCTCGCCGACCCCGCCCGCCTCCGCCAGCTTGACCTCACGGTCCTGGACGACTGACGGCGCCACAACACTCCTTCGAGAGGGTTAGCATTTCAGCTAGTCAGCACTTCAGCTGGTCAGCATTTCAGCCTTGTCTAAGAGTGGCCTGCATTGGTTTCGCTCTGCAGTAATTAGGGCCCGACATAGTTTCCTACAGAGTCTGGTCGCGCGGGAGCCTCGCTGAAGCGCACTTCCTGACATGCTGAAATGCTGAAGTGCGCGGGTTCAGGAAGGGTCAACCCTTTCTGAACCCGCATAGCGCCGGCGCTTCTTCGAGCCGGCGTCCATGCGTACGATCCTGGGCCAGAACTCCCCGATGGCCTCGACCAGGTCGGCCTGGGCGGCCATTACACTGTCGACGTCCTTGTAGGCGGCGGGGGCTTCGTCGAGGGCGCCTCCGAGAAGGGTGATCCCCTTCCTCTGGAGGTCTTCCCGCCAGGCGGTACGGTCGAGCTCCTTGAACGCCCGCGTCCGGCTCATGCGCCGGCCGGCCCCGTGGGAGGCGCTGTTCACGGAGTCCTCGACGCCGAGGCCAACCGTGAGGTAGCCCGTGTCGGCCATCGTACCGGGGACGATCCCCAGATCGCCCGGGCCGGCGGGGGTGGCGCCCTTGCGATGCACGATCATCTCCTCCCCGCGCCACTCCTCGGTGAAGGCGAAGTTGTGGTGGTGCTCGGTCACAAACGCTGCCTCGGCGCTGATCCTGCCGGCGATGCGCTCGTGGATGACCGCGTGGTTCGCCGCGGCGAACCGGCCGGCCAGGCGCATCGAGAGCCAGTACTCCTGCCCCTCTTCGGAGGTGAGATCTAGCCAGGCCAGCTTCTTCGCCTCGCCTTCGAGACCAGAACGGAGCTCCTCAGCCATCTTCGAGTACCTGGTAGCGATCTTGTTGCCCACACCCCGGCTCCCCGAGTGGGAGAGCAGCGCCAGATATGGGTGGCCGGGTTCCAGCGGTGCCACCAGTCGCGCCTTCTCTGCATCCAGGTCCTCGGGCACGGTGAAGGCCCCAAACTCGACGAAATGGTTACCACTCCCCGAGGTCCCGAGCTGCACCCGCGCCGTGTCCTTCAGCCCCCTGAGGAAGCGGGTAGCGCCCCACGTGGGGTCGTCGAGGACCTCGTGGGAGGAACGGCCGTCGTGGCGCACGCCAGCGCCGAAGAACGTCTCTTCGTCGAGGGCGCGCTTCAGCTCGTTCTTCTTCTGGCCGAGGACGTGCGGAGAGAGCTCGAAGACGCTCAGTCGAAGCCTGCACGCGATGTCAAGACCCACGGCCCACGGGATCACAGCGTCCCGCACGGCGAGCACGCCGCCAATCGGCAACCCGTAGCCTACGTGGGCGTCGGCCATAAGGGCCCCACCGGCGGCGACCGGGAGCCTGAGCGCGGTCTCCATCTGCAGCCTGGCCGCATCGTCTACCTCGGCTTCGCCCCAGGCGTGGTAGGGCAGCGCCTCATCCCTGAGCTCCTCCTCCGAAGCGCTGGCCTCGGCGGCCCCGATCCGCACCCACTCGCGGGCGAGAGCGGCCACTGGTCCTTCTGACTCGCGCTCTAGCGCGCCGCCCGGGTCCTTCCGGACGCCTTCCAGTCGCGCGAGCGTCTCTTCCTCGGAGAGACCGCGGGATTCCAGCGTACGGGCAGCTTCAAGTCCGAGCCCGATCACCTTCCCAGCCGGCCACCCGAGCGCCAGCAGGTCCTTGCCATTCATAACACTCCTCTCATCTTGTGGAAACAGTACGAAAACCGAATAGCCGAAGATCTAAGGGTCTCGGAGAGGCTCGAACTCTCACGCCTCGGAGGACACGGCCATCTCGAAGCCGCACGTCTACCTGCTTCCGCCATGAGACCCTAGCGGGGACGAACGGGATCGAACCGTCGACATCTGCCCTGACAAAGCTGCGCTCTACCTCTGAGCCACGCCCCCAAGTTCTTGATGCCGAACGTTCCTGGGTGAACCGGGCAAGATTCGAGCTTGCGACCTCCGCTGTAGGAGAGCGGCGCTCTGTTCCCACTGAGCTACCGGTCCAGAGTTTACTGCGTGGGTTAAGCCACTCCGTCGTCGGCCCGCGGTTCCGGCCTCTAGGGTCCGCCGGAGGACCAGCGCGACAGGAAGGAATCGGACCCTCGACAACGCGGGTTTGGAAGCCGCTGCTCTGCCACTGAGCTACTGTCGCAAGTATTGCCAAATCGCGCTGACAGGCACCCCGATCGAGGCGCCGGCTGCGCGAAGAGACCGCGGCAGGGATCGAACCTGCGTGGACGGGGTTGCAGCCCGCCGCCTTACCGCTCGGCCACGCGATCACGAAAAGGCACGACGGTCGTGAGCCGCCACACCCATAATAGGGCCACGGGGAGTCGAACCCCGCCTGCCGCCTTGAAAGGGCGGAATCCTGAACCGCTAGAACATGGCCCCAGAAGAGCCGGGCCCAAGCCCGGAGCGAACCCGGGTGGAGTCGAACCACCGCCACGCGGCTTCGTAGACCGCTGCTCTGTCCCCTGAGCTACGGGTTCGGGGTGTAGGACGGGAATCAAACCCGCCTTTGGGAGACCGGCCGGAATCGAACTGGCACTCGCCCGGGCCACAACCGGGCGCTCTGTCCAGTTAAGCTACAGTCTCCATGCTTTGCTCGCGGTGGTTTGGCGAGGAGTCGAACCTCGATCTCCGGGATTTCACCCCGGCGCTCGTCCGCATAAGCTACCAAACCGGGCTAACAAAAAGGGGAGGCCCTGAGGACCTCCGAGTGGAGAAGGCGGGGATCGAACCCGCGTCCTCCGCCTTGCAAGGGCGGCGCTCCCCCAACGTGAGCTACATCCCCACTTCGTTGCTATCCGACCTCGAGGTGGCACGGACGGGGAAAGGTCTCCGGCCATGCCTCCTCGTGCTCGAGAGCCGGCGAGATTCGAACTCGCAACACGGAGGATTAAAAGTCCCCTGTTCTACCGTTGAACTACCGACCCGAGAATCGCGGAGGCGGGACTCGAACCCGCAACCTTCAGGATATGAGCCTGACGAGCTACCTGTTGCTCCACTCCGCAGCTCCGGTGGCAGGACTCGAACCTGCAACATGCGCCGTAACAGGACGCAGTTCTTCCCGCTGAACTCCACCGGAACGACCCCCGATCAGGACGGACCCGACCGGGGTCTACTCTACAATTTCGTGGGCTAATCGGTTTTCAAAGGCCCACAGAGACTACTCCCCATAGACCGCCAGACGCGTCCCTCTCGGTCCCGCATGGGGCAGTATACCAAAACTGGACCATTTGTAAACCGTTTGAGAACCAGATTTTTACAAAAAGTTGTCCATTGGTGGACCGAGGCTGTAGAATAGGGCATCGCCCTGGCCGGGTTGCGGCGGGACCTTGGGGCGTGCAGAGGAAGGTCGGTTATGGCATGACCGGGAAGGTAGTAGATCTAATCGGAAGACGTGAAGGCGCGGAAAGGAGCGTGCGCGTGCGAAATACGGCGGAGGCAACGGAACGGGCCACACAGGACGGTTACGGTCGAGATCCGGGACAAGACGAAGCCGGGTGTACCGAGAACAAAGCGGGGGCGTTGGCCAGGATGGTCCTAGATCACAGGGAGGGCCTGGGACTCTCGCAACGGGAGTTCGCCAGGGAGTCTGGCATCAGCCGGACGATACTCTCGAAGGTAGAGCAGGGCGAGCTTTATCCGGGCGGCAAGGTCAGGCGCAAGCTGGCCGCTGCTATGGACCTTACACCTATGGACCTGTGGTGGATCGGTCCCGATGCCGAACATCACCCAGGGATATCCCACAACGGCTTTAACGGCCAGACGCGGACCAAGGCACACAGAGAAGCATCCTAGAGGACCTCCCGAGAGATCGGGGGGTTTAATCGTTGCCGCGGGCCCGAATACGCTCGCGGACTTGTCCGGTGGGGGGGACGCGGGGGTTCTTCGACCCTGGCGAGTACCGCTGCAAACATTGGCGCGGGCGCGACCCTCAGACAACGCATTACACATCCAGGGTAAGAGTCGTGCAGTAGAATATTGTCCTGATGGAGGATCTACTAAGGAACGGAGAGGAAGGCCGCTTCTTCCGCGGCAACCTCCACTGCCACTCCAGCAGATCCGACGGTCAGATCGAGCCCGAGGCCGTAGCGGGCGCCTACCGCGACGCCGGCTACGACTTCATCTGCCTCTCCGACCATTTCGAGGCCGAGTACGGGTGGCAGATAACCGACACGCGCGCCTTGCGCGACGAAAACTTCACCACCATCGTAGGCGCCGAGCTCAGCTCCGCCCCTTGGGAAGAGCGCGAATGCTACTGGGTCACTGCCGCAGGGTTGCCCCTGGACTTCGGGCAGCTCCCGGAGAACGACCACGCCGGGGCCATCGTACGGGCGCGTGAGCTGGGAGCTTTCGTGGTCATGTTGCACCCTGGACTGAACAATCTCCCCCTCGCCGCCGCCGACGGGTTGCCGGCGCTGGATGCCGTGCACGCCGTCGAGATCTACAACCACCACCTGTCGACGCTCACCAAGCCCGATGGGGCCAACGGAGCCTACATGCTGGACGGTCTGCTCGAGGAGGGGTGCAGGCTGCTGGTGAACGCCGGCGACGACGCGCACTTCGACGACCCGAAAGACCGCTTCGGGGGATGGGTAGAAGTCCACTGCGACCGTCTCGACCCCGAGGCCGTACTGGGGTCGCTCAAAACCGGGCGCTACTACTCGACGCAGGGACCGTCCTTCCGCGAGCTGCTCCTGGACGGCCAGCAGCTTCGCGTCGAGACGAGCGAAGTCTACGCCATCACACTCTCCGGAGGCGGCGACCGCTGGCAGAGCGCCGAGGAGCGCACCGGCGAGCCCGTCACCGCAGCGCACTTCGACATCAGCCCCTTCCGCGGCTCCTACTGCCGTGTCACCGTAGTCGATACTGAGGGAAGACGAGCCTGGAGCAACCCGATCTGGCCCTGACCCGCCCGCGCGAGCTGGCGAACCTTGTTCCGGAATAGGGCCACAACTAGAATTCGTCCAGATGAGTTGAAAAAGGGGTGACATAGGCGACATCGAACAGCTCTGGGGCTGAGAATACGACCGCACACGGAAGAGACGAGGGCTTCGTCAGGGCGTTAGGCCTGTTCCCGGCGACGACCGTCAACATGTCGCAGATGGTAGGCATCGGTCCCTTCATCACGATTCCGCTCATGATCTCGGCTATGGGAGGGCCTCAAGCGCTCATCGGGTGGGTACTCGGCGCCGTGCTCGCAATGGCCGACGGGCTGGTGTGGGCGGAGCTCGGCGCCGCGATGCCCGCAGCCGGCGGCTCCTACGTCTACCTGCGCGAGGCCTACCAGTACTCTACGGGCCGCCTCGTACCTTTCCTCTTTGTCTGGTCCACGCTGCTTGCCGTGCCCTTGATCATGTCGACGGGTATGATCGGCATGGCCGACTACCTCGCCTACTTCCACCCCTTGAGTGGCTGGCAGACCAAGGCCTTAGCCGTCGGGCTGACCGTGCTGACCGTCGCGCTCCTCTACCGACGCATCGAGTCGGTCGCGAACGTGATCAGGTTCCTGTGGTTCGGCATGATCTTGACCGTCACGCTAGTGATCATCGCCACAGCCACGGACTTCGACCCATCTCTCGCCTTCGACTTTCCCAAGCATGCTGTCTCCTTCTCGCTCGGTTTCTTCTCGGGTCTTGGGGCGGGGCTCCTGATCGCGATCTACGACTACCTCGGCTACTACACCGCCGCGTATCTCGGCGATGAGGTAGAGAACCCCGGGTACGTGATGCCTCGGGCGATCATATTCTCCATACTCGGCGTGTGCGCCATCTACCTCGTCATGAACATCGGCATCATGGGCGTTATCCCCTGGCGCGAGGCGATCGACTCTACCAACATCGGGACCGACGCCGTCGAAGCCGTGTGGGGCCACATTGGGGGCGTGATCATCACCGTCCTGATCGTCACGACGGCCTTCGCCTCCGTGTACGCGGGCCTGCTCGGCGCGTCGCGCCTTCCCTACAACGCCGCCCGCGACCATCTGTTCTTCAGTCCGTTCGGCAGGCTGCATCCCAGGCTGCGTTTCCCCCACGTCTCCCTGTTGGTGATGGGCGTGGTCACGGCGATCGCCACTTTGTTCTCGCTCCAGAGCATACTGAACGCCCTGATCGCGGTCTCCATCGTGGTCCAGTTCATAGGCGGGATCGGCGCTCTCGTCATACTGCGTCGCAAGCAACCCGACCTGAGGCGTCCGTACCACCAGTGGCTCTACCCCGTTCCGTGCATCATCGCGCTTGTGGGTTGGGTCTACATCTTCGTTTCGTCGGGATGGTCGGCGATCGAACTGGCGGTTGTCTGGATGGTCCTCGGCGTGGTCGCCTACCTGATTTGGGCGCGCTACGAGAAGGTGTGGCCGTTCGGGCCCAAGGAGATCAGGGAGGCTTTCCTGGAGGAACAGAAGGACTCAGCCAGTACGAGTTGACCCGGCTGTAACGCCCTCGGCCGTTGACCCTACATCCCGTACGGCTTACCGTGGCGACGACCCTGCTCGGGTTTCGTTTACCTGTCGTCGCGCTCCGTGTCTTCGGTCGAGCCTGCGGTGTGACCCGTCTCCTCGACTATCTCGACCTCCTCCTTGCGGACGTCTTCCTCGACGACCTCCACGTCCTCGACGACCTGCTTGCGGATGCGGATCTCCTCCTTGACCACGGGCCGCTTCTCCACAACGACCTCTTCCTCGACCACGGGTACGACGATCTCCTCTTCCCCGATCTCCGGTGAGGCGGCTTCCTCCCCTGTGGGGCTGGATCCTTCGACGGGTACACGCTCCACGCTTACCTCCACGCGCTTCTTGGGCACGGTGAGGCGCTCTCGCTCGGTACGCACCCGCTTGCGCACCCGCATCTCTCCGGCCTCGCGCTCCCTTGTCTCGACCCGGAGCTCCTCCTCCGAGCGCCGCACCCTGACATCGTCTTCCTCACGTTCCGGCAGATCCAGGACCGGGTCGGCACCTGTTACCTCTTGAGGCCCGGCCTCACCAGGATAGTAAGCACCGTAACCGGCCCTCTCTTCGGTGTCGAGCCCGTAGTGGATGCGGACCCGCCGCTCGAACTCGGGCGTAACCTCCTCCGCGTAGCCCAGGCTCGGCGCGGTCTCCACCAGGCTCCGGGGGTGTGAGACCACCATGCGCCGCAGCCGATCGTCGACCGTGATGACTTCAGCCGGGACGAGCACAGAGCGGTTCTCGGGCAGATCCATCCCGACCCCCACATACTCTGGCTCATCTAGCTCGTCGACGAACAGATCGTTGATCTGCCCGATCCTCTCTCCGTACTGGTCGAAGACGCCGTACTCCGCATAGCGTTCTTCGGGAGTCCCGATCTGCTCCCCGGCCAGGCCACCGGTCTCATCTCCGGACAAACTTTCCTGGCTCGAACCAACTTCAAGGTCGCTCTCGCGCTCGCCCGACCGTCGGTCCGTCATGGCCCCTGCCTCCGGATTCTGTCTCGCGCGGCCCGTAGCCTGCGCAACGACGTCGGTCGTATCGCCGACCAGGTCCGTTACCGACCCGATCGTCCCGGAGACCGTGTCCAAGATCCCCGCGTCCGCGTGTGTCTCCCCTTCGCCGTAATCGCGGTGCTCCCTGACCTGTCCGTCCTGGCCATGCAGGAAGAACTCGGTCCCATCCCGGCGGGCGAGGTCCTTGCCGATCTCGGCCGCCTCCGACTGGGTCGGATGGACGGACGTCGCCCGCGTGTTGCCCTCGCGGACCACGGCCCACTCCTCCCCCCGAAGCTCGATGTGCACAGCCGGTTTTTGCGCCATTTCGTCTCCTCCCGTCAAGTCAGGCCTCCCGGGGTTCGGCGCCAGCGGGCGGCCGCCACGTCTTCCTCGATACTTACCCTTTACGCCGTCTATATATGTTTGATGAACGACGAGCCTACAGGGTTACGCCAGGGACCACACCCATCCTGAAGCTTGCCACAGTGTTTCCCGAGCCCCTGATTGAGGCATACTTGCCTTGCGTCACCTTACAGGAGGTTGCAATGCCGCGAGACAGGGTAGATCTCGAGACCTACTCCATAGACGATGTGATCCGGGTTCCCATCGTCCTACGCGACGAGGACGGCGTGGCCCACGTCAGGGCCGTCTTCCGGCGCCTGAGGTACGCTGGAGAGCTCGGGCCGAGGGGCCTCGACCCGAACGACACCCTGGAGCTGCGCGGCAACGGCAACGGCCAGCAGCAGGCCACCGTGGAGGTCACACGCAAAGTCGCAGACGAGCACGAACCAGGCGACTACCTCTGCGTTTCCATCCAGGTCTACGACTCCCAGGGCAACGTCGTGATCATCAAGACCCCGAGCCCCTCCAGGCTCTTCCGCATCGTCGACGAAGCCAAGCGCCACGACAAAAAGACCGAGTTCCTCGGCTGGGGAGACTGACGAAAAGCGCCCCGCATTAAGTTTGCCCCGCGCCCTTTCGCTGGTAGAATCTTCCTGCGCGTGGTGGCCGTAGCTCAGTTGGCAGAGCATCGGATTGTGGCTCCGAAGGTCGCGGGTTCGAGCCCCGTCGGTCACCCCCTTCAATTCGGCTCATCTACTCCGGATTAGTAGGAGTTCTAAAGAACTCACATGCTTGCGTCTG
>JBKPNW010000250.1:0-18649 GCA_046732815.1 Actinomycetota bacterium | reverse complement strand
GTTCATGCGTGGTCTCGCCGACCTCCAGATCGTCGGCTGCGACGTGGTCGAAGTCTACCCTGCCTATGACCACGCCCAGATAACAGCCCTCCTGGCCGCCAACGTGGCGCACGAGTTCCTCAGCCTGCTCGCGTTCTCGAGGAAGACGGGATCGATGTAAACAATGCGCTCGCCTATCTTACTCGGGGGTATCGCCCGGGAGCCGACGGCGGGTATACTGGAACGGATCAGGCCGACAGGAAGAGGTGACGACGATGCTTGAGTCCACGAGGATCATGACTGAGATACCGGGTCCGGAGAGCCGGGCATTGATGGAGCGGCGGCACAACGCTGTTTCGGCAGGTGTTGGAATCGCGACGCCCATGGTCGCCAGAGAAGCAAAGGGCGCCTTGCTCACCGACGTCGACGGCAACACGTTCATAGACTTCGGTGGTGGTATCGGCGTGATGAACGTCGGGCACACGGACTCGCGGGTGGTCGAGGCGGTAAAGGAGCAGGCCGAGAGGCTCACCCACAGTTGCTTCTACGTTACCGAATACGAGGAATACATACGACTGGCCGAGAAGCTGAACGCGCTCGTGCCCGGCGGTACGGAGAAGCGTTCGTTCTTCGTCAACTCGGGCGCCGAGGCGGTCGAGAACGCGGCCAAGATCGCCCGCTACTACACGGGGCGTCCCGCGGTGATCGCCTTCGAGAACTCCTTCCACGGGCGCACGATGTTCGCGATGAGCCTCACTGGCAAGACGGATCCCTACAAGAAGGGCTTCGGGCCTTTCGTCCCCGAGGTCTACAGGGTGCCTGCGCCCTACGCGTACCGCTGCCCGGCGGGCCGGGACTGTTCCGGCGGCTGCCAGGGCGACTGCTTCGCGTCCATCGAGAGGGCGTTCGTGAGCACGGTGCATCCGAGCAGCGTCGCTGCCATTATCGTCGAGCCGGTGATCGGGGAGGGCGGCTTCATACCGTTCCCCGACTTCTACCTGAGGAAGCTGCGGGAGCTGTGCGACGAGCACGGCATCGTGATGATCGTCGATGAGGTCCAGACGGGTTTCGGCAGGACGGGCAAGATGCTGGCCATCGAGCACTCGGGGGTCGAGCCCGACATCCTCACCACGGCCAAGAGCCTCGGTGGCGGCCTACCCATAGCCGGCGTTACGGGGAAGAAGGAGATCATGGACTCCATCCACGTCGGGGGCCTCGGCACCACCTACGGCGGCAACCCGATCGCTTGCGCCGCCGCCCTCGCCGTGCTCGAAGCTTTCGAAGAGGAAGACCTCCTCGCACGCGCGAACGTCGTCGGCGAGCGCGTCATGGCCGCGATGCGCGAGATCCAGGACCGCCACCCCGACTTCGTCGGCGACGTCCGCGGCAGAGGCCCCATGGCCGCCATGGAGTTCGTCAAGGACCCCGAAAGCCGTATCCCCGACAAGGAGCGAACGGGGAAGGTGATCTCTGCTTCCCTCCAGGAAGGGCTCCTGCTCCTCGTCGCTGGCCAGTACGGCAACTGCATCCGTACCCTGATGCCCTTCGTCATCACCGACGAGGAGCTGGAGGAAGGCCTGGCCGTTCTCGGGCGCGCCGTTGACGGCGCGGCCTAAAGCGAATTGTAGAGGACTTGAGCCTCTGCAATTCGTGCTGTCAGCCATCAGCGGTCAGCTACCAGCAAGAACAAGAAGCTGAGGGCTGACTGCTGATGGCGCGTAGTGCATAAGGGCTCAACCCTCATGCACTGCGCTGTAAGGTCGAGGCTACAGGCTTCAGGAAGGGTCAGCCGAGTATTTGGTCCACGCTCTGAGTCAGGTCGGGTAGTGCAGTAGAGGCCAGCGTCTCTCCCCGCCGCGCACGCTCCGAGTTCCGGTAGCCGTCGGCGGACGGACTGGTGTAGCGCTCCATGGTCTCGGCGGGGAGGTTCACGATCCAGACCTCCCTGATCCCCGCCCGCGCGTAGAGCGGCAGCTGTACCCCACGGTCGTAGGAGAGGGTGGTATCCGAGACCTCGATCAGTAGCAGTACGTCTTCGGGAACGGGAAGCGAGACCCTGTAGTCGCGGGGGCGGATCACCGTGAGGTCGGGCTGGGGCTCGGTATACTCGTTCAGCCTTACGGGGTTCTGGACGCTGACGATGGCCTCATCGCCCACGTTCATCACCAGCAGCCGGGTCAACCGGTTGACGCACGAGAAGTGCCTGGTGCCGATGACCGCCATCTCGACTAACTCGCCCTCGATGAGCTCGACGCGGTCGTCCTCGTGCAGTATTCCTACCTCGCCCATCCGATGATAGTCGTGAACGGTGAAGCGCCAGCGGGTGACCTGTTGCATGCTCGCCCCCATGGGAAGGACCTCCGACCTTTCGCTCGCCTCATGGACCAGTATACTCGGATGGTACGGCGAACCCCTTATCCGATTCCTCCAGGCGGCCGCAGGGGCCTCACGAGGTTCTATTCGGACCGTGCTGTTGTTTAGGTGCGCGAAGGATCTATGGCAGGGGCGGCGGCGACCGCGACGAGCGCGGCGAGCCCCACCTTCATCAGGTCGAAGACTATGAACGGCAGGACGCCCGTCGCAAAGGCCTCAGTAGGAGTAAGCCCGGCCACCACAGCCAGCCAGGTAGCTCCCGAGGTGTAGATGACCGCGAGGCCAGCACATCCCCAGATGAAGCCCACCCACAGTGCCCGCCGCCGAGGCCCGCGGACAACGGCACCAGCGGCTAGACCCGCAAGGGCGGCGGCGATAGGGTAGGAGAGCAGGTACCCTCCCTTCGGGCCGAGAATGACACCGAGTCCGCCCTCGAACTGGGCGAAGACGGGGACCCCGACCGCCCCGACCAGCAGGTAGACGGCTTGCGCTAGCGCCCCGTAGCGCTGTCCGAGTAGTAGACCGGAGAGGACTACGGCCAGTACCTGCAAGGTGAAGGGCACCAGGGTGAAGGGCAGGGGTATGGCTATCTGGGCAGCTATGGCCGTCACCGCCGCCATCAACGCCGCACGGGTTATGGTCGATGCCTTCAACGCCAGCCTTTCTCTGTGCAGGAGACGATCACTCCCGCAACCGCCGGTGGGTACGAACCCCTTTTACCACCGTTCGCCCAGGGTTTCCGGCCTCAGGGGTACCCGCAAGCGTTTGACTCCAGTACTTCAGGGTAAATATTAGTAACGAACGTACCCGGGAAGAGGAGGAGCAGGTGGCTGGATCACGCAAGGGCGGCCGGCAGGACAAGGACGAAGCCGCTTTGGACAAGGCCAAGGGCCGGATGAAGGAAGCGGCCGGTTCTCTGACCGGCGACAAGAGCACGAAACGCGAGGGCCGCTCGGACCAGCGCCGCGGAAACCTCAAGGAGAAGAAGGGTAACCTCAAGGATCTGCTGAAGTAGCTCGTAAGGCTTCAGTCACTCGAAGCCAGGCGAAAGGACCGGGGCATCTCCCCGGCCCTTTCTGTTATCGGGCGCGACTTTGAGGGTGCTAGATCGGCCCGGTTCACAACCTGTTGCTTACTTACGCAGAAGCCGCCCTGAGCTTGCGGTCGAACTGCTCGATCAGGGTCTCACGGTTCTTGTTCTGCTTCTCGTACTCGCGGACCGTGCGGATCTCCGCCGCGGACAGGCCCTCGAGGCGGTCGCCGATCTCCCTGACGTTCATCTCGTCGTAGCCCGAGATCGGGAACCCTTCGCTCTCGACGAGGCGTAGACTCTGCTTGTAATAGGCAAGCGGTGCGTACATCAAATCCGTGTAAGCATCCACCGACTCGCCGACCAGCGTCCTCAGGGCGTCGCGCTGCATCTCGGCCTTCTCGACGAGCTCCCGACTCAGCGCCCTGTTGCTCTCGGCCCGATGCCTGATCTCACGCACGGTGCCGCCGAACACCTCCCGCGTAAACCTAACGTTGCGCTCCTGCCACGCTACCACGTGGTAGATGACCATCTTGTAGGAGTCGCCACTGGTCCTCGCCAGCCGCTCCGCACTCTCGTTTATCCGCTTTGTGGCGTCCACCCTCTTCCTCCTCTGATCGTGTTCGTCTATGTGCAGTATACACATATGTTCAAGTCTGTCAAGAAATCCCACCCTTTACACCCGGGGTCGCGAACCTTAATATGACCGTCCGGCAGAATGATACGGGCGCTGCGGGTCGTAACGTGGCGTGGGCGGTCTCTTGCGGGGGGCTTGTAACGGAGGTTTGGTCCCACTGTTACCGCCCTGTTATCTTTGATCTGTAGGCTCACTGCGTACGGTATCTGGTGGAGACGGCGAGAGGTGATGGGATGCGTTTGAGAAATCTGGTGCTAGTACTGGCGGCCATAGTGGTTGTGGTGGCGTTGGCCGCCTGTTCCTCTTCCGGCCAGTCCTCGAATGGTGGGCAGAAGAATGGGGGAGGGAACAAAGCCTCCGGGGAGCAGGCAAGCAAGCAGGAACCTCCCAAGATGACCAAGGAGGCGAAGGGCAAGCAGGTCGCGCCGAAGCAGGGCACGGTCAAGGGGCCGCATCAGGTACAGAATGTGTTCAAGCCCCCCAAGAACAAGGACCTCAAGCTCACGGTTCCGGCGATGAAGGAGATCAAGAACGACACCATACCGACGGGCACGGGCACCGACGCGGTGCTATTCCACGACTACGCGGCTGTCCACCTTAAGGACACCGGCTTCCCCTGGCAGAGGAACGCCAACGTCTACATTGCGGGACACCGCATCGGCTTCCCCGGGACGGACAGCAACCTGGCCTTCTACGACCTCGAGGACCTCAAGAAGGGCGACAAGGTCTACCTGAAGGATGCGGACGGCAGGGAGTACACCTACCAGGTCTTCAAGAAGCTGATCGTCGAGCCCACGGACCTTTCCGTGCTCGAGCCGGTCAAGGGCAAGAACATCGTCAGCCTGCAGACTTGCACGCTCCCTGACTACACGGAACGTGTCATCTACAGGGCCGAGCTTACGAACGTCGAAACCTGAGCCACGGGCGAGATGATGGCGCTCTCGAAGGGTGGAGGTCCGGCCTTCGGGGCCAACGCTTTTATCTGGGCGGCCGAATGGACGCCCGAGGGGGCCGAGCGTGTGATCTCGGGCGCCGCCGGGGCCGGACTGGATTTCGTGGAGATACCGCTCCTCGGTCATCAGGGACGGGCTAGCCTTCCTGCGCGCGAAGGGAAAATAGCACGGTGTGCTCGCATGAAGGAGAACCCCTCATCCCCCGGACGGACCTGAGGCTCCCCGATGCTCCTCGGCCTCGACCTCGGGACGAGTTCTATAAAAGCACTGCTACTTGCCGAGGACGGCGCCGTCCTCGGGGAGGGGTCCGCCTCCTACCAGGTGCGCGCGCCACGTCCAGGGTGGGCCGAGTCTTCCCCGGAAGACTGGTGGATGGCCGTTGTGGAGGCGACTGCCTCTGCCGTGGGCCGGCGCGGAGCTGAGGTAGCGGCGCTCGGGCTCTCGGGTCAGATGCACGGCGTCGTCCTCACGGACGAGCTTGGCCTCCCCTTGCGGCCCGCCATACTCTGGGCTGACGCCAGATCCGGTGGAGAGCTGGCGGCTTATCGGGAACTCGACGGGGATCTGGGCCGCAAGCTCGCAAACCCGCCGGCCGTGGGCATGGCAGGTCCTGGCCTCCTCTGGCTGCGTGAGTGGGAGCCCGACGCGTACACATCCGCGAGGTGGGCGTTGCAGCCGAAGGATTGGCTTCGCATGCGCCTTACGGGAGAGGCTGCCTCAGAACCATCGGATGCCTCGGCCACCCTGCTCTACGACCTCATCGACGACGACTGGTCCTACACGGCGGCCGGGAGACTCGGTATTCGCACGGACCTTCTGGCCCCGCTCGTCCCCTCGGCCTCCGTCGCAGGGACATTGGAGGGAAGGGCCGCCGGCGACCTCGGGTTGCGGGCGGGTCTGCCCGTTGCGGCAGGAGCGGCCGACACCGCGGCCGCCCTGCTTGGCACCGGGCTCTTGCGGCCATCTCCCGTGCAGCTCACCGTCGGTACGGGTGGCCAGGTGGTTACGCCGAAGGAGCGCCCGGAACCCGACCCGCACGGCCGCACCCACCTGTATCGGGCTGCCGTACCGGAACTCTGGTACTCGATGGCGGCGGTCCAGAACGCTGGCCTCGCCCTGGAGTGGGTCCGCAAAGTACTCGGCGTCTCCTGGAACGATGTCTACGAGGAGGCCTTTGCGTTGCCGCCGGGATCGGGAGGCGTCACGTTCCTGCCGTACCTCAGCGGAGAAAGGACGCCGCGCTTCGACCCCGACGCCCGCGGTGCCTGGACCGGCCTCGGCCTCGACCACGCACGCGGCCACCTCCTGCGCGCCGCCCTCGAAGGCGTCGCTTTCGCCCTGCGTGAGGCCATCGAGGCACTGGAGGATCTGGGGGTCATCATCCCCGAATTGCGTCTCGCCGGTGGCGGAGCCGGTGGAGACGCCGGCGAGCCCTGGCGGCAACTGCTGGCCGACGTGCTCGGCCGCCCGTTGTGGCTGTTGCCCGACGAAATATCCTCTGTGGCCTCGGCCCGCGGCGCCGCCTTCCTGGCCGGCCTCGCCTCCGGTGTCTACCCCGCAGCCGAGGACACGCTACCCCTGACTCCCGAACCCGAGACCCTCATACGGCCCGGCGAACCAGCCTACCAGCCCGCCTACGAACGCTACAAAGAACTCTACCCCAGGCTGTATGCAGAATACGGGTGCAGGTACCCGTATTCCAGGGAGTAGGGCTAGCCGAAATGCTGACTAGCTGAAGGCTGAAACCTCCAAATTGTGAGCGAAACCGCTATGCTGCTAGATACTCCTTGCTACACTACGCTATGAGATGATGAGGTGGCACAAGTCTTGTTGAGCAGGGAATATTCTGGCTCTCTTGGAGAGACCGGTTCTGCGCCCGGCGCCCGCTGGCTGCTGTCCGACAGGGTGAGCCATGCGCTCTCGGGAGCGAGTCTCGAGAGTGTCGCCGACCCGGTCGAGCGAATCGTGCGTCTGGCTGTATCCGTGGGCCGAATAGACCCCTTCAGGTGGCTCGCAGAACAGCGGATATTCCCGAAGGTCTACTGGTCGGGGCGTGAGGATCGCGACGGTGTGGCAGCAGTGGGGACCGCCGACGTGCGGGAGGCCGGCGTCTCTGAGGATGTCGGATCCCTGTCCAGGCTGCTCGCTTCGCTGCCCGATGCAGGAGGTGCGGAGGCGCGTTACTACGGTGGAGGGCGCTTCGATCCGCTTGGGAAGGCCGGCGGGGAATGGGCCGCGTTCGGCGCTTACCGTTTCGTCCTGCCACGCTTCGAGCTGCACGCGGGGGATACCCAGACGACGCTGGTCTGCAACCTGGTGCTCCCCAGGGATACCGAAGACGCCCCGAAGATATGGCGAGAGATCGAAGACCTGTCCTTGCCCGAGGGAGCAACGGGCGCCCTGTTGCCGACGCCCGTACTGCGTGAGGATAGCCCGGACCGGCGGGGTTGGAGGGAGAACGTCGAGTGGGCCCTCTCCGCGTTTTCGGAAGGTCGTCTGGGGAAGGTCGTACTCGCCCGCAGGGCCGAGTTCGGTTTCGACGAGAACCTCGATCCCACGCTGCTACTCGAGAGCCTGAAGGCGGTTACGCCGGGCTGCTTCCACTTCTACGTCGAGCCTGAGGAGGGGACAGCGTTTCTCGGGGCATCTCCCGAGCGATTGTTCCGCCGCGAAGGACGCTCTATGCAGAGCGAGGCCGTGGCAGGGACCAGGCCCCGCGGGATGTCCTCGGCGGATGACGAAGGGCTGCGCGACGAGCTGTTGCACAGCGCCAAAGACCGGGTCGAGCATACCTACGTCAGCAAGGGTATAAGGGAGGCGCTCGAGCCGCTCTGTGAGGAGCTGGAGATCGAGGATTCCGTCGCGGACATGAAGCTGGCGCGAGGAAGGCATCTGAGATCGAAGGTTAGGGGGATGCTCAGCGATGGCGTTACGGACGCCGCGCTGCTCGAGGCCATGCACCCCACTCCCGCCGTCGGCGGGTACCCGCGAAGCAACGCCTTAGAAGAGATCAGGGTCCTCGAACCCTTCGACCGGGGCTGGTATGCGGGTCCTATCGGTTGGATCGGGGCGGGGACCTCCGAGTTCGCCGTCGGTCTCCGCTCGGGGCTCGTACGGGGGCAGACGCTCGCCCTCTTTTCGGGGGCCGGGATCGTCGCCGGCTCCGTGCCCGAGGAGGAGTGGGCCGAGATCGAGCAGAAGATCGGCGACTTCACCGGGGTGTTCGGGCTTGAACAGGGACACGCCGCGCGCTAACCGCCTCTGGGCGTACCTGATCGTCGAGGAACTCCTCCGCTGCGGCGTAGACTTCTTCTGCGTCGCCCCGGGATCTCGTTCGACACCCCTGGTCGCGGCACTCGCCTCCAACGACAGGGCCCGGAGCCTCATCCACTTCGACGAACGTGGAACCGCCTTCGCCGCCCTCGGACACGCGCGCGCCACTGGTACTCCTGCGGCCTGGATCACGACCTCGGGCACCGCGGTCGCCAACGGGCTCCCCGCCGTCGTCGAGGCCGCGACCGACGGCGTGCCCATGCTCCTGCTCACCGCCGACCGCCCACCTGAGTTGCGCCAGACCGGTGCCAACCAGACCATAGATCAGCCCGACATCTTCGGCGATTACGTCCGCTGGCGCTTCGACCTGCCGGCCCCCGATACCGACCTCGACCCGGCCATGGTACTGACCACCGTAGACCAGGCCGCCTACCGCGCCGGCCGAGTGCCGCAGGGCCCCGTCCACCTGAACCTGATGTTCCGCGAGCCTTTCCTCTGCGACCCGGATGACGAGGATGCTCTTTCCGGACCATCTTCCTGGGAGCAGGGCGACGAACCATACACCCGCTACGCTTCGACGAAACCCGCCGCAGACGAGATGGAGGTCCACAACCTCTGGGGGACGCTCCGTCCCGCGAAACGGGGGCTCGTCGTCGCGGGAAGGCTGGCCTCCCGCAAGCAGGGCGAGGCGGTTCTGCGCCTCGCCGAGGCTCTGGGCTGGCCGCTCCTCCCCGACATAGGCTCCCAGGTCCGCCTCGGCACGGACTCGCCAGGCCTCGTGCCCCACTACGACGCGCTTCTAGCGAGCGACCTCTTTGCCGAAGCTCACACTCCTGAAGCGGTTGTCCACGTCGGAGGGAGGGCCCTCTCCAAGCGTCTGGAGCAGTTCCTGGCCCGCAGCCGCCCGAGCCCTTACATGGTCGTGCGCGAGAACCCGTTCAGACTCGACCCCACCCACCGCGTTACCCACAGCGTCGAGGCAAACATCCTGGATTTCTGCGCCTCTCTGGTCCGCGCCGCTACCGAAGGTCCTCCGACCCCGGACGCCTCCTGGACAGCGGGCTGGCGTGGGGCATCAGAAGAGGTGGGTCTCTATCTCGACGATGTCTCCCGCGGAGAACCGAGCGAGCCGCTCGTGGCGCGCATGGTGTCACAGAACATCCCTGGGGATCACGGTCTCGTCGTCGCGAGCAGCATGCCTATACGGGACCTTGACACCTACGCTGCGGCCGCCGGCCCCCGTGTACCCGTCGCGGCCAACAGGGGCGCGAGCGGCATCGACGGCACCGTAGCCACGGCGGCGGGCTTCGCGAGGGGCCTCGGACGGCCCGTCACGTTGCTCGTCGGGGACCTCGCGCTGTTGCACGACCTGAACTCCCTCGCCATGCTGCGGGACGTACACGTCGTGGTCGTGGTGCTCAACAACGACGGCGGCGGCATCTTCTCCTTCCTCCCGGTAGCCACTCACGAGGAGCTCTTCGAGCCTTACTTCGGCACGCCGCAGGGCGTAGGCTTCGAGCCCGCGGCAAGGATGTTCGGCCTCCGCTACGGGCGTCCGGGCACCATGGAGGAGTTCGTCGAGTCGTATTGCGCGGCCTGCGAACGCGGTTCCTCGACCCTGATCGAGGTCAGAACCGATCGCAGGGAGAACGTGGCGCTGCATCGCAGGCTTCTCGAAGCGGTGGCGGCCCGCATAGAGAGAGCGTGATGGGCGCCGTTCCGATCATACGTGATGTCCCTGTCGAATAACTTGAACTGCGATATCTCGGGCGACCGACGGTCGTCCGCGGTCCTCCTTCTGCACGGCTTTATGGGTTCGTCGGCCGACTGGCGAGGGATAATGCCGGCGCTCGGAGATCGGGCATTCTGCATCGCCGTAGACCTGCCGGGACACGGCGCATCGCTGGGGTTGCCGCCTGAGTCGTACACGGTCGAAGGCGCGACACGTGCCGTGATCGACACCCTGGACGGGCTCGAGGTCGACCGCCCGGTAGCAGTCGGCTACTCGATGGGCGGGCGCCTCGCGCTGTACCTGGCCCTGCGTTATCCAGAGCGGTGCGCGGGTCTCTTTCTCGAATCAACCTCGCCAGGTATCGAGAGCGAGGAGGAGCGGAAGGCGCGAAGGATGACGGACGAGGAGAAGGCGCAGCGCCTGGAGTCAGGGGGCATCGAGCTATTTCTCGATGACTGGTACCGGCAGCCGCTCTTCGCGTCTCTGGCACGGGACGACAGCCTGCTAGCACGGACCATCGATGCGAGACGGCGCAACGATCCTGGCGAGCTTGCCGCGTCTCTTCGGGGGATGGGTACTGGAAGCCAGCCGTCATTGTGGGAAGAACTGAAGGGTCTTGCCGTGCCCGCGCTCGCCATCGCCGGAGGACTAGACGAGAAGTACGCCAGGATCTCCTCGCGCATTGCGGATATCAGCCCTCGAGTGGAGCCTGCCGTGGTCCCTGGAGCCGGTCACAACGTCCACGTCGAGGCTCCCGCAGAGTACGTCGCCCTGCTCGGACGTTTCCTAGATCCCATATAATCCCTGCTATGACTGACATAACGTGGAAACCAGCCGGAGAGTTCGAGGACATCAGGTACGAGAAGGTGGAGGGGATCGCGAAGATCACCATAAACCGTCCCGAGGTGAGGAATGCTTTCCGCCCTCTGACGGTCGTCGAGATGCAGAATGCTCTCGAAGACGCCCGCGAGGACCTCGAGACCGGGGTTATCATCCTGACGGGCGAGGGGCCCGACGCCTTCTGCTCGGGTGGGGACCAGAAGGTGCGAGGAGACGCCGGATACCTCGAGGACCCGGACGCGCCGCAGCGCACGCCTGGCGGAGCGTCAGTCGGTCGCTTCCACGTCACGGATCTGCACGTCCAGATCCGTCGTTGCCCCAAACCCGTCGTCGCGATGGTGGCGGGATACGCCGTCGGAGGGGGTCACGTCCTTCACGTGGTCTGCGACCTCACCATCGCCGCCGACAACGCGCAGTTCGGGCAGGTCGGCCCGAGGGTCGGCAGCTTCGACGGCGGGTTCGGCGCGTCCGTCTTGTCTAGCCTCGTCGGGCCGAAGAAGGCCAAGGAGATGTGGTTTCTCTGCAGGATGTATTCCGCCGAGGAGGCGCTGCAGATGGGCCTCGTCAACACGGTCGTGCCGCTCGCCAAGCTCGAGGACGAGACCGTCCGCTGGTGCCGGGAGCTGCTGGACCGCTCGCCGTTCGCGCTGCGTCTCCTGAAGGCGAGCTTCCACGCCCACGAGGACGGGTTCGCCGGCATCCAACAGCTCGCCCACGACACCAACCTACTGTTCTACGGTAGCGAGGAGGCCCAGGAGGGGCGCGACGCCTACAAAGAGAAGCGCAAACCCGACTTCTCGAGGTTCCCCCGCCGACCCTGAGGGCGGTTACCGGAAGGGCTATCCCTTCCTCGTCCCGCCGTAGCTCGATAAGATCACCGCTACCAACACCCCTATTAGCAGCCCTGCCAGGACCAGCGCAGGCACGAAGAGACCAGCGAATCCGACCAGAACACAGGCGAGAGTTCCGAGGAGCTTCGACTTGCGCCACGAACCCGTCAACCTGTAAGCGAAGAGGGTTTGGGCGAGCAGGTACACGGCCGGACCCGCCGCCACGGCCGCGACCTCGTAGGGAGGCAGGTAAGCCTTCGGATGGGCGATCACCAGCTCGTCTCCCACCGCGGAGAGGATGATCCCGGCGACGAACACCACGTGCAGGTAGGTGTAGGCGTCCCTGGCGAGGACGGTCCTGCTGTCGGAGACCTCGAGGTATTGCTCACCTAGAGTCGCCACGGACGAGAAGTACAGCCACCAGATGGCCGCGGACGCCAGGAAGGCCATGACGAAGGCTATGACCCTCGGCGCGTCGAGCTCGAGTTCGGAGGTGGTCGCGCCGGTTATGACTATGGATTCGCCGAGCGCGAGGATGATGAACAGGCCGAAGCGCTCGGCGAAATGCTCGGTTCCCACGTTCCAGGTGGCGGGGGCGAGGCGCCGTTGGCCCGGAACCCAGTACGTCACGAGCGGCGCGCAGTAGTCGAGCGCGAGCGCGAGCAGCCAGAGCACGACACGTTCCTGGCCTTCGAGCAGGGCGCCCGCGATCCAAAGCACGCCAACCACCACAAACCAGGTGAGAATGTGCCCGGCCCGCTCGCGTTCGACCGTACCACTATCTGCGGCAGCGAAAGTAAGGAAGGAGTGCCTGCCCACCTGGATCGCAACGTACGATCCCGCAAACAACAGCGCGTGCGCCTCGAAAGCCTGCGGTATCGCGACAGCCATGAGGAGGCTAACGAGCATCAGGGCCAGGAGGAGCAGACGGACGGGGACGGTCTCCGTATCCAGTTCGTTGGTAGTCCAGGTCGTGTAGTTCCACGACCAGTACACCGCCAGGAGCGCTATAAGGGACTGCAGGACGCCACCCCACGTAAGGTGTTCGAGCAGGAGGTGGGAGACCTGCGTGATCGCGAATACGAATACGAGGTCGTAGAAGAGCTCGAGGGTCGACGCCCTCTGGCTTACCCCATCCGCTTGTCGCCGCCTGACATGCCCCACAAGAGCAGTCTAACCACATCCGGAACTTCCCGCCCTCTAAGCAATCGAGCGCCGCGCGTACCCCCTCAGTATCTGTGCCTTGACATGACTACAGCGTGACATCATAATGATGTCAAATAGCGTAAGGAGGTAAGGGTGCACGGGCTTATGAATGAGGCGTTGTGGCGGGAGCGTCAGCGGGACCTACTGCGTGAGGGGAGCAAAGTGCGGTGGGGCTTGGAGCGCAGGAGTGGGTTGGGGGCAAGGGTTTGGGGTTGGTTGCGGCGTGGAGTTACGATGCTCGGGTATAGTGATCCGGAGTCGTCCCTGCGCCCTCGCGAGGCCGTCGGACGCTCGACGGGGGTGCGGTGTCGGCGGGAGCGGAGATCCAGGAGGTATTGCGTGGACAGCAAGGCGGCGCTCACCAGGTTCGAGGCGGCCGTGACCAACCAGGTAGCTCTGGCGGGTGGGGACCCTGCCGTAGAGGCGGCGGCGAGGGCGTTGAGAGAAGCCCTCGGGCCGGCGGCGCGGCAGCTCGCGCTGGAGTTGGTCGAGCAGGCGGCCGCGGAGATGGACGCGCAGCTTCCTTATCGCAGGGTCGAGGTCGTGTTACGCGGGGGGGAGCCCACCCTGGAGGTCAGGAGTGGGGAAGAAAGAGAGAGGCGTCCGGCCGGCGAGGAGTATGAGGCCAGGATCACGCTGCGCCTGCCTCCGAGTCTCAAGTCCACCATCGAGGAAGCGGCACGGACGGTGGGTGAATCGGTCAACACTTATGTGGTCAGGGAGCTCTCGCGGTCTACCGGGCGCCCTGAGCGTTTGGGACGGAGTCTAAAGGGGACGGTCAGGACATGAGCGATTCGCGACACGAGACCTTCGAGGTCGGCGGGCGGCCCAGGATCGAGGTGAGTCTGCCCTCCGGAGAGATGGTCTTCCTACCGGGAGAGGCGGGCAAGGTGGAGGTCGATGTAGAAGGGCGAAACGCGGAGGACCTCGAAATCGAGCAGCGCGGGGGCAGGATCCTCCTCCGCGCGCCCGACAGGTTGGGTAGTCGTTGGGAATCCTTTGATGTTACCGTCAGGACACCGGCGGGCGCGGACCTGGAGGTCAGGGCCGCCTCGGCCGACGTGGATGTCAGGGTGGCGCTCGGTTCCCTGGGGGCAAGGCTGGCTTCCGGGGACATCAGGGTGGGGGAGATAGAGGACGACGCGGCCGTCGAGTCGGCTTCGGGCGATGTGGAGCTCGGTGAGGTGGGCGGCAACCTCGACGTGAGCACCGCTTCTGGGGACGTACACCTTGGTCGGGCTGGTGGACGCGTGGTGGTGCATACCGCTTCGGGAGTGGCGCGGTTGGGGAACGCGCGCGCAGCCCTCTCGGCCTCCACCCAGAGTGGAGACCTCGATGTCGAGCGCTACGAGGGTGGGGATCTCGAATGCAGCTCTACGTCCGGTGACGTGAGGATCGGGCTTCCACCCGGGCGCACCCTGGACGTGGACGTCAACACGGTATCTGGAGATATCCGCAGCGATTTCGCGCCCGAGAACGGAGACGGCGCCACGGCGCGCCTGCGCGTCAAGACCATCTCCGGAGATATCGTCCTCGTCAGATCCTGAGAACGCCGGTGCTGACCCCGCCCCATGGTACGGCTAGAACCGACTGCCCGGGATGAAGCTAGCCTGCTTCGACCTCTTCAGCTACAGGCTGCCCTTCTCCCGGACGGTGACGCCCGGGGGCCTTACGTTTCGTCATCGCGAGGGCCTCCTGCTGAGGTTGTCGGGCGACGATGGTTCTGTAGGCTGGGGCGAGAGCGCGCCGCTGCCCGGTTTTAGTTGGGAGAATCCGGACCGGGCCGCCTCACAGCTACGCTGGCTGGCCGGGTCAATGATGGGCCGCGAAGTTACTGGCGATTGGCTGGACCCATACGGAGGGTTCGTTCGGGGGCTGGACCGTGCCGCCCCTTCCGTCCGGTTCGGGCTGGAGCTGGCGGTCTGGAACCTGTGGGCGGCAACCTCCGGTAGAGCTTTGCCACAGCTGGTGGCGTCCTCTCCGAGGGTTGTGGTACCGGTAAACGGCCTGCTCTCGGGAGCTCCCGCGGAAGTATTGGAAGAGGCACGGCGTATGAGGGACGCAGGTTACAGTAGCGTCAAGCTCAAGGTCGGCGCGAGGACCGTAGCCGAAGACGTCGGGCTCGTACGCGCGCTCGGCGAAGGGCTTGGCGAAGGAACCTCACTGCGCCTCGACGCGAACCGGGCGTGGAGTTACGAAGAAGCGGCGGAGTTCGTACGCAGCGCGCAGCGTTTCGAGTATGTAGAGGAGCCGCTCGCCGATCCTGCGGGGCTATTCGACCTCGCGAGAGAACTCGGTGTGCCTGTCGCCCTCGATGAATCGCTTGTCGGGATGGATCCGGAGGAGCTCGAAAAGCACCGCTACGCGCGGGCCTTTGTGCTCAAGCCGACGTTGCTCGGCGGCATCTCGCAGACCCTGCGGGTCGCGCAGCGCGCTCGCGGCCTCGGCGTGACGCCCGTCGTCAGTTCCGCTTACGAGAGCGGCGTCGGGACCGCGGCCCTCGTAGCGCTCGCTGCCGGTATCGGAGATCGCCCTGTTCCGGCCGGGTTGGACACGTATCGCATGATGGAGGGAGACGTTCTCGAGACGCCGCTCGGCCTGCCGGCCCCGAGCGTGGATGTCCGGGAGGCGGCGGATGCCGCGCGCACGATAGACTTTCGCAGGCTGGTGAGACTCTAGAGCGGTTCGCGGAGATCTCGGCGCATCGCGCACTCGGTTACGAGCAAGAACCAATGAGCTGACGGGCTGAAATGCTAATGATTGGGCGCTGGGGTATACTACCTGGCATGTAGCGAGCTTCCTTTGCAATACGTCTTGTCTTTCTTCCCTCCTTTCGCAAAGGATCCTTACGTGCTCGCCCAACTCAGAAACGTCTCGCTCTCGTTCCCGGACAAACAGGTACTCCAAGACGTCTCCCTCACTATCTACTCTGGGGACAGGATCTCACTCGTGGGCGACAACGGTGTGGGGAAGACGAGCCTTTTTCGCATTCTGAAGGGGCACCTGGCGCCAGACTCGGGCGAAGTCTCGCGTGCCAGAGGGGTTCGTATCGGATACTTGGAGCAGGACTTCGCGGGCATGGTGGGGGACACGAGGCGTACCTGTATGGAGGTGGCGCTCGAGCCCTTCGGGTCCCTGATCGGGCTGGAGAAACGCATCGAGAGGCGCTCTTTCGAGCTTGGCGAGGCTGAAGATGGCGACAGAACTTCGGGGCTGCTGACGGATCTGGGTGAGGCGCAACAGCGTTTCGAGGCCCTGGGAGGCTACGAGTTCAGGGCGAGAACCGAGTCCACGCTCACGGGCCTGGGACTGCCCGAGTCGCTGTGGGAGAGCAGGGTGTCTGAGATGTCCGCGGGCCAGAGGGTCCGGCTCGCGCTCGCGAAACTCTTGCTCGAGGATCACGACCTCATCCTTTTCGACGAACCGACCAACCACCTCGACGTCCCCGCCCGCGAGTGGCTCGAAGGGCACCTCGCGGGGATCGACGCCGCCTACGTCGTGGCCTCCCACGACCGGCGCTTCCTCGATGCCGTCTCCAGCAAAGTAGCCCACCTCGATCGTGGCAAGCTCACGCTCTACTCGGGCGACTACGCCGCGTTCAGACGACAACTGGAACAGGCCGAGGAGGAGGGGTGGCGCAACTACGAGAAGAGCAGGAAGCTGGCGAAGAAGCTACAGCGCCAGGCCCAGGACTACCAGAGGTGGTCCGATGCCGGCGAGAAGAAGAAGCGCGGGGCAGCTGACAAGGGGTTCGTCGGTCACAAGGCCGCGAAGGTCATGAAGCGTTCGCTCGTCGCCCGCCGCCGGATGGAGGAGGCCGCCGAGAACGCCAGGACGGAGAAGCCCTTCGAGAAGGACTCGGTCAAGATAGAGTTCGGGTCCTCGAGGGGTCGCAGCCTCGTGCGCGCCGAGGATCTCGTGGTCGGTCACTCAGAGGAACGGCCGCTGACCGGAGAACTATCTTTCGAGCTCTCGGCCGGAGATAGGCTCGCCGTCCTCGGTCCGAACGGTAGTGGCAAGACCGCGCTCCTGCGTACGGTGCTCGGTGAGATCCCACCCCTGCGCGGCGATGTTCGTCGCGCACCCTCCTCTCAGGTCGGCTACTTCGACCAGGACAACCGCCTCGTGCCACCTGACGTCACGGCCCTCGAGGCGGTCCTCGGGACCGGGCACGAGGAGACCCTGGCCCGCACCGTCATGGGCAGGATGGGTGTCAGGAGGGAGACCGTAAACAAGAAGGTGGCGAAGTTGAGCTCCGGCGAGCGCGCCAAGGTGCTTCTGGCTACTCTCATCCTCGGGGACAACAACCTCCTCGTCCTCGACGAGCCCACGAATTACCTGGACATAGAGACCCAGGACGTGCTACTGGAAGCGCTCAAAGACTTCCCCGGCGGGATCCTGTTCGTTTCTCACGACCGCCACTTCGTGGAAGAGCTCGCAACCGAGACCCTGACACCCGGTCTAACATAAGACCGTGAGTAAGAACGCTCTATCCGTCCCCTGTCCTTTGCACTCGACGGCTCTTGCCGCTCCCGAAGCCGTCGCCCTCCTCGGCGCGCAGGGCATCACCTCCTACGGGGAGCTGGATAGACAGGTCTCTGCAGCGGCGCTCCGTCTCGGAGAACTCGAACCGGGGAGCCGGGTGGCGTTGTATTTGCCCAAAGACGTGCGGTACGTGGCGTTGGTACTCGCCTTGATTCGTGCCGGACATGTAGCCTGTCCCCTGAGCGACCGCCTACCGCCACGAGGCATCGCACCAATCCTCGAGAGGGCGGCCTGCTCGGCCCTGATCTCCGATGACGAAGCACTCCTGCGAACGGCCAGCGCTAACCTTCTGAGGCCAAGGCCTGAGGACTTGCTAAGGGAGGGCAAACAGTTCGCAGAGCCGGCGGACATCCCCCTGGAGCGTCCTGCGACCATCATCTTCACCTCGGGGAGCACCGGCGTCCCGAAGGCGGCGCTCCACACGTTCGGCAACCACTACCACAACGCGCGCGGCTCGAACACCAACATCGCGCTCCGGCCCGGAGACAGGTGGCTTCATTCTTTGCCGCTCTATCATGTCGGGGGGCTCTCCATACTATTCCGATGCCTGCTCGCTGGGGCTACCGTCACGCTTCCGCAGCAAGAAACCCCGCTCGGCGAGGCTATTGCCGGCCTCGACGCGACCCACGTCTCGTTGGTCTCCACCCAACTCCTTCGGCTGCTACGGGAGGACGCTTACCTGGACGGACTAAGGGCCGTCCTGATGGGGGGAGGTCCGATCCCCGGCTCCCTCGTGGACGAAGCTCTTGTCCGGGGGCTCCCGGTCCACACCAGCTACGGCCTCACCGAGATGGCCTCGCAGGTCACCACGACACCGCCGGGTACCACACGCGAGGAGCTGCGCACCGCGGGTCATGTCCTACCGAACCGTGAGGTCTCGATCTCTGAGAGAGGGGAGATCCTGGTTCGGGGCGAGACGCTTTTCGCGGGCTACGTCGAGGGCGAGAAGATAGACCGACCCCTGGACGCGGATGGCTGGTTCCACACGGGAGACCTCGGTGAGCTGGACGAAAGCGGCTACTTGCGGGTCCGTGGACGCAGGGACAACCTCTTCGTCTCGGGCGGCGAGAACATCCAGCCCGAGGAGATAGAAGAGGCCCTCTGCCGATTGGAGGGGATCGATGAGGCGGTGGTCGTGCCCGTGCCCGACGAGGCGTTCGGGGCAAGGCCCGTCGCCTTCGTCCGGACGGAGGACGTAGAGCCGGGAGATCTTGCAAGCAAGCTGAAGCCGGTCTTGCCGCGGTTCAAGAT